>NZ_JALQEK010000031.1:0-427223 GCF_023630765.1 Caballeronia sp. ATUFL_F2_KS9A | reverse complement strand
GGATGGAGCGCGCACATCATCGAGCAACGCATCGACAACAAGATCATCCGGCCGAGCGCGAATTACACCGGTCCGGAGAATTTGAAGTTCGTCCCGATAAATAAGCGAAAATAGCGGACTGCGCGATCGGATTTCACGATGAGGAAATCCACCCCGCGCGGCAAACGCCATCCAACCCCAATGTTTTTGAAAGGTTTTTTTCGATGAACAAACTTCTGATCGCTGCAATCGCCGGCACGCTGGCTACGACGAGCGTCTTCGTCAGCGCCGACGCCTTCGCTGCGACCGCGACCGATGCAAGCAAGGCCAAAACCACGGCCAAGCGTCCCGCTCCGGCGCGCCGCCTGATCAAGCGCAGTCCCAAGGCCGAAGCGGCCGCGGCGGCCAAGGTTGATCCGATTCCCGAAGGTGCAGTGAAGTGGTCGTGCAAGGACGGCAACGCTTTCTACCTGAAAGGCGACATGAAGCGTGACGCAATCGTCACCGTGAACTGGGCCAAGAAGGATTACAAGCTGCCGCGTCAGGACACGACGACCGGTGCGGATCGTTTCCACGATTCGGCATCGGGCATGGATCTCGTCGTGATCCCGACCAAAGCAATGCTGTTCTCGGACAAGGACTCGTCGCGCCTCGCCGACGAGTGCATGACGCCCGAAATGGCAGCGGGCGGCGCAGCGCCGACCCAATCGAACGCGCTGATCAAGAACGCGGAGTAAGTTAGCTCGGCACTTAAATCAGGAATCCCTCGATGTCCGCACCGATTTCCAATGTCCGGCCCGAGCCGGACAAGGTACTCGTCGAAATAGTCGACTACGTGCTCGACTACAGTGTCGACAGCACGCTTGCGCTCGAAACGGCGCGCAACTGCCTGATCGACACGCTCGGCTGCGGACTCGAAGCCCTTTCGTACCCCGCCTGCACCAAGCTGCTGGGACCGATCGTGCCGGGCACGATCGTCCCCAACGGTGCGAAGGTGCCAGGCACCCGGTTTCAACTCGACCCGGTTCAGGCCGCCTTCAACATCGGCGCAATGATCCGCTGGCTCGATTTCAACGATACGTGGCTCGCCGCCGAATGGGGTCATCCGTCGGATAACCTCGGCGGCATCCTCGCCACGGCGGACTGGCTTTCGCGCAACGCGATCGCGTCAGGCAAGAAGCCGCTCGTCATGAAAGACGTTTTGATCGCGATGGTCAAGGCGCACGAAATTCAAGGCTGCATCGCGCTCGAGAATTCGTTCAACAAGGTCGGTCTCGATCACGTTTTGCTCGTCAAGGCGGCCTCCACCGCGGTCGTCGGGCAGATGATCGGCCTCACGCGCGACGAACTCGTCAACGCGGTGTCGCTCGCCTTCGTCGATGGTCACGCGTTGCGCACGTATCGCCACGCGCCGAACACGGGCTCGCGCAAGTCGTGGGCAGCGGGCGATGCAACCTCGCGCGCCGTGCGCCTCGCGCTGATCGCGAAGACCGGCGAGATGGGTTATCCGTCGGTTTTGACCGCTGAAACATGGGGCTTTTACGACGTGCTCTTCAAGGGCAACGCGTTCGCGTTCCAGCGTCCGTACGGCTCGTATGTGATGGAGAACGTGCTGTTCAAAATTTCGTTTCCCGCGGAATTCCATGCGCAAACGGCCGTCGAAGCGGCAATGACGCTGCACGGCGAACTCGAGCAAGCCGGCAAATCCGTCGATGACATCCGCAAGATCACGATTCGCACGCACGAAGCCGCGCTGCGCATCATCGACAAGAAGGGGCCGCTCGACAACCCCGCGGACCGCGATCACTGCATTCAGTACATGGTCGCGGTGCCGCTGATTCACGGCCGCCTCACCGCGGCCGATTACGAAGATTCCGTCGCGCAGGACCCGCGCATCGACGTGCTGCGCGCGAAGATGGAATGCGTGGAAGACCCGCAGTTCACGAAGGACTATTTCGATCCGGACAAGCGCTCGATCCCGAATGCATTGACCGTCGAATTCAACGACGGATCGAAGCTCGCCGAAGTCGAAGTGGACTATCCGATCGGTCACAAGCGTCGTCGCGCGGACGGCATACCGCTGCTCGTCGAGAAGTTCAGGACGAATCTGGCGCGCCGTTTCCCGCAGAAGCAGCAGCAAGCGATCCTCGCGGTATCGCTCGATCAGGCAACGCTCGAAGCGATGCCGGTCAATGAATATGTCGATCTGTACGTGATTTAAGCAGCGCAATTTCCTCGTCTTAGTCCAAGGAAAATAACCATGGCCCACAATCTCCACAACACGCTCAAGGAATTCGACAGCGGTTCCGGCAAAGGCAAGTTCTACTCGCTGCCGCAACTCGGCGACGCGCTGAAGGTCAAGATTCAGCGTCTGCCGGTTTCGATTCGTCTGGTGCTCGAATCGGTGCTGCGCAACTACGACGGCAAGAAGATTTCCGAAGAACACATCGAACAGCTTGCGAACTGGAAGCCGAATGCCGCTCGCGTCGATGAAATTCCGTTCGTCGTCGCGCGTGTCGTGCTGCAGGACTTCACCGGCGTGCCGCTGCTCGCCGACATCGCCGCGATGCGCGGCGTCGCGAAGCGCGCGGGCAAGGATCCGAAAGCGATCGAGCCGCTCGTACCGGTGGATCTCGTCGTCGATCACTCGGTGCAGATCGATCACTTCCGCGAGCCGAACGCGCTCGATCTGAACATGAAGCTGGAATTTCAGCGCAACAACGAGCGCTACCAGTTCATGAAGTGGGGCATGCAGGCGTTCGACACGTTCAAGGTCGTGCCGCCCGGCATCGGTATCGTGCACCAGGTGAACCTCGAATACCTCGCGCGCGGCGTGCATCAGAAGGACGGCGTCTACTATCCGGACACGCTCGTCGGCACCGACTCGCACACGACGATGATCAACGGCATCGGCGTGGTCGGCTGGGGCGTGGGCGGCATCGAAGCGGAAGCGGGCATGCTCGGCCAGCCGGTGTATTTCCTGACGCCGGACGTCGTCGGCGTGGAGCTGAAGGGCAAGCTGCGCGAAGGCTGCACGGCGACCGACCTCGTGCTGACCATCACCGAAATGCTGCGCAAGGAGAAGGTCGTCGGCAAGTTCGTCGAGTTCTTCGGCGAAGGCACGGCGTCGATCGGCGTGCCGGATCGCGCGACCATCGGCAACATGGCGCCCGAGTACGGCGCGACCATGGGCTTCTTCCCCGTCGATGAAAAGACCATCGACTACTTCAAGGGCACGGGCCGCACCGACGCCGAAATCGCCGCGTTCGAGCAGTATTTCAAGGCGCAGAAGCTGTGGGGCGTGCCGAAGGCCGGCGAAATCGACTACACCAAGACGCTCACGCTCGATCTGGGCACGGTCGCGCCGTCGCTGGCTGGTCCGAAGCGTCCGCAAGACCGCATCGAAATCGGCAATGTGAAGAGCACGTTCATCGACCTGTTCTCGAAGCCGGTGGGCGAAAACGGCTTCAACAAGAAGGCCGCCGAGCTCGAAGCGAACTACACGACGGCCGACGGCGTGAATCTCAAGAACGGCGACGTGCTGATCGCCGCGATCACGTCGTGCACGAACACGTCGAACCCGAGCGTGCTGCTCGCCGCCGGCTTGCTGGCGAAGAAGGCCGTCGAAGCGGGTCTGACGGTCGCGCCGCACATCAAGACGTCGCTCGCGCCGGGATCCCGCATCGTCACCGAATATCTGACGAAGACGGGCCTCCTGCCCTATCTCGACAAGCTCGGCTTCACGCTCGCCGCGTACGGTTGCACGACGTGTATCGGCAATGCGGGCGATCTGACGCCCGAACTGAACGATGCCATCACGAAGAACGACGTCGTCGCCGCAGCCGTGCTGTCGGGCAACCGCAACTTCGAGGCGCGCATTCACCCGAACATCCGCGCGAACTTCCTGGCCTCGCCGCCGCTGGTCGTCGCCTACGCGATCGCTGGCAACATCACGCGCGATCTGATGACCGAGCCGGTCGGCAAGGGCACGGACGGCCGCGACATCTATCTCGGCGACATCTGGCCGACGAGCGACGAAGTTCATGCGCTGCTCAAGTTCGCGCTCGACGCGAAGGCGTTCCGCGAGAACTACTCTCAGCTCACGAAGGAAGGCGACCTGTGGAGCAAGATCGCGGGCGAAAGCGGCCAGGTCTATGACTGGCCGAAGTCGACGTACATCGCCGAGCCGCCGTTCTTCGGCAGCGAATTCTCGATGAAGCCAGCCGATTCGATTCCCGCGGTCAAGGGCGCGCGCGCGCTCGGCATCTTCGGCGATTCCGTGACGACCGACCACATCAGCCCGGCGGGTTCGATCAAGGAAACCTCGCCGGCGGGCGTGTGGCTGAAGGCGAACGGCGTGCAGAAGGCCGACTTCAACAGCTACGGCTCGCGTCGCGGCAATCACGACGTGATGATGCGCGGCACCTTCGCGAACGTCCGCATCAAGAATTTGATGATCCCGGCGAAGGCCGACGGCACGCGCGTCGAGGGCGGCCTGACGATTCATCAGCCGAGCGGCGAGCAACTGTCCATCTACGACGCAGCGATGAAGTACATCGCCGCCAATACGCCGACCATCGTGTTCGCGGGCGAAGAGTACGGCACGGGTTCGTCGCGCGACTGGGCGGCGAAAGGCACGCAACTGCTCGGCGTAAAGGCCGTGGTCGCGCGCAGCTTCGAGCGTATCCATCGCTCGAACCTCGTCGGCATGGGCGTGCTGCCGCTGCAGTTCAAGGGCTCGGACAGCGTGCAGTCGCTGAACATCACCGGCGAAGAGACGTACGACATCGAAGGTCTCGGCGACGACTTCAAGCCGCAACAGGAAGTCACGCTCGTGATCCATCGCAAGGACGGCAAGGACGATCGCGTGCAGGTGCTGCTGCGTATCGATACGCCGATCGAAGTCGACTACTACAAGCACGGCGGAATTCTGCCGTTCGTGCTGCGCTCGCTGCTCGCGGCGTAAAAGGCTCAAGCAGTTTTGCAGGTGACCGCGCTCGAAAGAGCGCGGGAACATTGGACCCGGCCACGGCCGGGTTTTTTTTCGCCCTTCTTTGGCTCCCTACGCTTTGGAGATCGCGATGCGCGGCCACGTCGTCCGGCGGGCGAACAACGCGCGCACCATCTCCCTCAGGCGACGCGCGCCCGCCCGCGTCGAATCGGACGACATCGAGAACCAGCTGGCGTCCGTCGTCCCGCTGACCCAGATCGTCGTGTAAGGCTTCAGTTCGACGGACGCGCCCGCGTCCAGCCAGTAATCGTCGGCGCCGCCTTCGATGGTCAGCCAGATTTGCCCGCGCGTCACGCGCAGCGTTTGTGGCCGATCGATCACCCAGCGCGTAGGCGCATCGCGCCCGTCGAGTTCGAAAGTCCGGATTTCACGCATGATGCCGCTCCTTCAGATCGCGTAACTGAAAGGCCGCCCGACAGAGATGCAAGAGCAGCCGTTGATCCTATTATTCGACCGATTGCGAACAGCTTGAATGAACACTTGTGAACAGTTTGACCGAAACTGTTAAGCCGAATTGCCCGAACAGTTCGCATCGATCTGACACTTTAAAAACACTCTAGCTAGCCATTCGGCCAGTCTTGACGCGGGTTTTCGGATGCGTTCGAATGGCAAGACGACACTGGCGAACAGCGAACTCGAACTGTTCACAGCAAATCACTGAACAGTTTCAGACATCATGAATGCACTTCCGCTTCACATCGACAGCGGCACCGGCGTGCCGCTGACCGAACAGATCGTCAGTCAGATCGAAGCGATGATCCGCTCGCGCCGCGTGCTCGCGGGCGCGAAGCTGCCGTCGATTCGTCAGCTTGCCGCCGAGCAGCGCATCAGCCGCTTTCCGGTGATCGAGGCTTACGACCGTCTCGCGTCGCGCGGGCTCGTTCAGCCGAAGCACGGCTCCGGGTTCTATGTGGCGAATCACGTCGATGAACGCGACAGCAACGCGGGCAATTGCGATCCGCGTCTGGCCGAAGAGGAATCGAACCAGATCCTCCAGCAGTTCAACTATCCCGGCGAGACGCTGAAGTTGTCGAGCGGCTTCATTCCCGAGGCATGGCGCGATGTGGACGGCCTGACGCAGGCGATCCGTCAGGCGTCGCGCACCGACGTATCGAGCGTGATCGATTACGCGATTCCCCACGGCGACACCGATTTGCGTCAGCAAGTCACGATGCGGATCAACGCGCTCGGCATCGACGCCGATCTTCCCAACGTGATGATCACGAACGGCGCGAGCCAGGCGCTCGATCTCGTCGTGCGCTACATGCTGAAGCCGGGCGATACGGTCTTCGTCGAGGATCCCGGTTACTACAATCTCTTCGGGCTCCTGAAGCTGCAGGGCGTGCGGCTCGTCGGCGTGCCGCGGCTCGCGAACGGACCCGATATCGACGTCGCGGAAGAACTGCTGAAGCAGCATCAGCCGAAGCTCTTCTTCATCAACACCGTGTTCCAGAATCCGACTGCGACGAACGTCGCGCCGCAAGTCGCGTTCAAGCTGCTGCAACTCGCGACCCAGCACGGCTTTTCCATCGTCGAGGACGATATCTACGCCGACTTCCAGGCCGTGCCGACGCAACGGCTGGCATCGCTCGATCAGCTCGATCGCGTGATCTATGTGGGCGGCTTGTCGAAGACCTTGTCGTCGTCGCTGCGCATCGGCTATCTCGCGGCGAATCGCGAGCTCGTGAAGAATCTCGTCGACGTAAAGGTGCTGACGAGTCTCGGCGGCACGCGCTTCGCCGAAAGCGTCGCGGCGGGCCTGCTGGAGCGCGGCACGTATCGCAAGTATCTGGAGCGCTTGCGCAAGCGCGTGCGCGATTCGCTGTCGAGCGCGGTGCAAACGCTCGAAGGCTATGGATGGGACGTGTTCGACGAGCCGAGCGGCGGCAACTTCGTATGGGCGAAAGTGCCCGGCATCGACGATTCATCCGTGCTCGTCGACGAAGCCGTGAAGTTCGGCGTCACGCTCGCGCCGGGCAGCTATTACCGCCCGAACGGCGAGGCGTGTGCGTGGGTGCGCATCAATTCGGCCTATGCGGGCGACCGGCGCGCGGCGCGCTTCTTCGAGTACATGACGGAAACCGCGGCCGCGCGCGCTTAACGACGTTCGCTGAAGAAACGTTCGAGCGCGTCCGTCGCGTCCTTGTCTTTCGCAAGCCGCGCGTAAAGTCCGGCCGCGCCTTCGTAGATGCGATGCTCCGCGAACTCGTCGCCGACGAACTCCGCGATCTCTTCCATCTCCGCGACCCAGCGATAGGCCTTCGGCGGCATGCGCGGCACATTGCCCGCGAGCCACGCGGCAAGCGCGGGCTGGCTCGCCGCGAGTTCGCTGAGAAGCGCATCGCCCGCGCCGTTGCGCATCGCGGCGAGCGCCATCGCCGAGCCGAGCGCCGTCAGCCCTTTCGTGATGCCCGCATACGACATCTTGAGCGCGGATGCGGCGCCGTTCGGGCCGTCGAGCACGCGCACGACGAGACCGTGATCGGCGAGTAGCTGAGTGCGCTTTGCATGCGGTCCCGACATGTAGAACTTCGGCGCCGATGGCTGACCGATGATCGATGCATCGACGAACGGCGTGCGCGTCGGTTCGAGCGCGCGCTCGATCTGGCCGACGGTAGCGGGATTGATCGCATTGCAGTCGATGTAGACGGGCTGCGCGCTCGCGCGTTCGAACAGAGGAGCGAGGCGCTGCGCGGTATCGACAGCGACCGAGGGCGGCACGATCGACAGAATGAAGTCGCACGCCACGAGATCGTCGAGGCTTGCATCTTCCATGCTGGCTTCGCGCGCACGCGCTGCGCTCGCCGCGCTGCGTCCTTCGAGCGATGTCAGCACGCGCGCACCGCCTTGCGTCAAGGTACGGCCAATGGCCGATCCCATGCTGCCTGCGCCGAGAATTGCGATCGTGGGTTGTTTCGATTGCGTCACTTGCTGGCTCCTGTAGCTTTGTTCGATGACGATTCATACCGCGCTCATTCGTCATCCGAACTATCGGATCATCAAGGAAAGCGGCCCGTCGAAGGGCCGCCGTCCAACTAACCTACCGACTCGCGAATCAACGATGCTCCGTCACGAACTTCGTGACGAGATACGCTTCCATCGCTTCACTGCCGCCTTCCGAGCCGTAGCCCGAATCCTTGACCCCGCCGAACGGCGTCTCCGGCAATGCGAGGCCGTGGTGATTGATCGAGAGCATGCCGCTTTCGATATCGTCCGACACCGCCGCTGACGTCGCCGCAGAGCTCGTGTAAGCGTAAGCGGCAAGCCCATAAGGCAGGCGATTGGCCTCGGCGATCACTTCGTCATACGACTTGAACGATGCGATCGGCGCGATCGGGCCAAACGGCTCTTCGGTCATGATGCGCGCGGAGAGCGGCACATCGGTCAGCACGGTCGGCGCGAAGAAGTAGCCTTCGCGGCCGATGCGCTCGCCGCCCGTCAACACCTTCGCGCCGTGCTCGCGCGCATCGGCGACGAGGCGTTCCATCGCTTCGAGGCGGCGGCCGTTCGCGAGCGGACCCATCTGAACGCCATCGTCGAGACCGTTGCCCACTTTCACCGCGCTCGCGGTGGCGACGAAGTGCTGCACGAACTCGTCATACGCGGATTCTTCGACGAGAAAGCGCGTCGGCGAGATGCAGACCTGACCCGCGTTGCGGAATTTCGCCGATGCGAGCATCTTCGCGGCGCGGGGGATGTCGGCGTCTTTGAACACGATGGCCGGCGCGTGGCCACCTAGTTCCATCGTCACGCGCTTCATGTGCTCGCCCGCGAGCGACGCAAGCAGCTTGCCGACCGGCGTCGAACCGGTGAACGAAATCTTGCGGATCGCGGGATGCGCGATCAGATACTTCGAGACATCGGCGGGCACGCCGAAGACGAGATTCAGCACGCCGGCGGGCAGGCCCGCATCGGCATATGCCTGCACGAGCGCCGCGCAGCTTGCGGGCGTTTCCTCGGGGCCTTTGAGCACGACCGAGCAACCCGACGCGAGCGCGGCCGATACCTTGCGCACCGCCTGATTGATAGGGAAATTCCACGGCGTGAACGCGGCGACCGGACCGACCGGCTCACGCGTCACGATCTGGCGCACGGTATCCGTTCGCGACGGAATCACGCGGCCATACGTGCGGCGCCCTTCTTCCGCGAACCATTCGATGATGTCCGCTGCCGACAGCGTTTCGATGCGCGCCTCGCCGAACGGCTTGCCCTGCTCCATCGTCATGATGGCGGCGATCTGTTCCGCACGCTCGCGAATGTTCTGCGCCGCGCGACGCATCAGCTTGCTGCGCTCGTAGGGCGAAACCTTGCGCCATTCCTTGAAACCGCGCGCGGCGGCGTCGGCGGCGAGCGAAAGCTCGGCTTCGCCCGCGAGCGCGAGACGGCCGATCTCCGCTTCGTTCGCCGGATTGATGACGGCCGTGTCGCGCGAACCGTCGCGCCACGCGCCGTCGATATAAAGCCGGGTATTTGGATAAGCCGGAAGGTCGGAACGAGTGTTGCTCATGCATGTCTCCTTGAGAGTGGCGTGGCCAATGTTGCTTGCGCCGGACCATATGACGCAGACGGCCATGGTATCGCGGCCACGTAAAATCTGCTGACGCGCGCTACGTTCAATCGATAGTTGCAGATCGAATTACATGACACGACGGTGACCCGTATGTTCGACCAATGCCTTTATTTCAACACCACCGCACTCGCGCGCGCACTCGAACGCGAATGGGCCAAAGCGTTCAAGCCGTTCGGACTCACGCCGTCGCAGGCGTTCATGTTGCGCGCGGTTGTCGAGCATCCCGGGCAGCTTCAAGGCACGCTTGCCGATGCACTCGCGATCACGCGCCCCACTGCCACGCGCACGCTCGACGGACTGGCGAAACTGGGGCTCGTCGAGCGCTGGTCCACTGAACGCGATGGCCGCGAATCCGCCATTCATCCGACCGATTCCGCGGTCGCGATGATGAAGCGCATCGGCGCGGTCAGCGCGGAGGTCACGCGGCGCATGAAGCGCAAGCTCGGCAACGCGCGTTTCGACGACACGGTGTCGAGCGTGAGGCATATACGCACGACGCTCGAATGACAAACGCCCGCGATCGATGATCGGCGGGCGCGTGCAGGGACTTTGTCGAAGGTGACGCTTACATCGGCGGCGCGACGCCATCCTTCTCCACGACGATGCGTTGCGCCGCGAAGTCCGGACCAGCCGGAGTCGCGACGACGAACACTTTCTTTCCGGGCTTCAGGTCATCGTGCGTCGCGGGGGCGAACGTCACAACGGGCACGTTCTCCGGTACGGTCACCGAGTTCGCGCCGCCCTTGTACGAGAGCTTCAGATCGCGGCCGCTCGTGCCTTGCACGACCTGATCGACGTTCGCGTTGGTCATCGAGCTCTTCGGTCCGAGATCCCATTCATAGTGGCCTTCGCCTGTGCCGCGCGCGGCTTCCGGGAACACGAGTACTTCGGTCGCGGTGAGCTTGCCGTCGGTGCCGGTGGTCGCAGCCGTGCCGACGAACGAGCCCGGCTTGATGTCCTGCAGCTTGATGTTCTTCAGCGCGGTGACGGGCGTATCTGCCTTGACGGCGATCTTCACGGTGTCGCCGCTGCGTCGATGAACGGTCAGCGTATCGCCCGACAGCGACACGATATCGCCGCGAATGCGCGCGGGTTTCGCGGCGGGCGTCTGAGCAAGAGCCGCGGATGCGAGTGCGAGCGTCACGATGCTGACGCCAAGTTTGAGTCGAATCGACATGCAATCTCCTTCTGGTGATGAAAGCAAAGGCTTCAGGAACCGCCGAACCAGTTGTAGCCCTGGTTCTCCCAATAGCCGCCGGGATAATCGTTCGTCACAGTGATCGCGACGATGTGCTTCGGATTCTTGTAACCGAGCTTGGTCGGCATGCGCAGCTTCATCGGGAAGCCGTACTTCGCCGGCAAAATCTGGCCGTCGTAGGTGAGCGTGAGCAGCGTCTGCGCGTGCAGCGCGGTCGGCATGTCGATGCTCGTCGAGTAGTTGTCGGCGCAATGAAAGGCCACGTATTTCGCGCTCGTATCGGCGCCTGCACGCGCGAGGATTTGCGCGAATCGCACGCCGCCCCACTTGCCGATCGCACTCCAGCCTTCGATACAGATATGCCGTGTCACCTGGCTTCCCTGCGGCATCGCGTGCAGTTCGTCGAGCGTCCACACACGCTTGCCCTTGACGAGGCCGCCTATCTCCAGCTTGTATGTCGATGGATCGACTTCGGGCACTTCATCGATGTCATAGAACGCGTTGAACGGAAACGGCCGCGTGATCATCGAGTCGGGATAAGTCGGCGCGAGCTGGTTCGGGTCGAATAGCAACGCCTGCATGTCGTCGTTGAAGGATGAAATGCGGCGCAGCATCGCGTTGACCGATTTGTCGTCGGTGATGTTGCAGCCCGACAGCATCGCGAGGCCGCCCAGCGAAAGAATGCGCTTGCCGAACAAACGGCGCGCCGGCGCCTTCAGTTCCTTCGCGGCATCCTTGATGATGAGTTCAGCGTCGGGTCTCGATTTGAATAGCTTGAGCGACATGTGTTAGCGACCTCGGATCATCAGCACGAGCGAGCGCGGCACGAGCGCGACCATCGCGACGTGCACGACGAAGAACGCCACGAGAAAACTCATGCCGAAGAAATGCACGATGCGAGCGTTGTCGTAACCGCCCATCAACGTGCGAAGCAAGGGAAACTGCACCGATTTCCACACCGCGAGTCCCGACAGGATCACGATCGCGATGTCCACGATCACCGCGAGATACGCGAACTTCTGCACCGCGTTGTAATGCGTGAGATCGTCGTGACCGAGCTTGCCGCGTAGCGCGGCGAAGGCGTCGGTGAAAATGCTCTTGATGGAGAGCGGAAACATGCGGCGGCGCAGGCGTCCGGTGAAGAGATTCATCGCGACGTACACGATGAAATTCGCGACCAGCAGCCACATCGCCGCGAAATGCCATTGCAGCGCGCCGCCGAGCCAGCCGCCGAGCGTGATCGCGGACGAGAAGGTCAGCGATTTGAAAATCGGCGATGCGTTGTAGATCTGCCAGCCGCTCGTCACCATGATCAACACGGCGAACGCGTTGAGCCAGTGCGTGATGCGCAGCCATAACGGTTGGATTTGCACGTCGTCGAGCCTCGCGAGTCGTTGAGATTTCGAGGGCATGGTAGCGACGCGCCGCTGATCGATCGATGACCTCTCGATGACTTTTTTGTCATCTTTGCGAGCGTCGCGCGCGCTCTGGCTAGAATGTCGGCAATCCATCGAATGCAGTGCGAGCATGACCATCCTCGTTATCGAAGACGACCGCAAGACAGGCGACTACCTGAAGAAAGGGCTCATCGAGTCCGGCTATCAGGTCGAGCTCGTTCGCAACGGCACGGACGGTCTGCACCAGGCGCTCGCGAATTCCTACGAACTGATCGTGCTCGACGTGATGCTGCCGGGCATCGACGGCTGGCAGGTGATGTCGGCCTTGCGCGCGAAACGTGACTTGCCTGTCATTTTTCTCACCGCACGCGATCACGTGACGGACCGCATTCACGGACTCGAACTCGGCGCGGACGATTATCTCGTCAAGCCCTTCTCTTTCACCGAACTCGTCTTGCGCATTCGCACGCTGCTCAGACGCGGCGTGATGCGCGAATCCGATACGTTCCAGATCGCGGATCTTCATGTGGATGTGCTGCGTCGCAAGGTGACGCGCAAGGGCATCGACATCGTGCTCACGAACAAGGAATTCGCGCTGCTGCATCTCTTTTGCAAGCATCAGGGCGAGGCGCTGTCGCGCACCCTGATCGCATCGGAAGTGTGGGACATGAACTTCGACAGCGACACCAATGTCGTCGACGTCGCGGTGAAGCGGCTGCGCGCGAAGATCGACAATCCATTCGATCTGAAGCTCATTCATACGGTGCGCAGCATCGGCTATTCGTTCGGGGAGAATCCTTGAACCGGCCATCGCGCTCGCTTGCGGTACGTATCGCGTTGTCGTTTGCGGTGATCGTGTGCATCGTCGTCGGCATGATCGGCGCATCGCTCTATCACGCGACGAATCGCGCGCTGTCCACGCGCGCGGATTACCAGCTGATCGCGCGCGTCGAGCATTTCCGCTCGCTTCTGCACGATCTCTACACGATCAAGGAAATCGAAGCGCGACCTCGGCTCTTCGAAACGATGCTAGGCGATCGTCAGGACGTCATCCTCTTCCGACGCGCGGGCTCGGGGCCTTTCATCTACGTCAATCCGGAGAAGATGCCGTTGCCGCCGCTCGATGTCGTGCCTGTGACGCGCGCCATCGGACTCGATGACCTGTACGAAGGCTCGCGCGCGGACGGCGTGCGGATGCGCTGGGTCGGCGCGCAGGCGCGCATCGGCGAGAACGGCGAGGTCGTCGAGATCATCGCCGCGCATGTGATGACGCAGGAAGCGATCGTGTTGTCGGCGTATCTGAAGCGCGTATGGATCAACGTGATCGGCGCGGTGCTCGTGACGTTGCTGCTCGCTTACTGGGTCACGAGCCGCGGACTCATGCCGCTCAAACTGATGGCCGATAAAGCCGCCGAAATCACGCCGAACCGATTGTCCGCGCGGCTCGACGTCGCCCATGCGCCCGCCGAATTGCAAAGCCTCGCGGCGTCGTTCAATGCGATGCTCGACCGGCTCGAACACGGCTACGAGCGTCTGGTGCAGTTCTCCGCCGATCTCGCGCATGAACTGCGCACGCCGATCGGCGTGTTGGTCGGTCAAACGCAGGTCACGCTCGCGCACGAGCGCAGCGTCGCGGAGTATCGCAGCGTGCTCGAATCGAATCTGGAAGAACTGGAGCGCCTCGCGCGCATCGCGCAGAACATTCTCTTTCTCGCGCAGGCGGATCATGAGCAGCAACAGATCGAACGGGAGCGGCTCGATATCCGCGAAGAGCTCGAGACGATCGGCGCTTACTTCGAAGGCATCGCCGATGAACGCCGCATCACGTTCGATATCCAGGCCGAAGGCGAAATGCTTGCGAATGCAATCATGTGCCGCAGGGCGATCGGCAATGTCGTCGTGAATGCGGTGCGTTATGCGACGGCGGGCACCGTGGTCCGGCTGCGCGGTTACGCGGATGAACAAGGCGCGAGCATCGTCGTGGGCAATCGCGGCGCGCACATCGAAAAGGAAGAGCTCGCGAAGCTGTTCGACCGCTTTTATCGCGGCGACGCGGCGCGCAGCGAGTTCACGGAATCGAGTGGACTCGGCTTGTCGATCGTTCAGGCGATCATGCGGCTGCATGGCGGCGTCGCATCCGCCGAATCCACGCCGGACGGGTGGATCGAATTCACCTTGCGCTTCCCTGCTGCGGAGCATCGCCGCACAACCACGCCCTGAATTCCGGTCGCATCAGATAGTCGACGCACCATGCCCGCACCTTGCCGACGCCATCCGAACGATGCGCGAGGAAGAGCCGCGTCGCGTGCTTCTGCTCCTGAATCGACTTACTGACGAGCCCGGCGTCGCCGAATGCCGCGCGGATATGCGTGGGCACATAGCCGATCGCGACATTGCGCGCGATGATTCTCACGGCCATCGAAAAGTCGGGAACGAAGATCGGCTTCTGCCCTTCCAGAAGCCACGCATGCATCGGATCGAAATCGATCGACGTGTCCTTGATGCAGACCGCCGGATACTTCCGCAACTCCGCGCTTTGCAGAATATGCGGCGCATCCGCGAGCGGATGATCGGCGCCCACGAGAAAGTCCCACGCGAGATGGCCGAGCGCGACGCTCGTGATGCCGTCGGTCTTCGGCACGAAATGCGGCGCGCCGACGACGATATCCGCCTTGCTTGCATAGAGCGCGTCCCAGCAGCCGTTGTACACCTCCTGCTGGATCGTGACGCGCGTCGTCGGATACGCATCTTCCAGATCGCACAAGAACTGGATGATCGCGTCGCGCGGCACGATGTTGTTGACGGCCACGGTGAGCTCGGGCTCGATGCCCCCCTGAACGATGGCGAGATTGCATTTGAGCGCCTGCAGATCGTCGAGAATCGCCTTGCTGTGCGCGATGAAGTATTCGCCCGCCTCGGTGAGCCGGATATAGCAACCGCGGCGCTCGAACAGCTTCGCGCCGAACGATTCCTCGAGCTTCCTGACGGTGTAACTGATCGCCGACGGAACCTTGTTCAGCCGTTCCGCGGCCGCCGTGATGCTTTGATACTGCGCAACCAACCGGACTATCCGAATGCTTTCGTCCGAAGTGAACATCGAGCCTGCTTCCACATGAGTATTTGTCCTGCCACATGAGCGAAGCGCGCGATGAACACCGTGCGCTTCGCTCACATCGTTGCGTCAGTGCCCGCTGGGCTTGACAGTGCCGCTCGCCTGCGCGAACCGGCTCAGGATCATGTAGCCGATGCACGCAACGAGAATCGAATCGAGTGAGGGAATCGACGTGACCGTGAACATGCCGTTCACCGTCGCGAAACCCGTGAGCGATCCGAGAATCCACGCGACGAAGGTCATGATCTTGATCTGCGGTTCGCGCGCTGGGGCGGCAGCATCATACCCGTTGCGCCGATACATCACGAAGTCCGCGATATAGATGCCCGCGACGGGCGGCGTCGCGATGCCGAGGAACAGCAGGAACGGAATGAACCACGACATGATGTTCATGCTGCCGACGATCGCCGCCAGCACGCCGAGCGCAACGGTGATCTGCCACTTCGGAAAGCGCGTGATGAGCGTCGATGTGACGAGCGTGCCCTGGAACATGTTGCCCGCGTTGCCCGTGACCGTCGCGAAGATCAGCAGCAAGGCGGCCGGCAAGGTCGCGCCGAACACGGCCATCGCGGTGAGCAGCGAGCTCTTGCCCGTGAGCACGCTCGGCGTCGCGCCCGCCCAGTACAGCAGCGGATAGGCGATCAGGAACGTGAGCAGCGCGCCGCCGACCGCGTGTTTGCGGTTATGCGTGAAGCTGCCGAAGTCGGGCAAGGTCGCGACCAGCACGATGATCGTGCCGACGACCGTCGATACCGCGACGCCCATCGGCATGCCGGCGATCGCATCGACGGCAGGCGCCTGGCCATTGAGCGCGACGCGCACGATATAGCACATCATCAACGCGATGACCGGCACGGCGAACTGCGCCACCTTGCCGAGCACTTCGAAGCCGAACGCGGTGGACGCGACGAAGATCACGCAGCCGATCGCGACGAGCAGCGGCGCGGGCACGTTCACGCCATGTTGCGCGAGCAGGTCGGCGACCGAGTGGCCGAACATGTTGGCCGTCACCGCGATCCATCCGAACAGGCTGACCGCGAGCAGCACGTTGATGGCGATCGCGCCTTTCTCGCCGAACGGATACTTCACGATGCCGTAGGTCGGCAGCCGTGCTTTCTCGCCGACCGAGATCGTGATCGACGCGAGAATCGCGAGGATCAGGCTGCCGATCCCGACGACCTTGATCAGATCGCCGTTCGACATCTGATTGCCGAGACTCGACGACGACAGCAACACCGGCGTGACGGCGATGCCGAGCAGGATCATCGCGATGCGATAGCCCGGCGCAGTGCCGGGCGAAGCGCTGACCCGGCTTTCTTTCGATTGACTCATGACAGTTCCTTTGCTGATGCCGATTTCATTCAGGGCGTGTAGTGGTGGCCGGTGTATTCGCGCCATCCGCCGGATGCCGTGATCTCCTTCTGTCCTTCGACGAGCCACGGTTCGGCGAGGACGCCGAGCACTTCGCTGCCGTCCGCGAGCACGACCTTGCCGATCGAAAGACCCGCCGGTTCGCTGAGCAAGAGCGCGCCGAGATTGGCCATCGGCAATTCCCAGACTTCCAGCGATACGGCCACGCCGCCGCTCTTCACGCGCAACATGCCGGGATGACGATCGTTGATGGTCCAGATGCGATAGCACGCGTCCGTGCGATCCTCGCGCACGAATTCGCCCTTCGCCGCCAGCATGTTGTGGTTCAGCCCGAGGCCGCGCATCAGCGTCCCGTTCACGGCGAGCAGTATCTTGTCGTTCATGTGTGTCCTTCTCCTTGTTGATGTCGGGGGCGTATGCGCGTTACGGCGTGATCCACGTACCCGTGCGCCGTTCGAGCGCGGGCCTGATCGCCGCCGGACTCGTGATGAGCCCTTCGCCCGCGTGGCCGTCCGGTTCGATGTGCGACACGAAGCGCAGAATCGCCTCCACTTTCGGCAGCATGCTGCCCGCGCCGAACTGACCCTGCGCGATCAGCTCGCGCGCTTCGCTCACGCTCATCGTGTCGAGCCAGCGCTGCTCGGGCGTGCCGAAGTTCACCGCGACCTGTTCGACGCCGGTCGGAATCAGCAGCAGATCCGCTTTCAGTTGCTGCGCGAGCAGCGCCGATGCGAGGTCCTTGTCGATGACCGCCTCGACGCCGGACAGCTTGCCGTTCTTGCGCACCACCGGAATGCCGCCGCCGCCGCACGCGATCACCACGCAGCCTTGCGCGAGCAGGCTCGCGATGACATCGCGCTCGATGATTTCAAGCGGCTCCGGCGACGGCACCGTGCGCCGCCAGCCGCGTCCCGCGTCTTCCATCAAGGTCCAGCCGAGCTCTTCCTGGCGCTTCTTCGCGGTCGCTTCGTCGAAGAATGCGCCGACCGGCTTGGCCGGCTTCTCGAACGCGGGATCGTCGGCGCTGACGCGCGTCTGCGTCACGAGCGCAACGACGCGCCGTTCGATGCCGCGACGGTGCAGCTCGTTGGTCAGCGCCTTCTGGAACATGTAGCCGATCGCGCCTTGCGTATCGCCCACCGCGTAGTCGAGCGGCACGGGCGCGACTTCCTGAGACGCGAGCTCGGAACGCCGCAAGATGAAGCGGACTTGCGGCCCGTTGCCGTGCGTGAGCACGACGTTCCATCCCGCCGCGATCATGTCGGCGATATGTGTCGCGCTCTCCGTCACCGCTTCGTATTGATCGGGAATGCTCAGATGACGATCGTCGCGAATCAGCGCGTTGCCGCCCACGGCGACGACTGCCAGAGGTTTTCGAACTGTCATGATGCTTGTCCGCTGTGTTGTTTGACGGTCTGGGCGAGCGCGCGAATGGCTTCGACGAAGCACTCCATCGGCGCGGTCGTGATGCCTGCGCCGATCTGCCCGACGCCTGCTTGCTTGTGAGCGATGCCCGTATTGATGACGGGCAGGATGCCGCGGTCGGCCACCTTGCGCGCATCGATGCCCGCGGCGGTCGGCGCGAAGTTGAGCGCGGGCAGCGTGAACGCCGGATTGCCGCCGAGCGTGATGGCCTGCATGCGGCGGCTGTTCGCGGTTGCATCGGCGGGCGTGCCGCCGACGAACTTCACGATCGCGGGCGACGACGCCATCGCGAAACCGCCCACGCCGGCCGTTTCGGTGATCGCGCTGTCGCCGAGATCGGCGGCTGCGTCATCGACGCCATAGCCCGGAAAGAACAGACCTTCGACCGGATTCGCCTTCGCCTGGAACCAGCGGTCGCCGGTGCCCGACAGACGGATGCCGAAGTTCACGCCGTTGCGCGCCATCACCGAGACCATCGAGCTGAAGGGCACGTTGGCGCACGCGTCCATCATGGCCTTGCACGCGGCCATCGAGATGTTGAGGAAGAAGTGATCGTTGGCGATGATCGCCGCGCTCGCTTCGCGAATCTGCGCGAGCGGCAGTTGCGTGCCGAGCAGCGCGGGCACGATGCGCTTGATGAAGAGGCCCGTCGCCGCGCTGTTGCGGTTGTGGACTTCATCGCCCATATGCAGCGCCTGCGCCATCAGCGGCTTCAGCTCGATCTCGCCGGACACCGCGAGCGCGGCGTTCAGCGCGGGCGCGAGCGTCGCTTTCATCCAGCGCAGACGGTCGAGCACTTCCGTGCTGTTCGCGCCGAAGCGCAGCACCTTGCCGAGACCTTCGTTCAGATTGCTGTACGTGCGATGCCCGTTCGCCTTGTTCTCGACGACGAAAAGCGGCATCGACGGACTGATGATGCCCGCCATCGGACCGACGGCCTGATGGTGGTGACACGGCTCGAGATCGACCTTGCCGTCGAGAATCAGGCGTTCGGCGGCGGCGTGATCGGCGGCCCAGCCTTCGAGCATCACCGCGCCGATGATCGCGCCCTTCACCGGCCCGCACATGTTCTCCCACGCGATCGGCGGACCGGAGTGGAGAATCAGCTTGCGCGCGCCCATAGCGCTGATTGCTTCGGATGCCGTAGCGATGTCTTTCAACACCGGCTGCGCTTCGAGATAACGCGCGAATGCAATGTCGTTCGCCTGCTCGACGAGCGGATGACGCATCAGCCACGCGAGATCGAGGCCCGCGGCGACATCGCCGAGAGCGGGCGGCTGCCAGTTGACGTGACTGACTTCGCCGCCCGCGAGACGCAGGTTGTCGGCGAAGCTCGTGAGCCCGCAGTTCACCACTTTCAGTGGCTGACCAAACAATCGGTTCATTCTTTTGCTCCTTTTTACGCGTGGCGTCGCGCCTGCAGACGCGCGACGCGGCTCGCCCACAGCGCGGCCTCGGCGTTGCATCCGGCGACGAGAACGCCTGCCTCGCGCAATGCGTCGATCTGACGGCTTCTGACTTGCGGATCGGATTCCGTGCCGCACACATGCGCGATCAACAGCGGCGCGTTTTCGCGCGGCAATTGCGCCAGCAATGCGATGAGCCCTTGCGCCGGTTCGTCCGCCGCGCCGTAACCGAGCACGAGATCGAACAGCACGACGGCAGTTGCGGGATCGAGCATCTCGGCGCGCACGCGTTCGTCGCGCAGGGTCGGGTCGATCATCGGATGCGGACGGCCGCGCGTGAAATCGTCGTCGCCCATGTCGACGATCGTGTGGCCCTCGCTCTTCCAGATATCCGCGAGCTTCGCGTTGCCTTTCACCGGCGTGTTCGAGCTCGCCATGAAACCTTCCGCCTTGCAGAGCAGTTGGCTCTCGTAGCAGAACGTGCCGCCCGCGAACACGCCGCGAATGAACTTGCGGCCCGCGCCGAGCGTTTCGCTCCGCTTGACGAGCGTCGCTTCGTCGTTGGCTTCCACGCGCGCGACGCTCGCCGGCAGCGGCGCGCCGTTCAGCAACGCGACGGCGAACTGCGCGGCATCGGCGAGCGTGTGCGCGGGCGTGAGGCCCGGTGCGCGCATCTCGTCTTCGGAAGCGCCGAGAAAATTCACGACGACGGGCTTGCCCGCCTTGCGCGCGCTCTCCAGAATGCGCTCCGCGACCGCGCGTGCGGGCGGCTTGGAGATCAGCACGATCACGCGCGTGTCGGGATCTTCGGCGAGCGCGTCGAGGCCGAATTGCATCGAAATGCCGCCGATGTCCTCATGCAGATCGTGTCCGCCCGTGCCGAGCGCCTGCGAAATGCCCGCGCCGAGCTGGTCGATACGGCAGGTGACTTCCTGCAGCCCCGTGCCCGATGCGCCCACGACGCCGATGCCGCCGCGCCGCACCACGTTGGCGAAGCCGAGCGGCATGCCGTTGACGATGGCCGTGCCGCAGTCGGGGCCCATGACGATGAGGCGCTTTTCGCGCGCGAGCGTCTTGATGGCCTTTTCGTGCGCCATGCTGACGTTGTCGCTGAAGAGCATGACGTTCATGCCGAGCTGCAGCGCCTTGATGGCTTCGGCGGCCGCGTAATCGCCCGGCACCGAGATGAGCGCGAGGTTCGACGCGGGTTCGTCGTCGCAGACCATCGCGAGACTGGTGGCCTTGAGCGCTTCGCGCGTCTGCGTGTCGGATGTCGACGCGCGCGCGCTCAGGCGTTCGCGAGCGAGACCGAGCGCTTCTTCGCAAGCGGCTTCGTCGCCGCGCACCGCGATGACGAGATCGTTCGGGCTTGCTTTCACGTCGTCGCCGAGTCCGGCGTCGGCGAGCTGCACGAGATTGGCCGGCGTACCCATGACGACGGACGCCTGCTCGACGCCCGGCAGCTTGCCGATATGCGCCGAAATCTGCATCAGGGAAACCGAATCCTGATACAGATTTTTGAATATTTCGATTTTGATGGCCATTGCACCTCTCCGTTCTTTAAATGCGATTCGCGGTTTCTTGAAAACAGAATCGCAAATGCTTCAAGCCGATTCCGGGAATAATGATTTCGCTTCGCGCATTCGAATCGTTTCTCGCCATGCGCGCATGCCGTGCAAAATGCCGCCGAGACAATCCACGCCGGACGACGCGCCCCAGCGCATCACGGCATCGGCGGCATGTTCGATATCCGCGCTTTCGTCCGCCGCCGATGCAATCGCGATAAATCGATCGACCGGTTCGTTGAAATGTCCGTCGAGCGCGAGTTGCAGGTAATGGCGGCTGATATCGTTCGTGCGATGCAGATTCGCGCGCAGCTCGGTCGACAAGACATGCCGGTGCGCGTCGATTTGCGGATCGCCGCGCGCGGCCCAAATCGCCGCGAGATAGCCGAGCAGATAATCGTCGCCGTCGGGCGTGAGACCGCCGCCGAGGCCGACGAGCGCGTGAACCGTGGCAGCGAGCGTGGCGGGGTCATCGTGTGGACTCAGCCTGACGGCGCGCGCGTGCGCTGGCCAGCCCGGCAGCCACTGCAGCGCGCCTGCCACGGCGTGCCGCGCGCAGTGCGCCGCAAGCCGCGCCGCGACGCGCTCATGCCGCGCCGACAACGCATCCGGCGACATCCGCACGCCGGTTCCGCTTTGCAGCGCGGGCTGCCAGCACGCCGCGGCGGTCAGATCGGCCTGCCACGTCGCGCCGGTCAGACGGCCATTGGAAAACGGGACGCGCTCGCCAGGCCGCGCATGGTCGCGCCAGTCCCAATCGGGCGGCGCGCTCACGCGCGCGCCGCGCGACAGGTTCTCGCACGCGGCATCGACGAGCGTGAACCAGTCGCCCGTCTGCGCGACGAGATTGAGCGCGTGCCTGAAACTGCTGTGCACCGCGAAATCCCCGGTGCGCGACAAGCCCGGCCGCGCCAGATAGCCGATGCTCAGGCCGCGTAGCGTGATCGGGCTCATGCGCAGGCTCAGCGCGCCTTAGCCGCGCAGCGCTTCGATGACCGCGCCGGCGTCGCTGACCCAGCCGAAGATCGCGCCTTGCGCCTTGATCATCTCGAGCGCGTACTTCTGGAACTCGGGGAAGTACGAACCGACGCAATCCTGCGGCACGATGCATTCGAAGCCGCGATCGTTGGCCTCGCGCACGGTCGTCGTCACGCACACTTCGGTCGTCACGCCGCACACGATCAGCGTGCGGATATCGTGATTCTTCAGGATGAGATGCAGGTCGGTTTCATAGAACGCGCCCTTGCCCGGCTTGTCGATGACCGGCTCGCCCGCGACCGGATACAGTTCCGGAATCAGGTCGTGGCCCTTCTCGCCACGCACGAGGATGCGGCCCATCGGACCGTCGGAGCCGATGAAAGTCTTGCCGCCGCGCGTGAGTTTGGCCGGCGGGCAATCCGTCAGGTCGGCGCGATGGCCTTCCCGCGTATGAATGACGAGCATGCCGGCGTCGCGCGCCGCGGCCAGCACGCGCTTGCACGGTTCGATCGCGGTGCGCACGAACGACACGTCGTTGCCCAGCGCTTCGCCGAATCCGCCGGGTTCGACGAAATCGCGTTGCATGTCGATCATGACGAGCGCCGTGTGTTTCGGCTCGAAAGCCAGATCGAAAGGTTCGGCGCGGAAATGTTTTTGCGTCACGGCATACTCCTCTTCTTCGTTGAATTAAATGGATCGGTTCGATTGGTTTAAGCACACGAACTCATAAGGAATTCGAAATAATTGAATTCTCCGTTCGCGCGATTATTCGATTCTTAATGCCACTGAAAATCAGTGCGGTTCAAATTCGACAGAACTTCGAACTGATTATAGGCAGCGCGAATTGGAACACGATGAAATGATTGAACGCCGAGGATCAAATTTCTCGAAGCTCAATAATGAGCGCCCAGAGCGTCAATACTGGCGCGGCTTTAGACAGTCTTTTGCAACTGAGTCGGAATGTCGCGTGAGTCGCGTGATATTCGAAAATAAAAACGGCCACTGTCGAGTGGCCGTTTTTATCGTCCGGAGCGTGATGCGCGTTTTACGCCACGGGCACGCTCAAAGCTTCGCGCTTCGCGAGCAAGCCGTGAATCTGCGCGACGACCGCAGCGCCTTCGCCGACCGCCGCCGCGACGCGTTTCGTCGAACTCGAGCGCACGTCGCCGATAGCGAACACGCCCGGCACGCTGGTTTCCAGCGCCATGACGCCTTCGGTGCGCCCTTCGTGGGCCTCCGGTCCAGTCAGCACGAAGCCTTTCCCGTCGACGTTCACGTTGCAGTTGCGCAACCAGTCGGTATTCGGGTCCGCGCCGGTGAAGAGGAACAGATGCCGCGACTCGATCGTGAGCGGCCCATCCGGCGACTTGCAATTGACCGCGGTGAGCGCGCGGCCGTCGCCGTCGAGCGAGGTGATCTGCGTATGCGTTCGCACCGTGACGTTCGGCAGCGAGCCGATGCGCTCGACCAGATAGTGCGACATGCTCGACGACAGCCCCGCGCCGCGAATCAGCACATGGACGTGCTTCGCATGCGTCGCGAGATAGACGACGGCCTGTCCCGCCGAATTGCCGCCGCCGACGAGCACGACTTCCGCGTTCTTGCAGAGCTTCGCCTCGACCGGCGACGCCCAGTAATACGTGCCGTGCCCTTCATACCGATCCAGCCCCGCGATGTCCGGCCGCCGATACGCCGCACCCGAAGCGATCACGACCGTCTGCGTCGTCACGCGCGTGCCGTTCTGTAGTTCGATCTGGATCGGATTGCAGTCGCAATGCAGCGCCTTGATCTTCGTCGGAATCGCGATATGCGCGCCGAACTTCTGCGCCTGCACGAACGCGCGCCCGGCGAGCGCCTGACCCGAGATGCCGGTCGGAAAGCCGAGATAGTTCTCGATGCGCGAGCTCGCGCCCGCCTGCCCGCCCGGCGCGCGGCAATCGAACACCGCGACCGACAGACCTTCCGACGCCGCGTACACCGCCGTCGCGAGACCGGCCGGACCCGCGCCGACGACGGCGACATCGTAGACATGCGCGGGATCGAACTCCGGCAGCCAGCCGAGCTGCGTCGCGACCTGATTTTCATCGGGCGCGCGCAACACGGTGCCGTCCGGGCAGATGACGAGCGGGAAATCGGCCGTCGATGCCGAAATGCGTTCGAGCAGCGAGATCGCATCGGGGTCGGTGCAGGCGTCGATCACCGTGTGCGGATAACCATTCCGGCGCAGGAAGCCTTGCAGCGACACGAGACGGCCGTCGTCGGACGGGCCGAGCAGCACCGGTCCGCTGCCCTTTTCGATGAGGCCGACGCGCCGCAGGATCAGCGCGCGCATGATGCGCTCGCCCAGTTCCGCTTCGGCGACGAGCAGCGCCCGCAGACGCTCCGGCGGAATCACGATGCCATCCACTTCGCCGACCGCCATGCCGTCGACGAGACACGGCTTGCCCGAGAGTTGCGCCACTTCCGCGAGAAAATGCCCCTCGCCGTGCTCGCGCACGATGTGCTCGATGCCGAGCGCATCGCGCCGCGTCACGCGCACCGCGCCCTTCAGGACGATCACCATGCCGCGCCCGGTTTCGCCGACGCGGAAAATCCACTCGCCCGCGCGATAGTGCGCCGGCGTGCCGAAGCGGCTCATGCGCTCGATCTCGTTATCGGTCAGGCGCGGGAACATCTGGTGCACGCGGCTTTCGAGCGGCGAGAAGGGCGCGTTGTCGTCGCTCGTCGAGGATGCGGCGGCGGGCGTCGGCACCACGTTCGGATTCGGACTCTCCATCGGCTCGCGCGCGCTCCATGCGACGACATTCGGCATGTCCTGAGAGGACTCGTTGAACGGCGTGGTACTCATGCGCGATCTCCGTGTGGAAAACCAGCTTCATGCAGGGATGCGGTGCCCGCGGGCGATGCCGACGCCGATCCCGATACCGACGACTTGACGGGCCACGGGCACATCGCCGCCATTTCCGCGACTTCCTCGGGCGACGACGCCGCGAGCTCGCCGAACTCGGTCAGCGTCGCGACGTGAAAACCGGCGAGCCGCCACGCGTCGAGCCCGCCCGTGAGCGGCACGACGTCGCGAAAACCCGCGTTACGCATGGTCTTCGCCATCCACGCAGCCGACACTTCGTTCGGACACGAGCAATAGATGACGACCTTGCGCGACTTGTCGTAGCTCTCGATGATCTTCGCGAGATCGCGTTCGTCGGCGAACATCGAGCCGGGAATCGCTTCGGGATCGAGCATGCGTTTTTCGGGCGAACGGATGTCGAAGATTACGGGCAGCGGCTCGTCGTTCATGAGCGCATACAGCTCGTCCACGCTGAT
The DNA here is from genome assembly GCF_023630765.1 of Caballeronia sp. ATUFL_F2_KS9A. Taxonomy (NCBI): domain Bacteria; kingdom Pseudomonadati; phylum Pseudomonadota; class Betaproteobacteria; order Burkholderiales; family Burkholderiaceae; genus Caballeronia; species Caballeronia sp. ATUFL_F2_KS9A. Next base: position 401,887 of record NZ_JALQEK010000031.1, on the reverse strand, counting down.
GCGCGCTTTTTCCAGCGTCGCCATGAGCGCGCGGCGGCGCCACCAGCGGTACGTGACGTAGATCGCGAGCAGCACCGCGACGACCGCCACCGCCTGCCGCCCGAGCTGCGAGATCATCGCGAAGACCATCTCCAACTGCGCCGCGAAGATGACGCCGACCGTCAGCCCGACCGCGCCCCACAGCGCGATGCCCGCGCCGTCGTGCGCGATGAAGCTGCGCAGCTTCACGCCCATCGCGCCCGCGAGCGGCACGGAGACGAGCGAAAGACCGGGGATGAACTTCGCGACGAGCAGGATGCGTACGCCCCAGCGCCCGAAGAAGCGTTCGGTCTTCTTCACGCAGGTATCGCGCGAAAGCGAGAGCTTGCAGATGGTCTTGAGCGTTTTGTCGCCATACTTGCGCCCGCCCTGGAACCAGACGAGATCGCCGAGCACGCCGCCCGCCACCGCGACGCACAGCACGCCCACGAGCGGCGGCCAGAATGCGCCGCCGTCGACCGCCATCAGCGCGATGGATGCGCCGACGACGATCATCGTCGGCATGGCGGGCACGGGCAGCCCGAGCGCCGAGCCCATCACGTTGACGAACACGATCGCCGGGCCGAATCGATCGACTAGCTGATGCAACAACATGGGAATCTCCCGCGCGGGAATGGTCTGTTCACGGGACGACGGGACGCGCGCCGCGAACGGCGCTGCGAAGGCGCACGGAGCACGTTAGGCACGCAAGGCACGAAAGCGAGAGAGATACGAGCGCTTGCGGCCGCTCGTGGTTCAACGCGATACGCGCGGCGCCGGGCCGACGTTCGTCACATTTAAGAGATAAGTGTAGCCCGGAAACGCGATCGTAAGCATGACAGGCGCGCGGGACGCGGGCATCGCGCGCGCGATGCCCGGAGAGTGGGATTCAGGCGAGGTCGTCGGCGATATAGGCGCGGATCACGTCGGCGAAATTTTTATCGCCCGACAGGCCGAGTTGCTCCGCGCGCGCCGTATTCCACGCGCCCGGCCAGCTGCACACGATCTTCTCGATGCGTTCGTCGCGCTGCCAGTCGATGCGCTGCACTACTTCGTCGCCCGCCACTTCGCGCAGCGCCGCGACCATCTCGTTCACGCTGACCGACAGCCCCGGCAGATTGATGACTGGCCGCAAGCCGAGCTTTTCGCGCTCGATTTCGCAGCCGGCGATCAGCGCCTCGACCGCGCTTTTCGGCGACAGCAGCCACAGACGCGTTTCGCCATCGACGGGACACGTCGAACGCTCGCCGTTCAGCGGCTCGCGGATGATGCCGCTCGCGAACGACGACGCCGCCGCGTTGGGCTTGCCGGGGCGCACGCTGATCGTCGGCAGGCGCAGCACGCGGCCATCGACGAAACCGCGCCGCGCGTAATCGGAGAGCAGCAGCTCGGCGATCGCCTTTTGCGTTCCGTACGACGATTGCGGATTCAGCGCGGTGTCGTCCTGCACGACGTCGGGCAGCGCGCCGCCGTACACAGCGACCGAACTCGTGAACACGACGCGCGGCTTGTGGCCCGCCGCGCGGCACACTTCGAGCAGCGCGCGCGACGCGTCGAGGTTGATCTTCATGCCGAGATCGAAATCCGCTTCGGCCTGGCCGCTCACGATCGCAGCGAGATGGAAGATGGCTTCCGTCCCCGTGTCGACGTGGCGTTGCAGCACCGCCGGGTCGGAGATGTCGCCAGTTTCGGCGCGCACGCGTTTGTCGTTCAGCAGGCTGTCGTCTTGCGGACGCGCTACGTCGAGCAGCACCAGTTCCGTGATCGGCTTGCCATTGAGCTCGTTGCGCGCGAGCAGCCGCTTTGCGAGTCGCTGACCGATGAAGCCCGCGCCGCCCGTGATGAGTATCTTCATGTGGTCGCTTCCGTTTTTACAGATAAGGTTTGAGCCAGCCGAGACCTTCCGACGTGCCGGCCTTCGGTTTGTATTCGCAGCCGATGAAGCCCTCGTAGCCAAGCGAATCGATCAGTTCGAAGAGATACGGATAGTTCAATTCGCCGATGCCCGGTTCGTGGCGCTCCGGCACGCCCGCAATCTGGATATGGCCGATGCCCGCATTCGGGCGCTTCATGTCGCGCTTAAGCTTCATCGCGATGTCGCCTTCCACGATCTGGCAGTGATAGATGTCGAATTGCACCTTTAAATTCGGCGCATTGATCTCATCGCAGATTTGCTGTGCTTCGTCTTGGCGGTTCAGGAAGAAACCGGGTATGTCGCGGGTGTTGATCGGCTCGATCACGATCGTTATGCCCGCTTTCTGCGCTTCTTTTGCCGCGTATTCGAGGTTCTTCAGATACACCGCGCGATGTTGCTCTCTGTTCTGATCTTTCGCGATCAGGCCGGCCATGACGTGCAGTTTCTCGTTGCCCAGCACGGCGGTGTATTCGAGTCCCTTTGCGACGCTCTGCTTGAACTCTTCCTCGCGGCCCGGTAACGAGGCGATGCCGCGTTCGCCCTTCGCCCAGTCGCCCGGCGGGGCGTTGAACAACGCCTGCGTCAAGCCATTGTCCGTTAAGCGCTGCTTGATCTCGTTCGCTTCGAAGTCGTAAGGGAACAGGAATTCCACCGCCTTGAAACCATCCTTCGCCGCTGCGGCGAAGCGGTCCAGGAAAGCGTGCTCGGGGTACATCATCGTCAGGTTTGCTGCGAATCTTGGCATTTGCTTGTGCTCCGTCTGTTCCGGTTTCGAATGCGCTTGCTTCTATGGAATCCTGTGTTCGAGTCGGTCTATTGGCGTTGCCCCTGTGCGGGGCGGCACTTACTTTCTTTGCTGCTGCAAAGAAAGTAAGCAAAGAAAGCAGCTTTTCAGGCCCGCGGTCACACGCAATTTGGGTAGTACTCTCGTCCACCGTGGCACTCGCCTAAAGAGTGCCCCTCATAGGCCCCATCGGGCCTGGCTCGCGCACGGTCCGACCAGCTAGTCCGTTTCGCGCGCTGGTTCAGCACGAAATGGCTCCAGCCCGCTTCGCGGCCGATCGGTCAGTCGGCTCTGTGTTACCAGCGCGCGCCGAACGTCTTCTTCAATTCCTCTATCGCTTCTTCCGCCAACGGCTCCGGACGCGGCATCGTCGATAGATACAGCCGCGCCGTCTCCTCCAACTCCTCCAACGCATAGCTCGCGTGCGACACGGACTTCTCCCACACCACCGGCCCCAACCGCTCCAGCAACACCGCCCTCACCCGCGACGCCAACGCCGCCACTTCCTCCGCCACCGACTCGTCGCCCGGTCGGCGGTACGCTATCAGCGGAACATGGCCCACCTTCATCACGTAGTACGGCGTGATCGGCGGCAATACATCGTCGTTCTTCCACACGCCCGCCAACGTCAGCGCCACCAGATGCGTCGAATGCGTATGCACCACGCCGCGCGCGTTCGCATCGTTTTCGTAAATCCGGCGATGCAGCGCCAACGTCTTCGACGGACGTCCGCCCGATACGTGATTGCCTCGCGCATCCACCTTCGCAATGTCGTTCGGATCGAGGCGGCCCAGGCACGCATCCGTCGGCGTGATCAGCCAGCCATCGTCGAGCCGCGCGCTGATGTTGCCCGCGCTGCCCACCGTATATCGGCGCTCGTACAGACTTCCGCCCGTCACGCAGATCTCTTCGCGAATAGCGTTCTCGTTCGATGCCATCACAGTGCCTTCAACGCCTTTTCAAAGAAATCGGTCGTGCCGAAATTGCCGGACTTGAGCGCCAGGCCCAGCGCCCCGCTTCCATCCGCGCCGATCGATTGCGTCGCCGGCACGCCCGGATCGATCTGCGGCCCGATGCGCAACGAACGCACGTCTAGCGCCTGCACCACCGCGCCCGACGTTTCGCCGCCCGCCACGACGAATTTGGCGCAGCCGTCATCGCGCAATGTCCGCGCTATCGACGCAAGCGCGTCTTCCACCAGATGCCCCGCCTTCTCGACGCCCAGTTCCTTCTGCACCGCCTTCACTTCTTCCGGCGATGACGTCGCGTAAATCAGCACCGGCTCGTCATGCTGGCGCGCGAATTCGACCGCGCTCTGCACGACCGGCTCGCCGCGCGACAACGCCATCGGATCGACGCGAAACGCCGGCTTCGATTCGCGCCAGTGCGCAACCTGCGCGTTCGTCGCCTTCGATGCACTCCCCGCCAGCACCACCGCTTTGCCCTCGATCGTCGGCAAATCGGCGGCGTGCTCCGCGTGCGCCAGCAGATTCGCCGCGCGGAAATTCTGCGGCAATCCAAGCGCGATGCCCGAGCCGCCCGTAATCAGCTTCAGATCGCGGCATGCGTCGCCGAGCACGTACAAGTCCGCGTCCGAAACGGCATCCGCGATCGCGAGGCGCACGCCGTCCTTCTTCAATTCATCCATGCGCGCGCGGATCGCGTCCGCCCCCTTCGCAATCGTGTCGTAACGAATGAGCCCGACCTTCGATTTCGTCTGACGCTGCAAGACGCGCACGAGGTTCGGATCGGTCATCGGCGTGAGCGGATGATTCTCCATGCCCGATTCGTTCAGCAACACATCGCCGACGAACAGGTTGCCGCGAAAAATCGTGCGGCCATTCTCGGGAAACGCCGGGCACGCAATCGTGAAATCGTCCTTCAGCGCGTCGAGCAACGCGTCCGCGACCGGGCCGATGTTGCCCTTGTCGGTCGAATCGAACGTCGAGCAATACTTGAAGAAGAACTGGCGGCAGCCCTGCGCACGCAGCCATTCGAGCGCATCGAGCGACTGGCGCATGGCGTCGTCGGCGGGAATCGTGCGCGACTTCAGCGCGACGACGATCGCGTCCGCCTCGATCCGCGCGCTCGCTTCCGGCACGCCGATGGTCTGCACCGTGCGCATGCCGCCGCGCACGAGCATGTTGGCGAGATCGGTCGCGCCGGTGAAATCGTCGGCGATACAGCCGAGCAGTGCCTGCGCCGCTTGCGTCATTGCTTCGCTCCCTTCGGAATGTCGATGCCCGGAAAAATCTTGATGACCGCGGAATCGTCCTCGCCGCCGTGTCCGGCCGTGGACGCCATCATGAACATCTGATGCGCCGCCGCCGACAGCGGCAACGGAAATTTCGACGTGCGCGCCGTGTCGAGCACGAGGCCCAAGTCCTTCACGAAAATATCGACGGCGGAAAGCGGTGTGTAATCGCCCGAAAGAATGTGCGGCACGCGATTCTCGAACATCCACGAATTGCCCGCGCTGTGGGTGATGACGTCGTAAAGCGCATCCGGATCGACGCCTTCGCGCAGGCCGAGCGCCATCGCTTCGGCCGCCGCCGCGATATGCACGCCCGCCAGCAACTGATTGATGATCTTCACCTTCGAGCCCGCGCCGTGGGCGTCGCCGAGCCGATAGACCTTGCCCGCGATCGCGTCGAGTACGTCCTCGCAGGCGGCGTAGGCGTCGGCGGGGCCGGAGGTCATCATCGTCATTTCGCCGGAGCTGGCTTTCGCCGCGCCGCCGGACAAGGGCGCGTCGAGCATGTGCACGCCCTTCTCGCCGATGCGCTTGCCGAGATCGGCGGCGAATTGCGGCGATACCGTCGCGCACGCGAGCACGACGCCGCCGGGTTTCATCGCTTCGACCGCGCCGGTTTCGCCGAACAGCACGGCTTCGGTCTGCGCCGCATTGACGACGACCGTCAGCACGACCGCGCACTTGCCGCCCAACTCGGCCGGCGACGCGCACGCGATGCCGCCTTCGGCCGCGAACGCATCGAGCACCGGCTGGCGCACGTCGCACGCATGCACGGCGAAGCCCGCCCGCAGCAACGAGCGCGCGACGCCCATGCCCATTGCGCCCAAACCGATCACTCCGACGTTTCGTGTCATCGCAAATTCCTTAACAGATGCCCGCTTCCGCCAGTCGGCGCGCGGCGTTGATGAGATGCGTCTGCGCGGCGTGGCGCGCGGCGTCGGGCTCGCGCGCGCGGATCGCCTCGACGATCGCCGCGTGCTCCTCGCGCACCTGACGCATGAAGTCCTCGCGCAGCGCCTCGTTGCCGCGCGTAACGAGCGTGCCCGCTTCCAGGTACTGGTTCAGAAACGTGAGGGTTTTCAGGAAGTACGGATTGCCGGTCGCGTTGGCGATTTCCCGATGGAACGCGACGTCCTCGGCGACGCCGTCGCGGCCATCGCGCACGGCTTCATCGATGGATGCGAGCGCGTCATCGATGGCGGCGAGTTGTTCGTCGGTACGCCGCTGCGCGGCTTCGGATGCCACTTCGGCCTCGATCGCCCGGCGCAGCGCGAGAATCTGCACGACCGCGCCGGGCTCGACCGCCTGCGCATAATCGATGCGCAACGGCCGAATCCCCGCGCGCTCGACGATGAATACGCCGCTGCCCTGACGCGGCTCGACCATGCCTTCGTTCTTCAGCCGCGAGATGGCTTCGCGAATGACCGTGCGGCTCACGCCGAATTCCTGCGCGAGCACCGCTTCGGTCGGCAGCTTGCCGGTCGCGGCGAAACTGCCCTTCTCGATCAGCTTTTGCAATTGTTGCGCGACGGTGTCGCTCAACGCGCGCGGCGGAATTTTCTCGAACATGCGACTCGATGCGCCTCGTCAGGTCATCGGGTCATCATACAAATTTTTACGATGGAAGTGGACCGAGGAATAACCCTCGGTCGTGGCTTACTGCGCGAGCGGCTCGTCGATGAGCGCGAGCGCGTCACGAATTTCGGAGACGTCGCCGGGGCGCACGAGGCGCGCGACTTCCTTGCCGCCGAGCATGAAGACGAGCGTCGGCCAGAGCTTTACGCGAAACGAACGTCCGAGCGGGCGGCCGCTGCCATCCTCGATCTTGATGTGCTGCACCGCGCGATGATCCTGAAATGCCTGCGCGATCAACGGTTGCGCGGCACGGCAGAAACCGCACCAGTCGGTGCCGAACTCGACGACCGTCGGGCCGGTGAGCGCGTCGATTTCCGTGCGATCCGGTGCGGTCTTCGCGTATTCGATGTTCATGCTCATGGCGTGCTTCCTTGTCTTTTGTTGTCGATGAAGCCAGCAGAAAACTTGCCCGATCTTACTGGCCGAAACCCGTCAGCCCGATGAGCGCGCCGCCCGCGAGCAGCCACAGCGGATGCAGCTTCGTCCGGTACGAGACGAGCGCGACGAGCGCCGTGATGGCCGCGAGCGTCCAGGTTCCATCGGATGCCTCGGCGATCAGCAACGCGCTCGCCGCGACGAGCCCGGCCGTGATCGGCACGAGCCCGAGCTGGATGAAGCGCCGCCACGGGCGATCCTTGAAGCGCTCCCACGCGTGCATCGCGGCGATCGTCACGAGCGACGACGGCCCGAACTTCGCGATCGACGTCACCAGCACGCCGGGCCAGCCGGCGACATGCCAGCCGATCAGCGTGACGACCATCATGTTCGGGCCCGGCGCGGCCTGCGCGAGCGCGAAGAGCGCGGAGAAATCGGCCTTCGACATCCATTCGTGAACCTGCACGACCTGACGCTGCATTTCCGGCAGGATCGAATTGCCGCCGCCGAACGCGAGCAGCGAGAGCTGACTGAAGATCGCCGCGAGCGAAAGCAGATCGTTTTTCATCGGCGGACTTTCCACGCGATCAGCACCGAAATCGGCGTGAAGACGAGCATCGTCGGCAGGAGCGGCGTGCGCAGGATCGCTATCGACGCGAACATCAGAAGCGCGACGATCGCCGCTTCCGGCTTCCGGCGCAACGGCCACATGATCTTCGCCGCCATCGCGATGAGCAGGCCCGCCGCGGCCGCCGCGAGCCCCGCGAACAGATGCGCGATGCGCGGGTCCTGATGCGTGCGCTGATAGATCACGCCGAGCCCGATCACGATGAGCGACGGTCCGACAAGCAGGCCCAGCAAGCCCGCGAGCGCGCCCGGCACGCCGCGAAAGCGCATGCCGATTGCCACCGACAGATTGATCACGTTGCCGCCCGGCAGGAACTGACAGAGGCCGAGGAGATCGGTGAACGCGTCGGCGTCGAGCCATTTGCGGCGCTCGACGATCTCGCGCCGCGCGAGCGGCAGCGCGCCGCCGAACGCCGTCAGCCCGAGCGTCAGAAAGCCGATGAAGATTTCGGCGACCGTCGGCCGTGGCGCGTGGCCGTCGCGGGACATGACGCTCACGCGCGTGCCCGGCGCGCTTCGTAGGCTTTCAGATGCGCGTACGCGACCGCCAGCGCCGACAGCCCGGCGATTTGCGTGCGCCGCCGCGACAGCAGATCGCCGACGATGTGATCCGCCTCGATCGGCGCGCCGTTCTCGAGATCGCGCAGCATCGATGCGGTCATCGGCGAGCCGCGCTCCGAGAAAAACGCCCGCGCGCGCGTGACGACCGCCTCGCCCGGTGCGTGCGCGTTGTCGCCGGCGATGCCGCAGCATTCGTCGAAGAGCTGGAACAGCAGCGCCTCGCCGCCCGGCGCCGCGAGAATATCGCCGATGGGCGCGCGCATCAGGCAGGTGCCGGTCGCGAGCGTGGCGAGGAACACCCACTTGTCCCACATCGACTGAAGGATGTCTTCGCTCACGTTTAAATCGAAGCCTGCGCCGTCGAGTTGCGCGGCGATTGCGTCGATGCGCGCCGAGCGGCCGCCCGTGCGCTCGCCGATAGTCATCGAATGCATGTTGTTCAGATGCACGATCTCGCCTTCGGCGTCGAGCGTCGCGGCGATCACGCATTGGCCGCCGAGCACGTTCGCGGGATCGAAGCGCGCGTCGAGCGCGTCGAGATGGCCCATGCCGTTCAGGAGCGGCAGGATCGCGGTATCGGGACCGACGGCGGGCGCGAAGGAATCGATCGCGCCTTGCAGGTCGTAGGCCTTGCAGCTCAGGAGCACGAGATCGTAAGGGCCGTCGATGTCTTTCGCGAGCACCATCGGCGGACAGGCGAACGCGAGATCGCCTTCCGGGCTCTTCACTTTCAGGCCGCACTGACGCAGCCGCTCGGCGCGGCGCTCGCGCACGAGAAAGGTCACGTCGCGGCCCGCTTCGAGCAGCCGTGCACCGAAATATCCGCCGATGGCCCCCGCGCCCACTACCAGAATCCGCATGTCTCGCTCCTTTTCGCTGTATGAATCGTTCACGCCTGCCAGACGCCATAGCCCGCTTCGCGCAAGCCGATCGCCAGTTCCACTTCCATGTCGCGCGCGCCGTCGTAGGGCATCGGGTTGTACATCTCATACAGTTGCGGCAGGAGCCGCAGTCCGTATTCGCGGACATAGCGATTCGACTGGATGCCGGCCTTGTGCTTGTCGAAGCGCACGTCGGGATCGATGCCCGTCATGCCCACGTAGACGAACGGCATGCCGATCACGTAATCCGGATTCGCGCGACGGAAACGCGCTTCGTTCCAGACCGTTCCGGACAGTTCGACGACGTAGACGGAGTAATGATGGCTGCGCGCGCGCCGGGCGGGCGGCATGTTTCGGATGGCCTTCGCGGCGTGCTCGTTGCGGGCGTCCATTCTATGACGGCGATGCTTTTGGCGCTCGATCGGACGGCGCGGCCCCTGCCGGATGCGTCTCAAAGTGGTAAATTCGGGCGGTCTGCGCTCGCGCAAAACGATCGGACATCGGCGCGGCCCATCGCGCCGCCGGTCGGAACCGGAGACGATCTCTCTCGCGCGGGCGCCGCCCCATCGACACGTTTTCATCCCGAAGCCGCGCGCCACGAGCCGCGCGACGCTTCGGTCATTCGGAGATCAAGCAATGAGCAAGCAAGCTATCGGCGTGGTAGGCCTCGCCGTCATGGGCCGCAACCTGGCCTTGAACATCGAGAGCCGCGGCCACGCCGTTTCGGTATTCAACCGCAGCCGCGCCAAAACCGACGAACTGATTGCCGAACATCCCGACAAGAAGCTCGTGCCGACCTACACGCTCGAAGAGTTCGTCGAGTCGCTCGAAAAGCCGCGCCGCATTCTGATGATGGTGAAGGCCGGCGCCGGCACCGACGAGACCATCGCTTCGCTGCGTCCGCTGCTGGAAAAGGGCGACATTCTCATCGACGGCGGCAACACGCATTTCACCGACACGATCCGCCGCAATCAGGATCTCGCGAAGTCGGGGCTGCATTTCATCGGCACGGGCGTGTCGGGCGGCGAGGAAGGCGCGCTCAAAGGCCCGTCGATCATGCCGGGCGGACAGAAGGAAGCGTACGAACTCGTCGCGCCGATCCTCACGGAAATCGCCGCGAAGGCGCCGGACGGCGAGCCGTGCGTCGCGTACATGGGCCCGGACGGCGCGGGCCATTTCGTGAAGATGGTGCACAACGGCATCGAATACGGCGACATGCAGTTGATCGCCGAGAGCTATGACGTGCTCAAGCGCGTCGCCGGTCTGTCGAACGAAGAGCTGGGCAAGGTGTATGTGGAGTGGAATCAGGGCGAACTGGATAGTTACCTGATCGAAATCACGTCGAAGATTTTCTCGAAGAAGGACGAGGAAACCGGCAAGGATCTCGTCGATGTGATTCTCGACCGCGCCGCGCAAAAGGGCACGGGCAAGTGGACGAGCCAGAACGCGCTGGACCTCGGCGCGCCGCTGCCTTTGATTACGGAAGCGGTGTTTGCGCGCGTGCTGTCGTCGCTGAAGACGCAGCGTGTGGCGGCGAGCAAGGTGCTGGCAGGCCCGACGCCGAAGTTCGACGGCGATCGCGCGGCGTTCGTCGAGTCGGTGCGGCGTGCGTTGTATCTGTCGAAGATCGTCTCGTATGCGCAAGGTTTTGCGCAGTTGCGCGCGGCGTCGGAAGAGTACAAGTGGGATCTGCATTACGGCGAGATCGCGAAGATTTTCCGGGCGGGCTGCATCATCCGCGCGCGCTTTTTGCAGAAGATCACCGATGCTTATGCTGCGAAGCCCGACCTCGCGAATCTGTTGCTCGATCCGTATTTCAGCGATATCGCGGCGAAGTATCAGGAAGCGCTGCGCGATGTCGTCGTGGCGGCCGTGAAGGCGGGGATTCCGGTGCCGGCGTTCTCGTCGGCGATTGCTTACTTCGATGCGTATCGGTCGGAGAGGTTGCCCGCGAACCTGGTGCAGGCGCAGCGCGATTTCTTCGGCGCGCATACGTTCGAACGCACGGATAAGGAAGGGAGTTTTCACGCGAATTGGGCGTGAGGATCTGACTGAACAGATCGAGAGCATGAGACGCGGCTTCCTTTGGAAGCCGCGTTTTTTCTTGCAGCCAAGCTGCGAAACCTTCGATTCGCAATCGAGCGTTTGGCGCGCATTTCGGCTGAAGGCGAAGAAAGTGGGTATTCGACTAATTCTTCAGCCCCACCCACTCCCCATTCCGCCCCCCACTCCTCAAAACCGCCTCCACGAACCGCAACCCGGCGACCCCATCCTCGACGGTCGTCAGCCAGTCATCCCCCTGCGTCGTCCCGCTCGCGATACACGCCGCCGCATCCGTATAAACCTGCGCGAACGCTTCCAGATACCCTTCCGGATGTCCCGCCGGCACGCGCGTCGCGTGCAGCGCTTCAGGACTTTGCACGCGCCCGCGCGTGATGCGCTCGGACGCGCCGCCTATCGGCGTGAACCACAATTCGTTCGGCTTCTGCTGATCGAACGCAATGCCCGCCTTCGTCCCATACACGCGCAATCGCAACGCGTTCTCCTCGCCGGCCGCGACCTGACTCGCCCACAACATGCCACGCGCGCCGTTCTCGTAGCGCAACATCGCCTGCACATGATCGTCGACACGACGATTCGGCACGAACGTCGTCACATCGGCGGCAAGCTCGGATGGCCGCATCCCCGTCACGTATTCCGCAAGCTGATACGCGTGCGTGCCGATATCGCCGAGACATCCCGCCGGTCCAGCGAGCGCGGGATCGGTGCGCCATACGGCCTGCCGGTTCGCCTGCGTCTCGACAGGAAGAGACAGCCAGTCCTGCGCATACTCGACCTGCACCACGCGAATGTCGCCGAGCAAGCCGCGCTGCACCATTCCGCGCGCATGCCGCACGAGCGGATAACCCGTGTAGGTATAAGTCACCGCGAACACGCGATCCTTCTCGCGCGCGAGCTTCGCCAGCGCCTCGCCTTCATCGAGCGAAACGGCGAGCGGCTTGTCGCAAATCACATGAATGCCCGCTTCGAGAAAAGCGGTCGCGATCGGCGCATGCAGATGATTCGGCGTGACGATCGCGACCGCCTCGATGCCGTCCGAGCGTCCAGCCTCGATGCGCGCCATCTCGCGAAAATCGTCGTAGCTGCGCGCGAGCCCGATCGCCGCGGCGCTCGATGCCGCGCGCCGCGCATCCGACGACAACGCGCCCGCGACGAGTTCATAGCGATCGTCGAGCCGCGCCGCAATGCGATGCACCGCGCCGATGAACGCGCCCTCGCCGCCGCCGACCATCCCCAACCGCACGCGATTCATCGCTTGTCTCCGGAATCGATGCCGAGCACGCCGCGCATCTGCTCGCGGCTCGCGCCGCTGCCCGCGAAGTCATCGAAGGCGCGCTCGGCCACGCGGATGATGTGATCGCGGATGAACACCGCGCCTTCGCGCGCGCCGTCTTCCGGATGCTTCAGCGCGCATTCCCATTCGAGCACGGCCCAGCCGCCGAAATCGTATTGCGCCATCTTCGAGAAGATCGCCTTGAAGTCGATCTGGCCATCGCCCAGCGAACGGAAGCGTCCGGCGCGATCGACCCATCCGGAATAGCCGCCGTACACGCCCTGTTTCCCGTTCGGCCGGAACTCGGCGTCCTTTACGTGAAACGCCTTGATGCGCGCGTGATAGATGTCGATGAACGCAAGGTAGTCGAGCTGCTGCAACATGAAGTGGCTCGGATCGAACAGGATGTTCGCGCGCGGATGATCGTCCACCGCCGCGAGAAAACGCTCGAACGTCACGCCGTCATGCAGGTCTTCGCCAGGATGAAGCTCGTAACACACGTCGATGCCCGCGCGATCGAACTCGTCGAGAATCGGACGCCAGCGGTTCGCAAGCTCTTCGAACGCGGCTTCGACGAGACCCGCCGGACGCTGCGGCCACGGATACACATACGGCCACGCGAGCGCGCCCGAAAACGTCACGTGCGCGTTCAAGCCGAGACGCTTCGACGCCGCCGCCGCGAGCTTCATTTGCGCGATCGCCCATTCGGTCCGCGCGGCCGGATCGCCCCGCACATGCGGCGCGGCGAAGCCATCGAACAGCGTGTCGTATGCGGGATGCACGGCGACCAGTTGTCCTTGCAGATGCGTCGACAACTCGGTGATCGCGACGCCCGCATCGTCGACGGTGCGGCGAATCTCATCGCAATACGCATCGCTCGATGCGGCCTTCTCCAGATCGATCAGACGCGGATCGGCAGGCACCTGTATGCCCTTGTAACCGAGCGACGCCGCCCACGACGCGAGATTCGCGAGCGTATCGAACGGCGCCTGATCGCCCATGAACTGTGCGAGAAATATCGCCGGGCCTTTGATGGTTTTCATCTTTCGCCTCCACAAAAAGAAGGCCGGATGAACGGCCTTCGCGCGTCAGAACGGCGAGTTCGGGAAATAGAACTGCTTGGCGTTGTCCTTCGTGATGAGCACCGACGGGATGATCGTCGTCGGCGGCAGCTTGTCGCCCTTCAGGCGCGCGTCGGCGGTCAGCTTGATCGCGTCGTAGATGAACTTCGGCGAATACGAGACATCGGCCGGCACGCGCGCATCGCCGTCCATGATGCGCTTCACCGCTTCCTTCGATCCCGCGCCGCCGAACACGATCTTGATGTCCGTGCGCTTCGCCTGATCGATCGCCTTCAGCACGCCGACCATCATGTCGTCATCCGCGGCCCACACGGCGTCGATATGCTTGAAGCGCGTGAGATAGTCCTGCATTACCTTGAACGCATCGTCGCGATTCCAGTTGGCGTATTTCGCATCGAGAATCTTGATGTCGGGATATTGCTTCAGCACGCCTTCGAAGGCGTTCCAGCGCTCGTTGTCGAGTGTCGTCGGAATGCCGCGCAGCGCGACGATATCGCCCTTGCCGTTCAACTGCTTCGCGAGAAACTCGGCGGGAATCTTGCCGAAAGCGGTGTTGTCGCCGGCGACGTACGCGTCCTGCGCGCTCGTGTCGGTCAGGCCGCGATCGACCACCGTCACATACACGCCTTTCTTCTTGACCTGCGCGACCGGTTGCGTGAGCGACGCCGATTCCTGCGGGAAGATCACGAGCGCATTGATCTTGTTGACCGTGACCAAATCCTGCAACTGGTTCGCCTGCTCGGGCGCGGTGCTCGCCGTCTTCACGATCACCTTCAGGTCGGGATGCGCCTTTTCCAGTTCCTTCTTCGCTTCGTTGGCCCACCACACGATGCCGCCCGTGAAGCCGTGATCGGCGGTCGGAATGGCGACGCCCAGCACGACCTTGTCGGCGGCGAATGCGGACGACGATGCAGCGGCGAACGCGCTCGCCGTCAACGTGAGCGCGCCGAGCGCGCGAAGCATTTTCTTCATGACGATGTCTCCTGTTTTATGACTATCAACGACGACCGCGCTGCAGGAATGCTACGAGGATGATGACGGCGCCCTGCACCGCCGCATTCAGATACACGCTGATGATGCTCGTGAGATTCAAAATGTTGTTGATGACCGAAAGCAGAATCGCGCCGATGACCGTGCCGATCACGCGCCCTTCGCCGCCCTTCAGCGCCGTGCCGCCGACCACGACGGACGCGATCGCTTCGAGTTCCCACAGGAGGCCCGTCGTCGGCGTGGCGGAGCCTAAGCGCGGCACATACAGAATCGTCGCGACGGCCACGCATAAGCCGAGCAGCACATACGTGACGATCTTCACACGATCCACGCGAATCGCCGCATAACGCGCGACCTGTTCGTTCGATCCGATTGCCTGCACATGACGCCCGTACACCGTGCGATTGAGCACGAGCGCACCGCCCGCCGCCACGATCGCGAACACCCAGATCGGCACCGGAACATGCAGCAGACTCGCGTAATAAACCGGCCCGTAAAGATCGACGAGCGAGTTGTCGAGCGTGAGCGCGCCGCCATCCGCGAGCCATGTGAGCAGCGCGCGAAATATGCCGAGCGTGCCGAGCGTGACGATGAACGGCTCGATGCGCCCTTTCGTCACGAGCACGCCATGCGCGAAGCCGAACAGCGCGCCGAGCACGAGCGCGAGCACGATGCCGAGCGCGATGATCAGAAGCGGCGGCACCGCGTGGCCGTGAAAGCCCTGCATCAGCGCGTTCATCATGTAGATCATGCTGCCCGCGATGAGCGCGGCCATCGAACCGACCGACAGATCGATTCCGCCCGAGATGATGACGAAGGTCATCCCCACCGCGATGATGCCAATGAACGACGTGCGCGTGAGCACGTTCATCGCGTTGTCGACGGTGGCGAAATCGCCGTTGAGCAAGGTGCCGCCGATACACAGCGCGATCAGCCCGATGAGCGGCCCGACGCCGAACATGAAGCGCGCGACGGTGGAGAGACGGCTCTCGCTTTCGGTGTCTTCAGTGTGTGCCGGTCGCATGCGCGATCAACCTCTCTTCGGTCAAAAGATCCATGCCGAGTGTCGCGACGAGTTCGCCCGCGCGCATCACCGCGACGCGATGACACAAGCCGATCAGCTCGATCAGTTCGGACGAGATCACGATCACCGCGCGGCCTTCCGCGGCCAGCCGATGAATCAGGAAATAGATATCGCGTTTCGCGCCGACATCGACGCCGCGCGTGGGTTCGTCGAGCACGATCACGCGCGGATCGGGATTCAGGAACTTCGCGAGCGCGAGCTTCTGCTGATTGCCGCCCGACAGCATGCGCGCGCGTATCGACGCGTTGCCGGTGCGTATGCCGAAGTCCTTCACCGCCGCGTTCAGGGCTTCGCGTTCCGCGCGCGTATCGATGAGCGGATGCGCGTAGCGCTCCAGCGTCATCATCGTGAGATTGTCTTTCAGCGCCATGTCGACGTGAAGGCCGCGCCCCTTTCTGTCTTCGCTCAGATAAGTGAGGCCTTGCTGCATCGCTTCGCGCGGGCCTTTGAGCTTGACCGTTTTTCCGTCGATGACGACGCGCCCCGCACAGAGCGGACGCAGGCCGACGAGCGCTTCGAACAGCTCCGTGCGCCCCGCGCCGACGAGTCCCGCGAAGCCGAACACTTCGCCCTTGCGCACCGAAAAGCCGATGCCGTCGGCCCAGCCCGGCACCGATGCGCCTTCGACTTCGAACGCGACCGGCGCGTCGTCGGACAACGGCGGCTTGTCGGGGAACATGTCGGAGACTTCGCGGCCGACCATCAGATTGGCCATCTGCTGACGCGTCAGCTCGTCGGTCGGCGCGCGCGCGACGAAGCGGCCATCGCGCATCACGATCACTTCGTCGGTCACGCGTTCCACTTCGTCGAGCTTGTGCGAGATATAGACGATGGTCGTGCCCGCTTCCTTCAGACGCGCCATCAGGCCGAAGAGACGCTGCGTCTCCGATGGCGTCAACGTCGCGGTCGGTTCGTCCATGATGAGCAGGCGCGCGCTGCGCAACATCGCCTTCGCGATCTCGACGAGCTGCTTCTCCGCGACGATCAGATCGCGCACCTTCGTATCGGGATTCTTGTGCAGGCCGACGTCGTTCAACGCGGCGCGGGCATCGTCGCGCATCGCGGCTTCATCGAGGAAGAAGCCTTTCTTCAGCTCGTGCCCGAGGAACATGTTCTGCGTGATGCTCAAATGATCCGCGAGATTCAATTCCTGATGGATCAGCACGATGCCGGCATGTTCGGCATCGCGCGAACTCGTGAAGTCGCGCGCGCGTTCATCGACGAAAAGCTCGCCCGCGTTCGCACGCTCGTAGCCCGCGAGAATCTTCATCAGCGTGGACTTGCCCGCGCCGTTCTCGCCGAGCAATCCGTAGATGCGGCCCGGCGCGAGATCGAAGCTGACGCCGTGCAGCACGCGCACCGGCCCGAACTGCTTTTCGATGCCCTGAAAGCGCACGGCGAGGCTCATCGTCACGCGCTCCTTCTTTGAATCAGCCGATGCGGCAGCAGCACGCCCGGCACATCCGCGCGCGGGTCGCGCAGGCGCTTGAGCAGCAGGTCGGCTGCGGTTTCGCCGAGCAGTTGCATCGGCTGCGAAACGGTCGTGAGCG
Source organism: Caballeronia sp. ATUFL_F2_KS9A (assembly GCF_023630765.1). Lineage (NCBI taxonomy): Bacteria > Pseudomonadati > Pseudomonadota > Betaproteobacteria > Burkholderiales > Burkholderiaceae > Caballeronia > Caballeronia sp. ATUFL_F2_KS9A. The sequence continues at coordinate 384,797 of NZ_JALQEK010000031.1, read as the reverse complement.
GCGGATCGACATGCGCGGCAACGGCGATATCGTCGAAGCCGACGACAGCGACATCGTCGGGCACTGAAAAGCCCGCGCCGCGAAAGCCGTTCATCACGCCGATGGCGAGCGTGTCCGACACGGCGAAGGCGGCCGTCGGACGCGAATCGCCCAACGATGCGAGTTGCGCGGCCGCGCGCTCGCCCGCGTCGTAATCGAGGCTGTCGAGTTCGATCAGCCACTCCGCGCGCGGCTCGATGCCGGCTTCGATCAACGCATCGCGATAGCCCGCGAGCCGCTGTCGTCCATACAGATAACCCTGACCCGAGTTGATGAGCGCAATGCGCCGATGCCCCTTCGCCGTCAGATAACGCACGACATCGCCCGCGGCGAGATGATTGTCGATGCCGACGTACGGCACGCCCGCCGCCGGATCGAACTCGCAGCACGCGACCCACGGCAGCGTCGACGCTTCTTCGGCGAGCGCTTTTTGCACGGCGGCGGGATCGAGACAGATGGCGCCATCGGCGCGGCGGCCGCGCAGCAGATCGAAATAGCTTCGCTCGCGCAACGGGTCCGCGCCGGTATCGCACAGCAGCATGAAGTAGCCGTTCTGACGCGCGACGCTGTCGATGCCGCGCACGATCGCCGCATAGAACGGATTGCCGAAGTCGGGGACCATCGTGAGGAGCAGGCGGCTTTCGGCCGTGCGCAGATTGCGCGCCAGCTCGTTGATGCGATAGCCGCTCGTCGCGACCGCTTCGAGCACTTTTTCGCGCGTCGTCTCGCGAACGTTCGTGTGTCCGTTGAGCACGCGCGATACGGTCGCGACCGACACGCCCGCGCGTTCAGCGACGTCGGCAATCGATACTTCTTCGCGGGGTCGAACCGTATCTGACATCGCTTTGCCGCGCGTCGCGATCGAGATGTAATGGATTACATTATTTGATCTTACGGGTCGCGAAGGCAACAGCAATCGACTAGGGAAAAACGCTTAAGGGCGGGCATGTCGATCTCGTGTCATGTTGCTCGTCGTTAGGTGTGAGCGTACCGAAGACGCTCGATAAATACACCAACTTCAAGGAGCGATCCACATGCGATTCATGATGCTGATGATTCCGCGCGGCTACGAAAGCGCCGAACCGGGCACGATGCCGAGCGCCGAAGCCGTCGCCGCGATGATGAAATACAACGAGGAATTGCAGAAGGCCGGCGTGCTGCTCGCGCTCGACGGACTGCATCCGCCGTCGATGGGCGCGCGCGTCACGTTCGAAGGCGGCAAGCCGCGCGTCATCGACGGACCGTTCGCCGAAGCGAAGGAAGTGCTCGGCGGCTACTGGATGGTCCAGGTGAAGTCGCGCGAGGAAGCGATCGAATGGGCGAAGCGTTGCCCCGGATCGGATACGGAGATGATCGAAGTGCGGCAGGTCATGGAGATGGACGATTTCCCGCCGGACGTGCAGCAAGCCGCGGCGGGTTTCGATGACATGCAGAAGAACGCGAAGCGCTGACGCGAACGCCTACGCGATCGCTTCCAGCGCGAGCGCGATGCCCTGCCCGCCGCCGATGCACAGCGTCACGATCGCGCGCTTCACGCCGTCGCGGCGCATCGCGTGGGCGAGGCGCGTCGTCAGCACGGCGCCCGTCGCGCCGATCGGATGACCGTGCGCGATCGCGCCGCCTTCGACGTTGACGATGTCGTCGGGCACGCCGAGCGTTCGCGCCACCGCGATCGGCACCGCCGCGAACGCTTCGTTGATCTCGAAGCGCTCGACATCGCCGAGCGTCCATCCCGCGCGCTGCAACGCCTGCTGCACGGCGGGCACCGGACCGAGCCCGAACATCCCCGGCTCGACGGCCGCGACGCCGAACGCCGCCAGGCGCACGAACGGTTCGATGCCGCGCGCGTCCGCTTCGTTGCGGCTCGTCACGATCATCGCCGATGCGCCGCTGTTCAGCCCCGGCGCATTGCCGGCCGTAATCGTGCCGTTGGGACGGAATGCCGGACGCAATTTCGCCAGCGCCGCGAAATTCGTGTCGGGACGCGGCTGCTCATCGCGCGCAAACGCAACGGTTTCCTTGCCCGCCTTCACATCGACGCCGACGATTTCCGCATCGAACGCGCCGTCCTTCTGCGCCGCCGCAAACGACTGCTGCGAGCGCTCGGCCCAGCGATCCTGCGCCTCGCGCGTGATATCGAACTTCGACACGAGATCTTCCGTGTGCCAGCCCGAATGCTCGCCCGAGAACGCATCGACGAGACCGTCGCGCAGCAGGCTGTCGTAGATCTGCGCGTTGCCCATGCGATAACCGCGACGACCGCCATCGAGCAGATACGGCGCGCGGTCCATGTTCTCCATGCCGCCCGCGATGGCAAGACGCGAGACGCCCGCCGCGATTTCCGTCGCCGCCGTCGCCACGGCCTGCGCGCCGGAGCCGCACACGCGATTGACCGTCAGCGCGGGCACGGAAACCGGCACGCCGCCGCCGACCGACGCCTGTCGCGCCGGATTCATGCGGTTGCCCGCCTGAATGACGTTGCCGAACACGACCGAATCCACCGATGACGGATCGAGCGCCGAACCCGCGCGCCGCAACGTTTCCGCGATGACGGCCGCGCCCAGATCGACGGCCGGCGTGTCCTTCAGCGAGCCGCCGAACGCGCCGATCGCCGTACGCACCGGATGACACAACACGATGTCCTGCGCAAACATGGCGAGCCTCCGATCAGCGCGGAATGCCGGTGAGGTAGATGGGGGCGTCGGTCGACAGCGATTGCTTGACCGCGCGCCCGGTGTCATCGACGAGCACTTCTTCCTGATTCTTCTCCACCGCCGCGAGCACTTCGCGCACGACATGTTCCGGCGTCGATTTCGGCGCGGTGACTTGCGCGGTCATGTCGGTATCGATGTAACCGGGATGCGCCGCCACGACGAGCGTGCCCTGCTCGCGCAATTCCTCGCGCAGGGCGTTCGTAGCCGCCCACGCCGCCGCCTTCGAGATGTGATACGCGCCACCCGCCGGCAACGAGACCCAGCTCAGCACCGAAAGAACGTTGATGACCGCGCCGCCGCCGTTCTTCTTCAGCACGGGCGCGAATGCCTGCGTGAGCGCGATGGGGCCGAACGTGTTGATTTCGAGCAGATCGCGAATGCCTTGCGTCGATGCCGGATCGACGAGCAAGCCGCGCGTCGTCACGCCCGCGTTGTTGACGATCACTTGGACGTCGGTGTAGGTCGCCGCTGCTTCCGCGATGTCGGCGGCGTTCGTCACGTCGAGGCGGATCGCTTCGACGCCCGGAATGTCGACGCTCTTCGGATCGCGCGCGGCCGCATAAACCTTCGCCGCGCCCGCTTCGATCAACGACTTCGCAAATTGCTTGCCGAGCCCGCGATTGGCGCCGGTGACGAGTACCACTTTTCCTTTGACCTGCATGATCTGCTCCGCTTTATTGTGCACATGCACTAATGCCGATGAATAAAAGGCTCGCACGCGGCGAGCCAGCGCTTGATCAACTCACTCCATCGTCGTCAATTCGAACAGCGACTGGCGCAATGCCTTCGCGCGTTTCTCGCCGAACTTCGTTTCGAATTCCGCCTGCGCCGCGCGCCATTGCGCCGCTGCCTTCACGAGCGTTTCCTTGCCGGTTGCCGTGAGACGCAAGCCGACGGCGCGCGAACTCGCCGATTCCTGCGCCGCTTCGACGAGACCGTCGCGCTGCAAGGGCTTGAGCGCACGCACGAGCGTCGTGCGGTCCATCACCATCGAATCGGCGAGTTCGAGCATCTGCACGCCGGGCTTGCGCCCGATCGCCGCGAGAATCGTGAACTGCGCCGCCGTGATGCCCGCTACGCTCAAATGCCGCTCGTACATTTGCGACACATAACGCGCCGCCTGACGGATCGCAAAACAGTTGCAGTCGAGAGGAGAAGAGTTGGAAGTCATGCCACGCAGAATATTTGTGCATATGCACTTTGTCAAGCGGCGGGATTCAATCGGCCCGATAGCAGCGTCTCGCGGATGGTCGGGAATCGTCGCGCGCGGCGCGTCGGCGAAACGCCCGAAGCCGCCATGGGGTTGAGATCGCGGCGTATCGGGCCTATGCCGAAATCCGCATCGGACGCGCGACTAAACACCAAGACGCGCCGAAATTGGCTCCCTACATTTCGCTTGTCCGATGCCAGGGCGTTCCATTCGATTTCGATTTGCCAGATCAAAAAGGAGAGGGAAAACCATGCGCTTCCGTACCAGACCTTTGGCATGGCTCGTGGCGTGCGCCGCGGCCACGCTCGGCGCCGTGCCTTTTGCCGCGAGCGCCGACGAACTTCCGGTGAAAGTGGGTTTCGCCGCGCCGCTGACCGGCGCGAACGCGGGTTACGGGAAGGATCTCCAGAACGGCGTGCAGCTCGCGCTCGATGAAGCCAACGCGAAAAAGATCACGATCGGTGGCAAGACGGCCAAGTTCGAGATCCGCGCGGAAGACGATCAGGCCGATCCGCGCGTCGGCGTGCAGGCGGCGCAGAAGCTCGTCGACGATGGCGTGGTCGTCGTCGTCGGACACTTCAATTCGGGCACGACGCTGCCCGCATCGCCGATCTACAACAACGCCGGCATCCCGACGATCGATCCCGCCGCGACCAATCCGACCATCACGACGCGCGGCCTCGCGAACATGTTCACGGTGATTTCCAGCGACGCGCAGAACGCGGGCAACGCCGGCGTCTACGCGGTGACGACGACCAAGGCGAAGCGCATCGCGATCATCGACGATCGCACGGCCTTCGGTCAGGGCGAGGCCGACGAGTTCGAGAAGGCGGTGAAGGCGAAAGGCGGCACGATCGTTACGCGCGAATACAGCGACAATCAGACCGTCGATTTCAGCGCGCAACTGACGCGCATCAAGTCGACCAACGCGGATCTGATCTTCTTCGGCGGCCTCGACCGGCAGGCGGCGGCGGTCGTCAAGCGGATGAAGCAGCTCGGCATGAACGCGCAGTTCGTGGGCGGCGGCGGCGTGATGGACGCGGATTTCCTCAAGCTCGCCGGCGACGCCGCCGAGGGCGCGCAGGCGTGGGAATACGGCAGCCCGCTCGACAAGCTGCCCGAAGGCAAGGCATTCAGCGAGAAGTTCCAGAAGCGCTTCGGCGTCGCGATCCTGTCGTATGCGCCGTTCGGCTACGACGCCGCGTGGGCCGCGATCAACGCGATGCAGAAAGCCAATTCCATCGATCCGAACGTGTACCGGCCGGTGCTGAAGACCAACAAGTTCGACGGCATCACGGGGCCGATCGCGTTCGACGACAACGGCGCGTTGAAGAACGCATCGTCGACGCTGTATCAGGTGAAGAACGGGCAGTGGGAATCGGTCGTGACGAAGCACGGCATGTGATCGAAACGCTTCGCGCGGCCGCCCGCGCGAAGCGTTTCAATGCGTGGGCGAATCGCTCGGGCGCGGCAACGTCGCGATGAAACGTTCGAGATGCTCGTTGCATTCGATGACCGCTGAAAGACGCACTTCTCTCATCTGCCGGTCGTGCTCGTTGATCACCGCAGTGAGCCGCGGCACCGCAGTCGCGGGAAGGCGCCAGTCGCCGACCGTCAGGCCGCGGTCGAGCAACGCGAGCACGTCGCCCTGCACTTCATCGAGCGTCGCGCGGTCCAGAATGCCGAAGCCCGCCTCGGTCAAGAGTCCAGACAGCAGCACGGCCTGCGCGATGCACTGCGCCTCGATCAGACTCGCCCGGCCACGCTTGACCGATTCGAGTGCGATCCGGCATTGAAGGATGACTTTGTCCGCCTCGACGCGCGGCATCGGCAGCCAGTAGATTCTGGCGTTCCGGTCTCGCGACGGTTTCGGGAGCCTTCGTATTTTCGTGTTCGACATCGTCTCGACTCCTCGTGGCGTTCAATCGACAAGCAGAAGACAAGCCAGCGAAACGAAACACAGAAGCGCGCTGAGACAGAAGAACCGGTCGGATTTCGCCAGCGGTCCGCGCGGCGTCTGCGGCAAGGGCGCGTCGTCCCGGATGATTCTCAAGACCGCGACGTACTCCACGATCGAACAGCACAGCATGACCGCCGCTGCGAGCAGGAAAGCAACAACCAGAATGTTGATCGACATAACTTCATGCACCCCCGATAGTGGTCGCAATGGTCCGGCGCGCCATGTCAAGAAGTGAAACGCGATTCACGCGCACATGACGTCCGACTGTTCCGGTCAGCGCATCATTCGCGCTTGTCGCGGAACATGAAACGCATCCTAGCCGCTCGAATCTTTCACGGCGCTATCGCGCGTGCTACGCATATCTAAGTATTGTCACCGAGCGCACACATCGATCATTCTTCGCGTGCGCGCAGGATATAGCCGAGACCGCGCAACGTCATGATCTGCGCGTTCGTTTCGGCCAGCCGCTTGCGCAAGCGATGAATATAGATGTCGATGGCATCGGCGCTGGCGACATCGTCGAGACTGAAGATGCATTCCATCAGCATCGACTTCGACACGGTCTTGTCCTGCCGCAGGATCAGCGCTTCGAGAATCGCGTGCTCGCGACGTCGCAGCGAAATGGGCGCGCCCCGATAGCTGAACTCGCGCGTGGCGAATGCATACCGGAGATCGCCGCACATCAGCGCGACGGCTTTCTGCGCGCTCTGACGACGCACCAGAGCCTTGATGCGGGCCACCAGTTCACGCGCATCGAAAGGCTTGACGACGAAATCGTCCGCGCCCGCTGCGAAGCATTCCACCTTGTCCTCGATCGATCCGTGCGCGGTCAGCATCAGTACGGGCACGGTGTCGCCGCGGCGCCGCAGCCGTCCGAGCAGTTCCTTGCCGCTCATCGCGGGCAGGCGCATGTCCAGCAACACGACATCGTAGGTGCATTGATTGAGGATCGACGTGGCGCATTCCGCGTTCGGCACATGATCGACGATGAAAGAATCCGCCTTCAACAGACTCACGATCCAGTGCGCCAGCTCGGCGTTGTCTTCGACGAGCAGCAGCTTCATCGGATGTCCCCGCCGGACCATGCGGGCAGCCTGACCGACACGGACAATCCTGCACGCGCGTAGCCCGCCCCGAGCGTGACGGTGCCGCCGTGGCGCAGCGCGATCTCCCGCACGATCGGCAGCCCGAGCCCGGTGCCATCGGTAAAAGCAGACGCGCGATAGAAGCGCTCGAACACATGCGCGCGTGCCTCGGCGGAAAGCCCCGGACCGTTGTCGACCACCTGCAACAGAACCTGCTCGTGCGAACGCCTGACGATCACGGTGACGCGCCCGCCCGGCTGCGTGTAGCGAATGGCGTTGTCGACGAGGTTCGACACGAGCGCGGACAGCAGCGCCGCGTTGCCCGCCACCATCGTGCCCGGTTCGGTTTCTGCGCCAAGGTCGATATCACGCCGCTGCGCCAGCACGATCAGTTCTTCGAGCACGGACTCGACGACATCCGTCATGTCCGTCATCGTTCGTATGGGTTCGGGCGTGGACTCTGCCTGCGCGAGCATCAGCAGTTGCTTCGTTACGGCTTTCATCTTTTTCATGCTCCGGCCCGCGCTCTTGAGCGCGATCTCGCATGCGCGCTCGCCGCCGCAGTTCAGGCAAGCGTATTGGATCTGAGTGTCGAGAAGCGTGAGCGGCGTGCTGAGCTGATGCGCCGCATCGGACACGAAATCGCGCTGTGTCCGCGCGTGATGCCTGACTTGCGCGATGCATTGATTGAGGGCGTCGACGATCGGCCGGAGTTCGCGTGGCAAAGCTTGCGCGCGCATCGGATCGATTTCCAGCGGCGAGCGCCCGGCGAGGTCGTCCTTGAGGCGCATCAGCGGACGGAGCGCGGCCGCGAGACCGAGCGGAACGAGCGCGGCGACCAGCGCGAGCATCACGCATGCGCGCAGCAACTGCGGGCGCCATAGCTGATCGCGCATGGCATGCCGCGAAGCCCGCGTCTTGGCGACGATGACCCGCGCCGCCACCGCCTTGCCGTCATCGAACAGAAAACGCGGATAAGAGATGGCGCGAACCTTCGTACCCTCGAACTCGGCGTCGAAATAAACGGGATGTGAGCTTTCGCGCTCGGGCATCGGAAGCTCCGGCCTGCCGCCGAGCAATCGGCCGCGTTCGGCGACGACCTTGTAATACACGCGATCCCGATATGGCGACTCGAACATTTCGAGGGCCGCTGGCACGATCTTGACGGTGAGTTCGCGATCGGACCACTCGATGCCATCGCCGATGGTCCGTGCGGAGGCAAGGAGCGCCGCGTCCTCCATCATGTCCGCCGTGCGGCACGCGGAATCGTAAGAAGCGATCGATGTAATCAGCACGAAAAGGGCGAGCGGCGCGAGCAGCCAAAGAAGCAGGCGTATGCGCAGGCTCGTCCGTCCGCATCTCGCGAACCGCGCGCGCGCCGGCCGCAGCGGACGTTTCAGATTGTCGGCAGACGTGGCTTCGCCGGATTGCCAGTGTCGGTTGATTTCACGCCCGGGCATAGGCACTCGCGCTCGGGCCGTATGAAGCGAAGGATCTGAGTCGCACCCAGGCATCTCCGTCTGTTCGCAGGCGGCGGCTGTCGCAGCCTGTCATCTTTTGTGTGCGGATTGTAGTGGGTCGAATCCTTCGCAGTTCTTTCGCAGATTCCTATTCTGAATACGGAGTTTCCATGAGTCGAAGAAACTCAAACATCGGCCGTTTAGGAATAGTTCTACGTTCTGCAGAATGTGCTTAACCCATAACCCGCAGCGGATCAAAGATTGCGACGAAGATTTTCACGCGTGTGCGCCGCCTCATCGGCAAGCCATTGCGCGAACTGCTGCAACGCGGGCGACGGCGCGGGCCGCTCCGGATACACGAGGTAGTACGCCGCGCCGCTCGGCACGCACAGCGAAAACGGCGCGATGACGCGCCTGGCGCGCAGGTCTTCTTCGATCAGCGAGAGGTCGCCGATCGTCACGCCCAAACCCTGCATCGCCGACGAAATCGCCAGATCGAGCGTGTCGAAATGCTGCGCTTTCGTCGACGGCAGGCCGGCGTAACCGTAAGCGCCGAGCCACAGTAGCCAGTCGCGGCGGTCGCGCGTGGGATGCAGCAGCGTTTTCCCGGCGAGATCGTCGGGTGTTGGCGAGGCGTTCTTCTTAGGCTTCCACAATTCAGGCGCGCAAACCGGCGTCAGCACTTCATCGAAAAGATGATGCACGCTCGCGCCCTTCCCCGACGGCGCCGCGCCGAAGACGATCGCTGCGTCGAACTGCTCCGCGCTGAATTCGACGCCATGCGCCACCGACGCCGTCACTTCCACGACCAGTTCGGGCCGCTCGTTCTGCAGGCGGATCACGCGCGGCAGCACCCAGCGCATCGCGCAGGTCGGGCACTTCACGCGCAGAATGCCGGATTGCGCGCCGCCTTTCGCGAGGGCATCGTCGATCTGTCCGAACGCCTGCTGCAACGGCGCGACCAGCAACGCGCCGTGATGCGTGAGCGCGAGCCCGCGCGCCTGCCGCGTGAAAAGCGCATAACCGAGATGCGCCTCCAGCCCGGCGATCTGACGGCTGACCGCGCCCTGCGTCACGTTCAGCACCTCGGCCGCGCGCGTGAAATTCAGTTTCTGCGCCACCACCAGAAAGGTTTTGAGCACGTCGAGGGAAGGCAGGGGTTTCATCGGGTTTTTGACATGTAGCCATGATCTGCAAGCATGGCTAGTATGACAAAGTTTCGATTGTCCGCGCTTTATTGCTGCGGTTGAATCGACGGCAGATTTTCGTCGAACCGCAATTCCGGAGACATCCGCCGTGCAAAGCGCCTGCATTCCCGAGTCGAAGCTGCCGAACGTCGGCACGACCATTTTTACCGTCATCGGCCAGTTGGCCGACGAGCATCACGCGCTCAACCTGTCGCAAGGCGCGCCGAACTTCGCGTGCGATTCGAAGCTCATCGAAGGCGTCGAGCGAGCCATGCGGGCAGGACATAACCAGTACTCGCCGATGTCCGGCGTGCTCGCGCTTCGCGAAGCCATCGCCGTGAAAACGCAGAAGCTCTACGGCGCAACCTACGATCCGGGCACGGAAGTCACCGTCGTCGCGAGCGCGAGCGAAGGCCTGTACGCGACGATCAGCGCGCTCGTGCATCCCGGCGACGAAGTGATTTACTTCGAACCATCGTTCGACAGTTACGCGCCGATCGTGCAGTTGCAGGGCGCGAAGCCCGTCGCGATCAAGCTCTCGCCGCAGGATTTCCGCATCGACTGGGACGAGGTCGCCGCCGCGATCACGCCGAAGACGCGCATGATCCTCGTCAACACGCCGCACAACCCGACGGGCAGCGCGTTCACATCCGCCGACGTCGAGCGGCTCGCGGCGCTCACGCGCGACACGAAGATCATCGTGCTGTCGGACGAAGTCTACGAGCACGTCGTCTTCGACGGCGCGCTGCATCACGGCATGGCGCGTTATCCGGCGCTGGCCGAGCGCAGCGTCATCGTGTCGTCGTTCGGCAAGTCGTATCACGTAACGGGCTGGCGCGTCGGCTACTGTCTCGCGCCCGCCGCGCTGACGGCGGAAATCCGCAAGATTCATCAGTTCATGACCTTCTCCGCCGATACGCCGATGCAAATGGCCTTCGCCGAAGCGCTCGCGGATGAATCGAGCTATCTGAATCTCGGGCCGTTCTATCAGCACAAGCGCGATCTGCTCGCAGAATCGCTGAAAGCATCGCGCTTCGAGTTGTTGCCGAGTGCGGGCAGCTTCTTCATGCTGGCGCGTTACGACGCGATTTCCGATCAAGGCGACAGCGATTTCGTGCTGCGCCTGATTCGCGAAGCGCGCGTCGCGACGATTCCGCTGTCGGCGTTCTATACCGACGGCACCGACAACCGCGTGATCCGTCTTTCGTTCGCGAAGGACGACGACACGCTCATCGAAGGCGCGCGCCGCCTTTGCTCGATCTGACGATTTCCTGGAGACCAACACGATGAAACTGAACCACATCGCCAGCGCGCTGTTCCTCGCATGCACGTTCACGAGCGGCGCCGCGCTTGCCGCCGATACGCTGCGCTTCGGCCTCGAAGCGCAATATCCGCCGTTCGAATCGAAATCGTCGACGGGCGAGCTGCAAGGGCTCGACATCGACGTCGGCAATGCCGTGTGCGCCGCCGCGAAAATGCAGTGCAAATGGGTCGAGACCTCGTTCGACGGCCTGATCCCCGCGCTGCAGGGCCGCAAGTTCGACGCGATCAACTCGGCGATGAACGCGACCGAGCAGCGCCGCCAGGCGATCGATTTCACGACGGTCGTGTATCGCGTGCCGACGCAGCTCATCGCGAAGAAGGGCAGCGGCATCGAGCCGACGTCGGCATCGCTGAAGGGCAAGAGCGTCGGCGTGCTGCAAGGCTCGATTCAGGAGACGTTCGCGAAGGCGCACTGGGAAAACGACGGCGTGAAGGTCGTGCCGTATCAGGATCAGAACCAGGTCTACGCCGATCTGAAGTCCGGCCGTCTCGACGCGACGCTCGTGCTCGCGCCCGCGGGACAGAGCGGCTTCCTGTCGAAGCCGGACGGCGAAGGCTTCGCGTTCGCCGGTGCGCCCGTGCGCGACGACAAAATTCTCGGCAGCGGCATCGCCTATGGCATCCGCAAGGGCGACGATGCGCTCAAGACCAAGCTCAACGCGGCGATCGAGAAGGTCAAGGCGGACGGCACCATCGACAAGTACGCAAAGAAGTATCTGGGCGATATCGATATTTCGGCGAAGTAAGCAGCTTTTTTTGAGCGCAGGCACACTGGCGGCTTGATCTTTTCCGGCCGCCAGCCGCGTCTTGCAAGCTGGCGGCCGCAAGCATGGAAGCCGCATGAGCACGCCGACGACGCCCAAACCCGCCGCCGCACCGTCACCCTCACCGTCCGCGCCGCCGCCGCTCGAAGGCGGCAAGCTCGTTCTCGCCACCTTCGCGGTGGCGCTCGCGACGTTCATGAACGTGCTGGATTCGTCGATCGCCAATGTCGCGATCCCGACGATCTCCGGCAATCTCGGCGTGTCCGTCAACGAGGGCACGTGGGTCATCACCGTGTTCGCGGCGTCGAACGCCGTCTCCATTCCGCTGACCGGCTGGCTCACGCAGCGGCTCGGGCAGGTGCGTCTTTTCGTCGGCGCGATCCTGATGTTCGTGCTGTCGTCGTGGCTGTGCGGGCTCGCGCCGAATCTGCCGGTGCTGCTCTTCGCGCGCGTGTTGCAGGGCGCGGTGGCCGGGCCGCTGATTCCGCTGTCGCAGGCGATCCTGCTCGGCTCGTATCCGAAAGAGAAGGCGTCGATGGCGCTCTCGCTGTGGGCGATGACCGCGACCGTCGGCCCGATCGCCGGTCCCGCGCTCGGCGGCTGGATCACGGACAGCTATTCGTGGTCGTGGATCTTCTATATCAACATTCCGGTGGGCATCTTCGCGGCGGGCGTGACGTGGATCATCTACCGCGACCGCGAATCGCCGACGCGCAAGGCGCCGATCGACGTGATCGGTCTCCTGCTGCTCGTCTCGTGGGTCGCTTCGCTGCAGATCATGCTCGACAAGGGCCGCGATCTCGACTGGTTCTCGTCGCCGCTGATCGTCGTGCTGGCGATCGTCGCGGTGATCGCGTTCGCGTTCTTCGTCGTGTGGGAGCTGACCGACAAGAATCCCGTCGTCGATTTGCGGCTTTTTGCCGGGCGCAATTTCTTCGGCGGCACGGTGGCGATTTCGGTCGCGTACGGCGTGTTCTTCGGCAATCTCGTGTTGCTGCCGCAATGGATGCAGCAGTATCTGAATTACCGGTCGATCGACGCCGGGCTCGTCACCGCGCCGCTCGGCATTTTCGCCGTGATCCTCGCGCCGATCATGGGCAAGGTGCTGCCGCGCAGCGACGCGCGCATCATCGCGACGGCGGCGTTCGTCGGCTTCGCGTTCGTGTTCTGGCTGCGCTCGAAGTACGTGATCGAGATCGATACGTGGCATCTCGTCTTGCCGACGCTGCTGCAAGGCATTCCGATGGCGATGTTCTTCGTGCCGCTCACGGCGATCGTGCTATCGGGCTTGCCGCCGTCGAAGATTCCCGCGGCGGCGGGGCTGTCGAATTTCGCGCGGGTGTTTTGCGGCGCGGTAGGAACGTCGCTCGCGGGCAATGCGTGGGACAACCGCATCGCGCTGCATCACGAGCGGCTCACCGAGCAGGCGAATGTCTACAATCCGGCGTTTTTGCAGTCGCTCGGGCTATCGCAATCGACGCTCGACGTGAGTGAAGCGCAGGCGCGCGGCATGTTCAATTTCACCGTCAACTCGCAAGCCGCGATGATGGGACTCAACGATATCTTTCTGATCTCGGCGGTGATCTTCATTCTGATCATTCCGCTGATCTGGATTACGAAGGTGGCGAAGGGCGGGGGTGGCGGGGCGGCGTCGGGGGCGCATTGAATGATGCTCGCGCCCCGGGTGCTATTCGGGCAGAAAGCCCTCCTCCAGCACTGACGACATCGGCCATGGACAGCTTGCGGGAAACGTATCGACTTCGATACGGGTTTCATTCGCCGCCTGTTCCCGCGCATCGCCCCACATATCGGCGATCCAGTCCTCCTCGGTAAGCATGGGCTTGAGACTCGGCGTTCTCTTCAATCGACGTCCGATTGCCTCCCGCTGCACCCGAATCGTGGTTTGCCAGCTTGCGCCACGCCGCTCCGGCTGAAACTGCCACTTCAGCAAATGCGCCAGCAAGATCGCCATCCTGCTTGCAAATTCCCGCTGTTCACTCTTCCCCACGTCCTCGATTTCCTCAGCGATATGCTCGATATCGATGGACGCAAATTTCCCCGCACGCAGCAGCGCCGCCTGTTCCCAGGCCCACGCCACCACGTCCTTCTCATAAGGCGTTCCCATCGGCTGACTCCCGTTCTCTTCATCGTTCCCGGTGTCGCCGATATTAGTTTGCATTCCTTTGTTCATCCAGATCGTCCGTTTGGCCAACGCTCGTCACTTCAGCCCCAGTTCGACGCGCGAACCCGCGCCCTTGTCCTTGATGTCGTCCGCGTTCAACTTCGGCGCGACGACGAAAATCCGTTTGCTGTCGATTTTCCCGTCGAAATATTCCTGCACCGCCTGCGCGCGACGCTGCGCCAGATCGCGCAACGATCCTTCGTCGACCGGTGCGTTCTTCGTGAGCGCGGCTTTCATGTCGTCATCGGGCACCGACTTCGTCATGCCGATGAAGTTCGTCGGCTTCTTGAAATCGGCCGACTTGTACGCCTTCGTCAGATACTTGTCGTAGTCCGCGTCCGTCACCTTGATCGCGTTCCAGTCGACGTTCTCGCCATTGCTCGACATGTCGCGCACCTTCGCGCGCTTCACCTGTTGATCGAGCCACGCGGAACGCAACGCCGGCTCGTCCGTCTTCGGATCGACGCGGCCCGTCACGTCCAAGCGCACCGACGGCTTGTCCGCCAGCGCCTTCGCGATCGTATCGAGCTTCTTCTGCGCGGCATCGTTCAGCGTGGCCGAGCCCGCATCGAATTCGATGTAGTTGAGATCCTCGCCGCCGCCGCCGCTGAACGCATGCGCGAGCAGCGTGAACGGCGCGGTCACCGCCTTCTGCACCAGATTCACGATAGCCTGCCACACGAGCCCACCGATCGAAAACTCGGGATTGTCCAGCGAGCCGGAAATCGGAATATTGACATCGATCTCGCCGCGCGAATTCTTCAGCAGCGACACCGCGAGCCGCACCGGCAGCTTCGTCGCCGTCGGATTGTCGACGTGATCGCCGAACGTCAACTGATCGATGAACAAGTGATTGTTCGCCGTGAGCTTGTTGTCGGCGAGCATGTAATGCAGATCGACGTTGAGCTTGCCCTTCGTGATCGGATAACCCGCGTACTTCGACGAATACGGCGTCAGATTCGTCAGCTCGACGCCATGCGCGCTCGCGGTCAGATCGAGCGCGGGTTTCTCGATGAGCGGATTCACTTGCCCCTTGATCGACACCGGCCCGTTCGCCGCGAGTTTCGCCGACACGTCGACGGGCGCGGACGTGGTCGAATGCGTGCCGAACGCGCCGATCGTCCCGTTGATCGCAACGAGATTCGCAGTGTAGTTCGGCTTGATGAAGTTATCGGTGTAAGTGACGCGGCCGTCCTGCAGCACGAGCTGGCCGAAGCGCATGTTGACCGGCGGCCCCGACGGCTTCGCCGCCGTCTTCACCGGCACCGTCGCGCTCGCAGCGGCCGGCGCGGACGCGCCCTCTTCCTTCGCACGGTCGCGCGTCACCGATTGCGGGCCGTTGTCGCCGGCCACGACGCTCTTGAGGTTCAACCTGCCCTGCGCGTCGAGCAGCACCCGACCGTAGAACTTGGCGAAGGTCACGCGCGCCGCTTCGACATCGGTGCCGCGCTCGCTGTAGTCCGCCTTCACGTTCGAGAGCGAGAGCAGCTTCCAGCCGGCGAAGCGGTCGGAGGTCGCCTTGTCGAGCATGCGTACGTCCGTCAGCGACACGTCGCCCTTATAGGACGCCGCGAGCGTCTTGCCGCTGCCCGACATCGCGACGTCGCCGTTCGCGTTCAGATACGCGCTCGTCACGTCGATGTTGAGCATGTCGCCGAAATACGGCTCGAACGCGGAGGCGTCGACCTGATCGCCCTTGACGTGCAACGCGAGCTTGAGCGGCGACACCGTGACGTTGCCGCCAATCGCGAGCGCCCCCTTGCCGTTCAGCGTCAGCTTGCCGTCGACGGCGAGCGGTTTCGTCAAATCGTCGCCGAACTGCCTGACGTTGAGCGCGAGCGGCGCGACGCGCAGCTTGACCGGCTTCGTCGTGGTTTCATCGGTGATATTCGCCGATGCATCGGCGAGCGCGATCTCGCCGATCCGATACCGCCACGCCGGCCCCGCCGCCTGCGCCTTCTGGATCCTGCGCGTCGCCGACTGCTCGGGCGCGGCTTCGTGCGGCGCGGCGAGCGCGGCCAGATCGATGCTGCCGTCCTTGCGGCGCGTCGCATCGAGCGCGAGGCCGTTCAATTGCACGCTGTCGAGCGTCGCGTTGCGCGCGGACACATCGACCTTGGCGATCTTCGCCGTCGCCGACGCCAGCTTGATCGGCGCGCCGCCGCCCGCGTCGGGCGCGAGCGTGAGCGCATCGACCTTCACATCGCCCGCGCCGATTTGCACGCCGCCATCCGCCTTGCTCCAGTCGACCGACACCGGCAGATTCGCGCCGAGCGTGCCGCTCGTCACGCGCGCGGCCACCATGTTCGCCAGATACGGCTGCAACGGCGGCAGCGCCAACGCGCTCAGCGCGAGCTTTGCGTCCGCCGTTTTCGTGGCGAGCGTCACGTTGCCCGATGCATCGAGCGCGCCGCCCTTGTCGAATGCCGTCTTGAGCGTGTATTTCGCGGGCGTTTTGGCAAGCGTCGAGAAATCGTCGAGCGTCACGGCGAAGCCGGTCAACGCGGCCTCAACACGCTGTTTGAGCAACTGGTCGTCGAGCGCGATCCGGCCGTCTTCAATCGCGAGGTGGCGAATCGCCAGATCGAGCGGCGGCGCTTCCTTCTTGACTTCCTCCGCTGAAGGCTTCGGCGCGGGACCGGCCAGCTTCTGCACGTTCAGTTGACCCGTCGAATCGCGCGCGAGATGGACATCCGGATTGGACAGCGTCACTTCGTCGAGGTGATAGACATCGCGCAGCGGCTCGGCATTCGCGATCTTCACGTGCAGCGCGCGGGCCGCGACGAGCGGCGCGCTCGCCTTGTCCGTCACCGCGAGATCGGCGAGCTCGGCGGTGCCGTCGATGCGGATCGTCGGGGTATCGCCCGAGATCGCGAAGCGCACGTTGAGATCGGTCGAGAGCTTGCCGCTCTTCACCGCGACCGGCACCGACGCCGGCGCGTAAGACGCCATCTGCGGCACGTCGAGGCCGTCGAGCGTGAGCGCGATTTCCGATTCGCGCGACTGCGCAAACGGCTTCGTGCGACCCTTCACGACGAGCGGCGAGCCGTCGATGCGGGCCTGCAACAGCGGCGTCACGAAGATATCGGTGGCGGACGGCAGCGTCGCGATGAACGGAATGCCGAGCGCGAAACGGTCGACGACGTGCTTCGTTCTCAGAAGCCTGTCATCGAACGTGATCTGGCCGTTTTCGAGCTGAATGTTCGATACCGAGAAGCGCGCAGGCTTGTCCGAAGGCGGCGACGATGGCTTCGCGAACTTCGCGATCAGATCGGAGAAATTGAAATGCTCGCCGTCGAAACGCACGACGCTGATACGCGGCGAATCGATCTTCAGTTCGTTGACGACCGGCGCGAGTTTGAACACCGACGCCCACGACGTACGCACGACGAGCCTCGACACATCGACAAAACCGGCCGCCGCGCCCGGCGCCTTCGCGAGATTCGCGGGCGATTCGCCGATATGGACGTCATCGGCTTCCAAATCGAGCGTGTACGGATTGAGCCAAATACGCCTGATGCTGACGGGCCGGTCGAGCTGCTTTGCGAGCTGTTGCTCGGCGATATGTCGGATAACCGGCGGCGCGACGAAGAACCCGAGCACGCCGATAACGAGTATCGCGATCAGCAAGCCGATGAAAAAGCGCCGCGTGCGCCGCGCGTGAACGACGCCGCGCAGCGTCTGCCCGGCGGAGGCGAGAGAAGACTTCGTGATGCTCGACATTCGATGCGCGACGACGAGCCGCCGTCCCCGGAAAGATGATGTTCGAGTATACGACGATGCGACCCGCAAACGTTCGCCAAAGCGTGCGTCAAACGCATGAAGGCCGCGAAAAAATCGCGGCCTTCATGTTCGATTCAACTGTTTGCGCGCAGCGGAATCACTGCCGTTCGACTGACGGCGGCGCCCACGAGCCGTCGCTCGCCTGCGGCTTGGGCGCATAAAGACGCATCGTGAGCTGGAACTGGCCTTCGGGCGCGGGCAGCCAATTCGCTGTCTGCGCGCGGCCCGGCGACTTCGCCGACACGATCACGTCGATGGAGCCATCGCGATTCTTCTTCAGCCGGTCGCGATCGGAAAGCGAGAGCCGCGGCAGTTTCGCATCCGAGAGCGCCCCGTCCTTCGTGTAGGCGGTCAGGGTCCAGAAGCCGCGCACCGGCGGCAGTTGCTCGGGCTCGAAGTGCAGCGTGTACGCGTTCGCGCCGTCGAGTGCGTGGCCTTCGCTGTCCACGTGCGTCACCGGCTTCACTTCGCCTTCCTTCGTGCTCGTCGCGGTCTGCCGGCGCGCAAGATAGGCGCGCAACGTGTAATCCGTACCGTAGACGCCGACGCCATCGCCGAACCAGGTCCAACCGTTCTTCGTGATCGCGTTGGGCGGCGTCGTCTCGAGCCGCTCGCGTGCATCGGCGAGACCGGAATCGAGCAGCGGTGCGTCGGTCTTCTTGAACTGCACCGGCTCGCCCGGCTTCACGCCGAGATCGGCGAGCTGGCTGATCGCGTGACTGTCGTCGGTGGCGGCGGGATTGTCGTCGAGCGAGCGGGCGAGGCGCGCGAAGAACGCGTTCGCATCGAGCGCTTCGGCCTGCGCGCCCGGCGCGATCGTCGCCAGCGCGGATGGCAGCGGCGGCACCGCAGGTTGCTTCGCGCCGTTCGCGGGCCACGCGCCGGAGACGACCGGCGTCGGATCGGCGGCGGAGCCTTTCGCGGGCGTCAGCGTGTCGATTCGCATCGCGGTCTGCAGCTTGCGCGCTTCGCGCACGTCGCGCGCGCCGTTCACGCGCACGCGCACCGAAAGCCACACGTAACGTGTGCGCGTTTCGACGCGCGTCGCGTTCGCGGGCAGCGTGCCGGTCCAGCCAGCGGGCACGAACGCGATGAGCTGCATCTTCGGATAGGGCGTCGTGTCGGCGCTGGAATAGAGCGCGTTGGTCCACGCATCGAACGCGCGGGCGTCGAGATAGCGGCCGCGCGGCGCGGCGGGCAGCGTGACGATCACCGGATCGGCGGACACATCGAGCCATGCCGACGATTCGAGCGTGTCGACGCTCGCCCAGCCCGGCGCGCCGGCGGGCGGCAGCGCGCTCGCGTGACGGAAGGTGTTGAGCGGCGTCTGGCCGGGCTGCCCGGCGCGGCCGCTGGCGCGTTCGCGCGCGATATCCGACGCGACGAGCGGAAAGCCGAAGGTATAGGCATCGGCGACCTGATTCTTCACCCAGCCCGTGCTGGTCGCCTTGGCTTCGGGCTGCTTGGTCGCACAGCCCGAAAGGACCGCCATGCCGGCGAGACTCACGCTCATCCAGATTGCGGTGTTGAGCGGAAACGTCCAGCGTCGCTTGTTCTTCATTCGAATGGAAATCCAGTTCTTCTTTCGATTTGGGTTCTCGCACGCATCTTCGTAGGAGCGATGCGCGGCACGCCCGGAAGCGTATCGGCGCCGCTGCCACTCCCCGCGCGGCGCGCCACGAGCGTTATCTCGAAATTCGGGTTTTAACTTATCCGCTGACGATAGGCAAGATTAAGTCAGCAAAAGCGCTGCGGCATGCCGAAGAATGCACCAGATGCCGGTCAAAAGCACTGAATGGCGCGCTTTTCGTCCTTCGAATACGGTCTTCTCGTAGCATTTCGCGCTCCCGCGCGGCGGGACTCGACATTGCACGACGCGCTTCATTCAGGCCTTGACCTTCCAGTCATTGGAAGGTCGATACTGTTCCTTATGTGGGATCTTCGCGATCCCGGCCAGAACGGAGCGTTTCGATATGTCCACAGCAGCATCCGACCATCCGCGGACCGCGGAGTTGTCCGTCAGCGGGATGACGTGCGCGTCGTGCGTCGCGCGCGTCGAGAAAGTGCTTAAACGCGTGCCGGGCGTCGAAAGCGTCGCGGTCAATCTCGCGACCGAGAAGGCGACCGTGCACGCGAGCGCCGCCGTCACCGACGATCAGCTCGTCGCCGCCGTCGCCAAAGCCGGCTACGAGGCCGCGCCGATCCTGCCCGACGCCGCGCCGGAGCTCGCCGTTTCCTCCGGATTCGATCGCGAGCTCGCGGCCGTGCTCGCGTCCGCCGTGCTCACCGTGCCGCTGCTCGCGCCGATGTTCGGCCTCACGCTCGACCCGTGGCTGCAACTCGCGCTCGCGAGCGTCGTGCAGTTCGGCTTCGGCGCGCGTTTCTATGCGGGCGGCTATCGCGCGGTGCGGGCGTTCGCGGGCAACATGGATCTGCTCGTCGCGCTCGGCACGTCGGCGGCGTGGGGCTTGTCCGTCTGGCAAATGTTCGCGCACGGCGGCATGACGGAGCATCTGTTCTTCGAGGCGTCGGCGGTCGTCATCACGCTGGTGCGCTTCGGCAAATGGCTGGAAGCGCGCGCCAAGCGCCAGACCGCCGACGCGATCCGCGCGCTCAACGCGCTGCGGCCCGACAAGGCCCGCGTGCGCGACCGCGACGATCCGGCGCGCGAACGCGAAGTGCCGCTCGCTCACGTGCGTATCGGCGATATCGCCATCGTGCGGCCGGGCGAGCGCGTGCCGGTGGACGGCATCGTGCGCGAGGGCCGCACGCACATCGACGAATCGCTGATTACCGGCGAAAGCCTGCCGGTCGCGAAGGAACCCGGCGCGCGCACGACCGGCGGCTCGATCAACGGCGAAGGCGTGATCGCGATCGAAACCACGGCGATCGGCGCGGAAACGACGCTCGCGCGCATCATCCGGCTGGTCGAATCGGCGCAGGCGGAGAAGGCGCCGATCCAGCGGCTCGTCGATCGCGTATCGGCGGTGTTCGTGCCGGCAATTCTCGCGATCGCGCTCGTCACGCTCATCGGCTGGCTGCTGCACGGCGCCGATGCCGAAACGGCGCTGCTGAACGCGGTCGCGGTGCTCGTGATCGCGTGCCCGTGCGCGCTCGGCCTCGCGACGCCGACCGCGATCATGGCCGGGACCGGCGTCGCGGCGCGTCAGGGCATTCTCATCAAGGACGCGCAGGCGCTCGAACAGGCGCACGCGATCAAGATCGTCGCATTCGACAAGACCGGCACGCTGACGGTCGGCAAGCC
The DNA here is from genome assembly GCF_023630765.1 of Caballeronia sp. ATUFL_F2_KS9A. NCBI lineage: Bacteria > Pseudomonadati > Pseudomonadota > Betaproteobacteria > Burkholderiales > Burkholderiaceae > Caballeronia > Caballeronia sp. ATUFL_F2_KS9A. The sequence continues at coordinate 363,825 of NZ_JALQEK010000031.1, read as the reverse complement.
GGGCCTCGTCGCGTTCGATGCCGCGCCGGGGCAGGATCGGAGCGCAGCGCTCGGACTCGCCGCCGCCGTGCAGCGCATGAGCGAGCATCCGCTGGCGAAGGCCGTCGCCGCCGCCGCGAGCCACGCACCGCGCTTCGAGGCGAGCGCGGCGCGCGCGGTCGCCGGACGGGGCGTGGAGGCGAACGTCGGCGCGCGGCGCATCGCGATCGGCAGTGCGCGCTGGGTCGCGGAACTGGGTTTTGACGTGCCGCCGACGCTCGCCGCGCGCGCTCGCGAACTCGAAGCGCAAGGGAACACGATCTCGTGGCTGATCGATCTCGACGGAGAAGTCCTCGCGCTGCTCGCGTTCGGCGATACCGTCAAGCCGACCGCGCGCGATGCAATCGAACGTCTTGCGCGCATGGGCGTGAAGAGCGCGCTCGTCACCGGCGACAACGAAGGCAGCGCGCAAGCCGTCGCGCGCGCGTTGGGTATCGCGCCGGAACGCGTGTTCGCGCAGACCTTGCCCGACGACAAGGCGCGCGTCGTCGCGCAACTCAAGGCGTCGAACGAAGGCATCGTGGCGATGGCCGGCGACGGCATCAACGATGCGCCCGCGCTCGCCGCCGCCGATATCGGCATCGCGATGGCGAGCGGCACCGACGTCGCGATCGAGGCGGCCGCCATCACGCTGATGCGCGGCGATCCGGCGCTCGTCGCGGACGCGATCGATATTTCGCGGCGCACGTATCGCAAGATTCAGCAGAATCTGTTCTGGGCGTTCGTCTACAACCTGATCGGCATTCCGCTCGCGGCGTTCGGCCTGCTCGATCCGATGTTCGCGGGCGCGGCGATGGCGTTTTCGAGCGTGAGCGTCGTCACGAACGCGCTCTTGCTGCGGACGTGGCGCGCTCAGGCCGGCGCGGCCGCTGACGAAGCGCGCGCCGGCAAGCCGATCACGCGGCCCGCGTAACGCGCGTCCTTCGGCGCGACCGCAGGTTCGGCGGCGATGCGCGCGGCGATGTCATCATCGAACGATGCGGATTTCGGCGCGCCGCTCGAATCGATGTGCATCAGCATCTGCTCGCACGCGCAAACGGCCTCCGTCGCGTCGCCTTCGAACATCTCCATATAGAGATGCACGCGCTTTTTGTCATGCGCGATCACGCGCCACTCGACGCGCACCGGCGCGCCCTCCTTGATCTCGCGCAGATACGTGACATGCGCTTCGAGCGTGTAGAGCGTGCGCTGGCGTGCGCGGCGGCCCGCGTCGTCGAGACCGATGCGGTCCATGAAGGCATCGGTCGCGAGGCTGTAGATCAGCATGTAGAACGCGTCGCGCAGATGGCCGTTGTAGTCGACCCATTCGGGTTTGACGGTGTCGCGATAGGTCATCGTGGTGCCTTGCGGTTCCGTTAGTCTTCGATCCCGTGACGCGCTTTCGCCTGCGCGATCGCCTCGATCACGCTCGCGATGCAGTCGTCGCGATAACGCTCCAGTTCCTTGATGCCGCGTCCGTTCGTCTGATTCGACGTACCGTCGACGACGCGGTCGATGAGTTCGTCGGTCAGTTTCGGCGCGACGAGTTTGGTCCACGGCAATTCGAGCGCGGGGCCGAACTGCTGCATGAAGTGTCGCATGCCCGCTTCGCCGCCCGCCAGCGTGTAGGTCAGGAACGTGCCCATGAACGACCAGCGGATGCCCGCGCCGTAGCGGATGGCGTCGTCGATTTCGCCGGTTGTCGCGACGCCGTCGTTGACGAGATGCAGCGCCTCGCGCCAAAGCGCTTCGAGCAGCCGGTCCGCGATGAAGCCGGGCACTTCCTTCCTCACGCGCAAGGGCCGCATGCCGATGGACGCGTAGAAGCGCATCGCGGCTTCGATCGCTTCGCCGGATGTCGCTTCGCCGCCGAGCACTTCGACGAGCGGCAGCAGATACACCGGATTGAACGGATGCCCGACGACGCAGCGCTGCGGATTCACGGCGCGCGCGTAGAAGTCGGTCGGCAGAAGGCCGGACGTCGACGACGCGATGATCGCATCGGGCTTCGCCGCGCGGCTCGCGCGTTCGTGCAGCGCGAGCTTGAGTTCCTCGCGTTCGGGCGCGCTTTCCTGGATGAAGTCGGCATGGGCGACGCATTCCTCGACGGTATCGACGAAGCGCAATCGTTGTTGCGACGCGCCCGGCGCCAGTCCGACGCGCTCGAGCGCCGGCCACGCGTTCGCGACCTTCGCGCGCAGTTGCGCTTCGGCGCCGGGCGCGGGATCCCACGCGGTGACGTCGAGTCCTGCTCCGAGGGCGCGCGCCACCCAGCCGCTGCCGATCACACCCGCGCCGAGCGCGGCGAATTGCTTGACTTGCATGTCTTCGTGTCCTTGTCGGTTCAGGCGAATTGTTCCGCGATGCGTTTTTCCAGCAGGCGTTCGCCGCGCGCCGGGAGGCCGAGCTTCTTGCGGCCTTCCGCGGGCGTGAGCGCGCGTGCGCCGAGCCGCTCGATGATTTCCACCGCGCGCTGGACGAGCGCGCCGTTGGTCGCGTGCACGCCGCGATCGAGCCACAGGTTGTCTTCGAGACCGACGCGCACGTGTCCGCCGAGGAGCATCGCTTGCGCGACCATCGGCATCTGCATGCGGCCGATGCCGAAGCCGGCCCAATGCGCGCCGGGCGGGAGGTTATCGACCATGGCTTTCATCGTGCCGGTGTCGGGCGGTGCGCCCCACGGAATACCCATGCACAGTTGAAAGAGCGGCGGGTTGTCGAGCAGGCCTTCTTTCAGAAGTTGATTGGCGAACCACAGATGGCCCGTGTCGAAAATTTCCAGTTCGGGCTTCACGCCGAGTTCCTGGATGCGTTTGGCGCCGGCGCGCAGTTGCGCGGGCGTCGATACGTAGATGTAGTCGCCGTCGCCGAAATTGAGCGTGCCGCAGTCGAGCGTGCAGATTTCGGGCAGCAGTTCTTCGACGTGCGCGAGGCGCGTGAGGCCGCCGACGAGGTCGGTGCCTTTGCCGAAGCGCATCGGGTCTTCGCCGGCGCCGATCTCGAGGTCGCCGCCCATGCCTGCGGTGAGGTTGATGATCACGTCCGTGTCCGATGAGCGGATGCGGTCTACCACTTCGCGGTATAGCGCGGGGTCGCGGCTGCCTCTTCCTGTCTTCGGGTCGCGAACGTGGCAGTGGGCGACGGTGGCGCCCGCGCGGGCCGCTTCTATCGCTGCTTCGGCTATTTGCTTCGGGGTGACTGGGATGGAGGGGTGCTTGCCGGTCGTGTCGCCAGCGCCGGTTACTGCGCAGGTCACTATCACTTCGTAGTTCATTTTCGATGTCCTTTAGGGTTCCTGTATTTTTTCTTCGGCTTTCGTTAAGTCCTGATTTCGCGTCGGTCTATTAGCACTGCCCCTGTGCGGGGCGGCACTCACTTTCTTTGCTGCTGCCGCTTCGCCGGATCCCGTATTCGTGTCGGTCTATTAGCACTGCCCCTGTGCGGGGCGGCACTCACTTTCTTTGCTGCTGCAAAGAAAGTAAGCAAAGAAAGCAGCTCCTGATACGCCCGCGGTCACACGCAATTTGGGTAGTCCTCTCGTCGTTCGTGGGCTGCCTAAAGAGTGCCCTCATAGGCCCCATCGAGCTTGGCTCGCGCACGGTCTGCCACATCGCACCACACAACAAACTGGTTCAGCACCAAATAGCTCCAGCCCGCTTCGCGGCCGACCGGTCAAGCGGGTCCGCGCGTGCTTCGCTACTAACGTCTCAATCTCGCTGCACTTGCCGCACGTTGGTTTCCCTTGCATACCGGGCGGCAGCGCGTAGCGCTGTGCCGGAGCCATTTCGTGCTGAACCAGTGTCCTCAGCGTTTTCGGGCGGCAGACCGTGCGCGATCCAAGCCCGATTAGGTGTTTGAGGGCACTCATTAGGCGAGTGCCGCCTGTGACGAGAGGACTACCCAAATTGCGTGTGACCGCGGGCCTGAAAAGCTGCTTTCTTTGGTTACTTTCTTTGCAGCAGCAAAGAAAGTGACTGCCGCCCCGCACAGGGGCAATGCTAATAGACCGACGCGATAACGGGATCCGGCAACAACAACGAGACCCGGCAACAACAACAACAACAACAAAAAAAACCTCAAAGCCCAAGGTATTGCCGAACCGCCGGCAGCCCATCCTTACCATCAAGAGTCTTCACGCCTGCGAGCCAGGCATCCAGCACCTGGGGGTTCTGCTTGAGATAGGCCTTGGCCGCCTCCTGAGGCCGCTCTTTGTTCATCACCGGCTGCATGAGCCGATTCTCGAGATCCGTCGTAAAGCGCAAATTGGAAACGAACTTCCCCGCATTGGGACAACGCGTCAGAAAATCCGTATTCGTCAGCGTATAAACGCGCGCTTCTCCGTAGTTCGGCCCGAACACGTCATCCCCGCCGGAGAGGTAATTGATCTTCATCTGGATGTTCATCGGATGCGGCTCCCAGCCAAGAAACACCACCGGCTTCTTCTCGCGGATCGCCCGCTCGACCGTCACCAGCATCCCCGCCTCGCTCGACTGCACGAGCTTGAACCCGCCCAACCCGAACTGATTCGTGTCGATCATCTTCTGAATCTTCGCGTTCGCACTGCTGCCAGGCTCGATGCCGTATATCGTGCCGCCCAGTTCGTCGCGATGCTTCGCGATATCCGCGAACGTCTTGATGCCCGCGTCATACGCATAGCTCGGCACGGCGAGCGTCGCCTTCGCGCCCGACAGATTCGGCGGCTCCAGCTTCTCGATGCTCTTCGCCTCCAGAAACGGCTCGACCGCCTTCTGCTGCACCGGCCACCAGTAGCCAAGCGACACGTCGATCTGCTTGCTCTTCAGCCCCGCGAGCGAAATCGGCACCGAGGCGACCGTCGTCCGCGGCGCATAACCGAGCCCCTCGAAGACGACCGACGCAAGCGCCGTCGTCGACGTGATATCGGTCCAGCCGATATCGACGAAGCGCACCGTGCGGCAACTCGCGTCCTCCGCGCGCGCACTCTGAGCGACGGCGAACGCCGCGCACGCGCCGGCGAAAAACAGTGTGGGAATCAGGCGTTGTCTCATTGCGAGGCTTCCGTTGAGGGTTGAACCGATGCGCCAGTTCGAATGCCGGCGTGCATACAAAGTACCGCCGCATAAAAGCGCCCGAACGCCCGCGTGCGACCGCGAGTTGACTGCTTGCGACCTGCGTCGCTTGCCGCTTCGCGCACGCGCCTTCGCATCCGCGTCTCGGCAACATTGAAAGCAAATTGAAATCATGACTTCCTGCTCATATTCGAAAACTTCGCACCATGGCGTAAACACGCATTGGAATGAAAAAACGTCGCGAATTCAGTAGTTTTTCCGCTGTTCGGTATCCGAAGCATGGCCGTCGCCGTTGCGCAAGATCAATCTTTGCCGAAACGCCACGGTCTCTGTGGTTGGTCGCACATAGCGCCGACTTCCGGCCGGGTAATGTGCGGGAAAGAGATAGCTTGTCTCGGCAGTGACGCGGCTTCAGGAAATGCGATGGAGTTAGCCGCGAAGCTCGCCGATTACATAGCCGTTCGACACACGTCGCCCAAAACCAAGGTGCCTGGATAATGGACCGTCAAGACGCCATCCGAGAGAGCGCGCGGCTCTACGCGCGCGAACCGCTTTACCTGCCTTCCGCCGAACAGATATCCGCATCGCGCATGACGGCCTTCACGCAGGCCCTCGAAAAGGCAACCGGCGAGCGCTTCGCCGATTATTCGGAATTGCATGCTTACTCAGTGCGCGAATATCGCCAATTCTGGAAATGCTTTCTCGAATCGGCGCGCGGGCTCGAATGGTCGGGATCCGATGAACCGGTCTGCATCGGCAACCAATGCGAAACGGCACGGTTCTTTCCCAACATCGAACTGAATTACGCAGAAAATCTGCTCGGCAAACGCATCGCGCCCGACGACGCTCCCGCGATCACCTCCTGCTTCGCCGACGGACGCCGCATAAGCTATACGCGCGGCGAGTTGCGCGAGCGCGTCGTGCGCCTCGCGCAGACGCTCTCCGAGCTCGGCCTGAAGGAAGGCGATCGCGTGGTGGCGATCATGCGCAACGACTGCGACGCGATCACCGCTGCGCTCGCCGTGACCGCGCTCGGCGCAACGCTTTCGACAGCCGCGCCGGAAAACGGCGTGCAGGCGATTCTCGACCGCTTCGCCCCGCTCGATCCGAAGTTCATGTTCGCGCACACGATGCAGCGTCCGTTCGACACCGGCGGCTCGCTCTCGGGCCACGTCGCGGCGGTGGCCGCGCAACTGCCGACGCTCACGGACATCGTCTGTCTCGAAGATACCGAACTGCCCAGCACGGTGACGCAGCGTCAGCACGAGTTGCGCTCGCTGATCGCGCGCGGCGACGCGATGCGTTTCGACTGGAAGCGCTTCCCGTTCAACCATCCGCTCTTCATCATGTTTTCGTCGGGCACGACCGGCAAGCCGAAATGCATCGTGCACGGCGCGGGCGGCACGCTGCTCGAACACGTGAAGGAGCATCGCCTGCACAGCGATTTCGGTCCCGGCGACAAGCTCTTTTTCCACACGAGCTGCTCGTGGATGATGTGGAACTGGCAGATGTCGGTGCTCGCGTCGGGCGTGGAGATCGTCACTTACGATGGTCCCGTCGCCGCCGTCGACACGCTCTGGCGTCTCGTCGCGAACGAGCGCGTGACGGTCTTCGGGACGAGTCCCGCCTATCTGAAGATGAGCGAGGATGCGGGCATCGAGCCGGCCGGACAGTTCGATCTCTCGGCACTACGCGCGATGATGTCCACCGGCGCCGTGCTCTACGACTCGCAGTTCGAATGGGTGTACCAGCACGTCAAGCAGTTGCAGTTGCAATCGATTTCAGGCGGCACGGACATCATCGGCTGCTTCGTGCTCGGCAACCCTAATCTGCCCGTCTATGCGGGCGAAGCACAATGCCGGAGCCTCGGCCTCGACGTGCAGGCGTTCGATCAGGGCGCGAGCACGATCATGCCGGGCGAGCTCGTCTGCACGAATCCGTTTCCGTCGCGACCGCTCGGCTTCTTCGGCGACGACGACGGCTCGCGCTTTCACAAGGCGTATTTCGCGGCGAACGAAGGCGTGTGGACGCACGGCGACGTCATCGAGTTCTCGCCGCAAGGCTCGGCGCGTCTGCACGGCCGCAGCGACGGCGTGCTCAACGTGCGCGGCATCAACGTGAGTCCGGGCGAAATCTACCGCATCCTGAGCGAGATTCACGAGATCCGTCATGCGATGGTCGTCGCCCAGACCGGCGCGAACGCGGGCGATGCGGGCCAGCGCATCGTGCTCTTGCTCGTGCTGCGGCCCGGTGCGCAACTGAATGCGGCGCTCGCCGCGCGCGTGCGCCGCGATCTCACGCGACAAGGCTCCGCCGCGCTCGTGCCCGATGTGATCGTGCAGGTCGACGGCTTGCCCGTCACGCACAACAACAAGCCGTCGGAAGCGGCCGCGCGCGATGCCGTCAACGGCCTGCCCGCGCGCAACGTGTCGTCGCTCGCCAATCCCGAGTGTCTCGATCAGATTCGCGAGCATCCGTCGCTTACGCGCGTGAAGCGCGATCTGCCCGCGCCGGGCGATTCGATCGGATCCATCGAGGCGTATCTGTGCGCGCTCTGGGAACAGCATTTCAGCTTCTCGCCGATCGGCCGCGACGACAACTTCTTCGAACTCGGCGGCCACTCGCTGCTCGCCGCGCGGATGCTCGCCGACGTGCAGCGCGCGACCGGCCGTGCATTGCCGCTATCGACGATGATCGTCGCGCCGACCGTCGCGCGCCTCGCCGCCGTCCTCGCCTCCGAACCGGGCGCGCGCACCGCGGACTCGACGCTCGTGCAAATGCGCGCGGGCGTCGGCCGGCCGATCTTCATGGTGCACAGCATCACCGGCTCGGTGATGGAGTGCCTGACGCTCGCGGGCATGGTGCAGAACGAGCGGCCCGTGTACGGCCTGCAGGCGCTCGGCCTCGACGGCGATGAAGCGCCGCAGCACAGCGTCGAAGAGATGGCGCGCGGCTACGTGCTGCGCATCCGCGAAGTGCAGCCGAGCGGTCCTTATGCGCTCGTCGGCTATTCGTTCGGCGGGCTGGTCGCGTTCGAGATCGCGCAACAGCTCGTCGCGGCGGGCGAGAAGATCGAGATGCTCTGTCTGCTCGACACGTACATTCACACGCATTGTCTGCCCTTCACGCTGTGGACGCGGTATCAGGCGGGCGTGCTCGTCGAACGTCTGCGCGAGTTGCGCTCGCTCAACGCCGGCGCGCGCCTCGGCTTCGTGCGCGGCAAGGCGGCGGCGATGACCAACCGCGTGCGCGGGCGCATGGGCAGGCCGACGACGCACCGGCAATCCGACGACGTCGCCGATCTTCCGCCTGTGCTGCGGCGCGTGCGCGAATCGATGAGCGCCGCGATGGCGACCTACAAGCCGCGACGTTATGACGGCGGCCCGATCGTCTACGTGCGCGCGACGATGCTCGACGACTCGCGCAGCGATCCGCTGCCGGTCTGGCAACGCGTCGCGAAGCACGGCGTGCGCGTGATGCCGGTCCTCGGCAGGCACACCGATCTCGTGGTGGAGCCGCACCTGAGCACGGTCGCCGCGACGCTCACGAACGCGCTCGCGAGCGCCTGAACCGCATCTTCGAGCAGTGCAATCCGGCCGCCCTTCGGGGCACGCCGGATTGCGCGCGTTTTTTGCGCGCGCTAGGGTGGACGGCTTCTCTCATCGACGAGCCTTGCCAATCGATCCGATGTCCGCGCCCCACGATTTCCATTTCCTGCTGCTGCCCGAGTTCTCGTCGATCGGATTCATGTCCGCGATCGAGCCGCTGCGCGTCGCCAATCGCTTCGCGGGCGATCTGTATCGCTGGCACATTCTCAGCTTGGACGGCGGTCCGGTCGCCGCGAGCAACGGCATCACGCTCAACGCCGAAAGCGCGTTCGATCAGGTGAACGACGCGCGCACCGTGTTCGTCGTGTCGGGATTCGAGCCGCTCTCGCGCTACACGCGCGCGATCGGCGACTGGCTGCGGCGCCTCGATCGCGCGGGCGCGACGCTCGGCGGCATCGACACCGGCAGCTTCATCCTCGCGGAAGCCGGGCTGCTCGCGGGCACGCGCGCGACGCTGCACTGGGAAGCGGCCGCTGCATTCACCGAGCGTTATCCGGCGATCGCGACGAGTCAGGAACTGTTCGAGATCGACACGCGGCGCATCACATGCGCGGGCGGCACGGCATCGATCGATCTGATGCTCGACGTGATCGCGCGCGAACACGGCGCGGAGTTGGCGGCGCAAGTGTCGGAGCAGTTCGTGCTCGGGCGCATCCGGCAGCGCTCGGATCATCAGCGGATGCAGATCGCCGCGCGTTACGGCATCCACAATCGCAAGCTGATTCAGGTGATCGAGCTGATGGAGCAGCATATGGAAGAGCCGCTGTCGCCCGATGCGCTCGCCGAATCCATCGGCGTGACGCGGCGTCAGCTGGAGCGGCTCTTCTGTGCATCGCTGAAGGACACGCCGACGCACTTCTATCTCGGCCTGCGTCTCGTGCGTGCGCGCGAGCTGCTTCACCAGACCGACATGTCGATTCTCGCGGTGTGCGTCGCGTGCGGCTTCGAATCGCCGTCGCATTTTTCGCGCACGTATCGCGCGCGCTTTCAGACGAGCCCGCGGCAGGATCGAAGCGCATTGCGCGCCGTCCCGTCCGCGCGGCTCGCGGCGGCTTAGAACGAGTGACGCATGCCTACGCGCACGTCGGCCTGCGTATTCGACGACGACGGCGTGAAGCTGTAGCCGATGACTGCATCGATGGGACCGGACGCGCGCAGATAGTCGCCCGAGATATACACGTCGGTACGTTTCGAAAGCAGATAGTGCAGCCCGAGCGAGCCCTGATTCCAGTGATTGCCTTCGAAGCGCGTGTGCTGATAGCCGCCGTAGAGATTCAGGTCCGGCCTGAAGCTGTATGACGCGCCGCCTTCGTACACCTGCATGTGCGAGGTCTGGCCGAGGCCCTTGATCGTCGTGTAGGTGAAGTTGCCCGATAACATCAGGTTGCCGATGGTCCATGCCGCGCCCACGGCGAACGCGCCTTGCTTGTCGACGGGAAACGAGGTCGAGCTATAGAGATCGGTGACGGCCCCCGTCGCCGGATCGACCGATACCGTCGGCTGGCCGAGGAAGGTGCGCGCGCCGATCATCGCGTACGGATCGAACGCGTAGATGCCGTTCGGATTGTTGAGTTGCGTATAGGCCGCGCCGACGTTGAAGGTGTTCGCCGCATAGTGCGCGCCGACGCTCCACGCGCTGTTGCGATGGAAGTCGCCCGCCTGATTGCCGAACGAATACATGCCGCCGAAGGTGAAGCCGCCGATGTCGTTCGACAGGAACTTGATCGAGTTCGGCAGACGGTCGCCGTTCATGCGGTCGAAGTCGCCCTGGTGAATGGCGTAGCCGCTCGCCCACGCCGAGATGTTGTAGAGGTAGACGAACTCTTCGGTCATATCGAGCTGATTGCCGAGCGAGACGGTGCCCCACTGGTTCTTGAGGCCTACGTAGGCTTGCCGTCCGAATTGCGCGCCGCCGAAGCCGAGCTGGCCATTGCCGAGATGAAAGCCCGATTCGAGCACGAAGACCGCCTGCAATCCGCCGCCGAGATCTTCGGTGCCGCGAAATCCGATGCGGTTGCCATAGGAGATGCCGTCGTCGAACTTCACGACATGCGAGCCGCCCGTGTTGCTGACCCAGGTGACGCCCGCATCGAGAATACCGTAGAGCGTCACGCTGCTTTGCGCGTGCGCCGTCATCGGCATGTTCGCCGCGCCCGCTGCGAACGCGAGGCCTGCGATCCTTGCGGCATGTCTTTTTCTCATGTGCTGGTCCTTTGCTCGTCTCGATGTGTATTGCGTTGGAATAGGCGATGAAGCATCGCGTCGACGTCGTAAAAATAAAGGTCCATATATGCGCCGGCTCGACCCGGTGCGACGCAAATCTGTCTAGTTGCGACTACTGCAACATCGTGTTTCGCGTCAATAGAACGAATTCGTTTTCGGACATGCCCGATATGCGCGGCAGGGCTCGGCTCGCATACTTCGGAATCTGTAAAAAACCCGCATTACTCAAGCCTTGTTTCGGATTCGAACGACATGACTACCCGCTGCCTGAGCATCCATCAGACCGACGCACCCGAAGTCCTGACCAATCACAAGCACTACGCCGCCCGCATGGGCTACGAGCACGCGAGCATTTCGATGGCGGGCATGCCGTGCCCGTCCCAGCGTTTGTTGCTCAAGTACGAAGCGATCCTGCATCACTTGCGCCGGATGCCCGAGATGGCGCTGCTCGTCTGCATGAGCGAAGACTGCATCGTGCTCAACATGCTCCCGGTCGAGCCCATCGCAGAAGGCAGGCAGCACGCGCTCATGGCGGTTTCCGGCAACGACGACGGACGTCAGACGGCCGTGCAGATCTGGCGTAATACGGTCGAGGTGCGCAACCTCATCGTGTGGTGCATCGGGGAATGCAAGATCGGCAAAGCGCCGCAAAACGACATCGCGATGCTTGCAGGGCTCGACTACATCGAGCCGCACGGTGAACGCGGCGGCATCATGGCTACGATGCACTGCGGTCCGCGCTACGATCCCATCTGGACGCAGTACCCCAACCTCTGGACCATCGTGCTCGGCGAGGAAGCGATCTACGGTTTCATCCCGGCGAGCTTTCGCAACGCGCTCGCCGAACACATCAACGACTGTCAGCAGAAGGGCGTGCCGCTGTTCCAGCTTCCGGCGCAAAGCGAAACGCCGCATGAAGAGTTCAGCGTCTATAACCCCGGCAAGTCCATCGCCTTCATCACGTACTACACGCCCAACGTGCGTGCGTACGGCGCGATCGCCGAGCAGAACATGCGGCGCTATTGCGAGCGCCACGGCTATACGCTTTACGTCTATCGGCAGACGCCCGCCGAAGGCGTGCCCGGCGCGACCGGCACCTGGCTCAAGCCGTGGTTCCTGCGCAAGCATCTGCCGCATCACGACTGGGCGATCTGGGTCGATGCCGACATCCTCTTCTTCGATCAGCGCAAGCCGATCGATCCGCTGCTGGACGGGCGCGACATTCTCGCGGCGCACGATATCGGGCCGTGGATCATCAATGCCGGCGTGCTCGGCTTTCGCCGCAAGCCCGCGGTCCTCGCGTTCGTCGACGAAATCCACGAGCATGTCAGCGCCGCGCCCGACAAATCGAGCACCTATGCGAACGGCGGCGATCAGACCATCATCGCGAATCTGCTGACGGACCGTCTCGGCTGGAAGCTCGAACACGGCCTCGACTGCCTGAGCATCAATACGCCGTGGTACTTGCACCAGGCGGACAGCCTGATGCTCCACTTCATGGCGATCCAGACGCCGATGCGCGCCGTCGTGATGGCCGCACAGGAACGCGCGAGCATTCAGCTCGGCTGATCCCTCACTTCACGCCGAGCGCGGTCTGAACGGCTTCCAGGCCGTTTCCGCCGCTCGCCGTGGTCACGCCGTCCAGCCACGATTTCAGCAGCTCCGGATGACGCTTCAGCGCATCCGTGGCCGCTGCATCGACATTCGTTTTCTTCTCCAGCACATCCGTGATGACGCCGTTCTCCAGATCGACGTTGAACGCCATCTGTTTGAACAGCCTGCTCACGTTGGGGCATTGCTGCTCGTAGCCGCTGCGCGCCACCGTGTTCACCGTCGCGCCGCCATAGTTGGGGCCGAAGTATTTGTCGCCGCCATCGAGATAGGCGAGCTTGAACTTCGTGTTCATCAGATGCGGCTCCCACGCGAGAAAGACGATCCACTTCTTGTCGCGCACCGCCCGCTCCACTTGCGTGAGCATCGCGGTTTCGCTCGATTCGACCAGCTTCCAGTCGCCGAGACCGAAGGCCTTGTCATCGACCATGCGCTTGATGTTCTGATTCGCCGGCGCGCCCGGTTCGATGCCGTAGATGCGGTTATCGAACTTGTCGGCGTTCTTCGCGAGGTCCGCGAACGAATGCACGCCCGCCGCCGCCACATAGTCCGGCACCGCGAGCGTGAACTTCGCATTGGAGAGATTCGGACGCACGACGTCGATCGATTTCTCTTCGAAGAACGGCTTCACGAGCGGCGCCTGCGCGGGCATCCAGTTGCCGAGAAACACGTCGATCTGCCCTTTCTTCATGCCCTGATACGTGATCGGCACCGACAGGTTCGCGACGTTCTGCCGATAGCCGAGCGCCTTGAGCACGATGCCGCTCATCGCATTGGTCGCGTCGATATCGGTCCAGCCCGGCCCCGCCATGCGGACCTGCGTGCAGGACTGCGGCTCGGCGGCAAACGCATGCGAAGCCACGCAAGCCAGCGCGGCGGCGAAGAGCGCGTGGATGAAGCCCTTTTTCATGGTGCATTCCTGTCGTGTGTTGTGGGGATGCGATCGATGCGTCAGTGCTCGACGGCGGGAAAACGCGCCATCGCTTCGAGATCGTCCAGATCGATGTGATTGCGCATGTAGCGCTGGCTCGCATCGACGTGAGGCTGCCAGTCCCATGACTGAATCGTGCCCTGCGTCGTCGCCGCGAAATGGAAATGGCGGCGGCGCTGACTCTTCAGCACGTCCCGATGCAGCGCATCGAGATTCCAGCGGCGCGCGATCTCCGCGCGGAATTCGGCCACGCGCGCGGCGTGACGCTCATCGCTTGCGAGATTCTCGCGCTCGAACGGATCGGCTTCTACATCGTAAAGCTGATCCGGATCCACGCTCGAATGAATGAACTTGAAGCGCCCGCGCCGGATCATCACGATGGGCGCAATCGCGCCTTCCGCGAGATATTCGCCGATGGCTTCGTCGTGCCCGCCGGTCTCGCGCAAGTGCGGCACGAGGCTTTGACCGTCGATGCTGTCAGGCCACGCTTGCGGCGCTTGTCCGCGCGCGAATTCGACGAGCGTCGGCAGCACATCGAGATGCGAGACCGAATCCTTCACGCGATGCGCGCCAAACCGCTTCGGCGCGTGCACGATGAGCGGCACGCGGCAGCCGCCTTCGAAGAACGTCATCTTGTACCAGAGGCCGCGCTCGCCGAGCATCTCCCCGTGATCCGACGTGACGACGATGATCGTATCGTCGGCGAGACCGGCCTCGTCGAGCGCTTCGAGGATCGATGCGAACTGGTCGTCGACATACGACACCGCGCCGTAGTACGCGCGCCGCGCATTGCGGATTTGCCGGTCCGTCGGCGGCGTGCGATCCGCTTCGTACACATGGCGCAGGCGCTTCGAATGCGGATCGCAGGCATCGAGCGAATCGCGATACGAAGGCATGTCGATGTCTTCATCGCGATACGCGTCCCAGTACTTGCGCGGAATCGCATACGGATCGTGCGGATGCGTGAGCGATGCGACCATCATGAACGGACGCGCGTCCTTGCCCGCGTTGCGCTCGCGCGCGATGTCGAAGAGCTTTTGACGCGTGGTGAAGGTCACTTCGTCGTCGAAGTCGAGTTGATTGGTACGCACGCATGGGCCCGCGTCTATCACGGAGCTCATGTTGTGATACCACGTCGGGCGCGCATCGGCGTTCTGCCAGTCGGGCGTCCAGCCGAAATCGGCGGGATAGATATCGGTCGTGAGACGTTCCTCGAAGCCGTGCAACTGATCCGCGCCGCAGAAATGCATCTTGCCGGAGAGAATCGTGCGATAGCCTTCGGCGCGCAGATAGTGCGCGAAGGTCAGCGTTTCGGACGGGAATTCGGCGGCATTGTCGAATGCGCCGATGTTCGAAGGCAGCTTGCCCGCGAGAAGCGAAAAACGCGAAGGCGCGCACAGCGGACTCGCGCAATACGCGGATTCGAACACGACGCCTTCGCGCGCGAGCGCATCGATGCGCGGCGTCTTCGTCACGCGATTGCCGTATGCGGCGAGTGCGAAGGGCGTGAGCTGATCGGCCATCAGTACAAGGATATTTTGTTTCGTCTCAAGCATGACTGCGTGCCTCGAATAGAATCGTTGATTGAGCGTTGGGTGTCACTATTGCCGTTCAAATCGCGGCTGTGAAGACAGCAAAACGTTATGCGTTCATAAGGGGGAGTTATGCCGCGGCCGGACCGCCTGCCACCGATGCAGGCGTTACTGATGTTCGAATCCGCCGCGCGGCACGCGAGCTTCACGGCTGCCGCGCGCGAACTCGGCTCGACGCAGCCCGCGGTGAGCCAGCGCGTCGTGCAGCTGGAGGAATCGCTCGGGGCGGCGCTGTTCGAGCGCGGGCATCGCGGGGTCACGCTCACGGACGACGGCGCGCGTCTTTTCGATGCGGTGCGTCGGGGACTCGACGTGATTCGCGCGGCGACGTCGGACATTCGCTCGCGTCACGCGCAACGCACGCTCACGCTGTCGACGGATTTCGGCTTCGCCACATACTGGCTGATGCCGCGCCTGCCGCAATTCAAGGCGCTGATGCCCGATGTCGACGTGAAGATCATCACGTCGCAGAGCTTGCCGAGCGCATCGGGCGATCATGCCGATGTGGTCATCGTCTTCGGCGACACGCATGCCGAATGGAGCGGTCAGAGCGCCGTGAAGCTCTTCGCCGAACGCGTGATGCCGGTGTGCAGCCCGGCGCTGATCGCGGGAAGAAGCGCGCCCGTATCGCCCGCCGATCTATCCGGGCTGCCGCTCTTGCATCTCGAACCGACGCTGCCCGAGCGCTGGCTTTCATGGAGCGCGTGGTTCGAAGCGCACGGCCTTGCCGCGCCGCCGACGCAGGGCGGCTTCACGTTCAACAGCTACGCGCTCGTCGCGCACGCCGCGGTGATGGGCCAGGGCGTCGCGCTCGGCTGGGCGCCGCTCATCGACGAACTGATCGCGACGGGCCAGCTCGTCGCGCTCTGCGATGCGCCGCTCGTCACCGATCGGGGCTACGTGCTCGTGACGCCGCGCGAGCCGTCGGCGGCGGTGCGGGCGTTCAGCGAGTGGCTGCTGGACGAATGCGACGTCGTCGGCTGACGCTTTCGTACTATTTGCGCGGCGGTTCGCTTCTATCCGGAAGGCGCGCGCGTTTGCTCTACTAGCGCGTACGCTCGCCGCATTTCGCGGCGCTGCAACCATTCGAATGTGGAGCACGCATGGCAGCCGATTCCCGCTTTGATCAACTCGTGCTTACCGTTTCGTGCCCGAGCGCGGCGGGGCAGGTCGCCGCGATCGTCGGCTTTCTGGAGCGGCATCACGGCTATATCGACGAACTCACCGTCTTCGACGACGATCTCTCCGAGCGCTTTTTCGTGCGTTGCGTGTTTCATGGCGCGCGGCCCGAGGAGGCGCTCGATCTCGCGATGCTGAAGCGCGAATTCGAGCCTATCGCCGAGCGCTTTGCGATGTCGTGGGCGATGCACGATCTCGCCGTGCGGCCGAAGGTGCTGCTGATGGTGTCGAAGCTCGAGCACTGTCTTGCGGATTTGCTGTTCCGCTGGCGCATGGGCGAGTTGAAGATGGATATCGTCGGCATCGGGTCGAATCATACGGATCTGGCGCATCTGGCGGAGCAGCATGGCTTGCCGTTCCATCATCTGCCGATTACCGCCGATACCAAGCCGCAGCAGGAAGCGCGCTTGCTCGATCTGTTCGATACGTCAGGCGCGGAGTTGATGGTGCTTGCGCGGTATATGCAGATTCTTTCAGGCGAGACGAGCCGCAAGCTGGCGGGGCGTGCGATCAATATCCATCACTCGTTCTTGCCTGGGTTCAAGGGGGCGAAGCCTTATCACCAGGCGCATGCGCGTGGGGTCAAGCTGATTGGCGCGACCGCGCATTTCGTCACCGACGATCTCGATGAAGGACCGATCATCGAGCAGGAAGTTGAGCGCGTCGATCATTCTTATGGGCCGGAGCGGTTGTTGGCGACAGGGCGGGATGTGGAGTGCCTTGCGCTTGCACGCGCGGTTAAAGCGTTTATTGAGCGGCGGGTTTTTATTAATGGCGAGCGGACTGTGGTTTTGCGGTGAGGTTTTTGCGCTCCGGGTTAGCTTGCTTTGCTGTTTTCGCTGGATTCCATATTCGCTTGGCTAGGGTTTCGCCGGATCCCGTTTTCGTGGCGGTCTATTAGCACTGCCCCTGTGCGGGGCGGCAGTCACTTTCTTTGCTGCTGCAAAGAAAGTAACCAAAGAAAGCAGCTCGTCACCGCCCGCGGTCACACGCAGTTTGGGTAGTTCTCTCGTTCCAGGTGGCACTCGCCTAAAGAGTGCCCTCATCACAATAACGGGGCTTGGATCGCGCACGGTCTGACGCGCTAGTTTTCCAAGGACACTGGTTCAGCACGAAAGAGCTTCGGCACAGCGCTACGCGCTGCCGCCGGGTCCGCAAGGGAAACCATCGGTTTGCGCGCGCAGTGCGATAAAGATGTTAGTAGCGAAGCACGCGCATTCCCGATTGACCGGTCGGCCGCGGAGCGGGCTGGAGCTATTTGGTGCTGAACCAGTTTGGTGTGTGGTGCGATGACACAGACCGTGCGCGAGCCAAGCCCGATGGGGCCTATGAGGGCACTCTTTAGGCAGCCCACGATGGACGAGAGGACTACCCAAATTGCGTGTGACCGCGGGCGTATCAGTAGCTGCTTTCTTTGCTTACTTTCTTTGCAGCAGCAAAGAAAGTGAGTGCCGCCCCGCACAGGGGCAGTGCGAATAGACCGACACGAATACGGGATCCGGCGAAATCAAAAGCCAAAAGCAAAACCCCCCAAAAAAAAAGCGCCGCAGGCATAACCCACGACGCTCAGCGTTTGCCCAAACGCCCAAAGACCCAAAAAACCCAACGAAAAAAATTACTTAGTCCAGGACTCCACCCGATCCCCATGCGCGCTGATCCACGCATCCGCCGCCGCCTGCGGCTTCTCTCCATTTTGCGTCGCCAGCATCACGCTATCGATCTCACCCGGCTTCCACTGAAACTTCTTGAGGAATGCCACCACCTGCGGCGCCTTCTTCTCCAGCTCCGGATTGATCACGTTATCGACGTGCTCCGACTCACCGAACACCTTCTTCGGATCCTCGAGGAACTTGAGCTTGTACTTCGCGAACATCCAGTGCGGCTTCCAGCCCGTCACGATGATCGGCTTATTGGCCGCTTCGGAACGCGCCAGTTCCGCCGTCATCGCCGAACCCGAACTCGGCAGCAGCTTGTAGTCGAGGTTATAAGCCTTGATCGCTTCGCTCGTCTTCTGCATCACGCCCGCGCCCGCATCGATGCCCACGATGCGCGAATCGAATTCCGCCTTCTTCGCCTCGAGATCGCTCAAGCTGTTGACGTCGACGTTCTCCGGCACGATCAAGCCGATTTTCGCGTCCTGAAAGTTCGGACCGAGATTCACGACCTTCGACTTGAAGTTGTTCCAGTACGCGCCATGCGTGACCGGCAGCCACGCCGACAGCGTCGCGTCGAGATCGCCGCGCGCCACGCCCTGCCACATCACGCCCGCGGCCACCGGCACCAGTTGCACCGGATAACCCAGCTTCTTCTCGATCACGCGCGCCGCCACGTTCGACGTCGCCACGCTATCGTCCCAGCCCTCGACATAACCGATTTTGATCGTCGGCTTATCCGCGGCGTTTGCCATCAGGCTCGATGCAAGGGCGGCGCTCATCGCCCCCAAAACGAGCATTCTTCTCATCGGTTTCATTTGGTTTCCCCTTAGCGGCCCCACGCCGTGTAGCGAACAGAATCACCAGCCAGAATTGACGCGTAGCGCACTTTTCCGACACTCAGTTGTCAAGAAACGACGCGCCCCTCAGGGCTTACTTGTCGACGACGAGATCGCTCATAGGCTTGCTGCAGCACAGCAGCACCATGCCCTGATCGATCTCGCGCTGACGTATGCCGCCCGCATGCTTCATGCTCACTTCGCCCGACACGAGCTTGACCTTGCACGTCCCGCACATGCCCTGCGTACACGACGATGGCAAGCGCACGCCCGCCTTCTTCGCCGCATCGAGCACATGTTCGTTGCTGCCGCATTCGATGTCGCGCCGGCTCTTCGCGAAGCTCACCTTGAACTTCGTATCGACGACGGGCGCGGCTTCAACAGGCGCTTCGATGATCTCGACGGGCTCTGTCGGCGCGGGCGCAAAGCCGACCGCGTCCTCGCGCGCTTCGACGAAATCCGTCTGCGTCGCAAGGGCCTCGGCGACATGCGCCGTCGTCAGTTCAGCCGCGACTTCCTCGACGACGCCGAACGAGAAGCTCTCCTCGTGATAATGCTTGCGATCGAAACCACCTGCATCGAGCAGATCGCGCACCGCCTTCATATACGGCGCCGGGCCGCACGTGAAGACTTCGCGCTCGAGAAAGTCCGGCGCGATCAGCTTCAGGAGCGGCAGCGTGAGAAAGCCCGTCACGCCCGGCCAGTTCGTGCGCGTGCCGACTCGCTCGCACACGAACGCCGTGCGGAAGTTCTTGTGATTCGACGCGATGAGATCGAGCTCGCGCGCAAAGATGATGTCATCCGGCGTGCGCGCGCTATGCACGAACACGATGTCGGCATCGTCGCCGAGTTCGTGATGCGCGCGGCTCATCGACATGAGCGGCGTAATGCCCGAACCCGCCGACAAGAACAAATACTTGCGTGCCGGATGACGCGCGCACGTGAATTCGCCCGATGGCCCGAGCACGCGCACCGTCGATCCCGCGACGAGGTTATCGTGCAGCCAGTTCGACACCGGTCCGCCCGGCACGCGCTTCACCGTGATGGAGATCGTGTGCGGGCGCGTCGGCGCGGACGAGATCGTATAGCAGCGATTGATCTGCTCGCCGTTGATCTCGAGCTCCAGCGTGATGAACTGCCCCGGCTCGAAGACGAACGTGCGCTCACCCGGCGCCTTGAAGAAAAAGCTCTTGACGTCGTGCGTTTCCTGCCGGACGTGACAGCAGACGAGCGTCTCGTCCGTGTCGCAATTCCAGCGCACGGGCAGCGTCCCCCAGAACTTCGGCTGGGTCACGCGGCTGTCGGTCGGCTCGAAAGTAGCCTGATCGCGCATCATGTTCTACTCCTGCTACGAGGCTGTCAGCGCATGAAGGAAACGACTTTCTCACCGAGCGACGCATCGACGCCGTGCTCGGGCGTATCGGCGTAATCGGCAAGACGTCCGATGTACCACTCGCAAAACTTCTCGACGAGACCTTCCGTGAACGGCGAGTACGGACCCGGTTCGTAGGCGTTGCTCGCGACGCCGAGTTGCGAGTACTCGACGAGCGTGCGGTCCTGATCGTTCGTCGCGCGCCACACGGCGGTGAGATTGTCGACGTCGTAATCGATGCCTTCGCGCGCGTCCTTGTGCACGAGCCACTTCGTGCGGACGAGCGTTTCCCCCGATGCAAGCGGAATCACGCAGAACGTCACGATGTGATCGCTCATGAAGTGATGCCACGAGTTCGGCTGCGTCCAGAACGACAAGCCGCCCAGGTCCGCGCGCTCGAAGCCGCCGAGCAGTTTCTTCGATGCGACTTTCGCATCGAGCGTCTGCGATTCGCCATCGCGATCGAGCGGCAAACGTTGCGTGCGAAAGCCCGTCACGAGATCGGCGAGGCGTTCGATCTCCGCGGACGGCAGGCACATCGCTTCCCATTGCTTCGTGCGCTCTTCGACGGTCTTCTCGAACGCCGCCATGCCTTCTTCGTTCGCGGGCGAGCGCTGATAGCCGAAGCCGTATTCGTAAAGCGAAATGGTCAGCTCTGGATGATTCGCGACGCAGTGATAGCACTCGCGATTGTTCTCCATCGTGAGCTTCCAGTTGCCCTTCTCGACAATATCGATGCTCGCCGCGATCTTGCAATCCTTCAGACCGTGCGGCGCGAGATACGGCTCCATCGCTTCGCGCATCACGGCGAAATCGGCGGGCGGTTCATCGGCGAGACAGACGAAGATGAGGCCCGCGAGATTCTGGACATGCACCTTCTTCAGGCTGTGCTTGCAGCGGTCGAACTGGTCGCCCATGTGCTCGGCGAACATCAGATCGCCGGAGAGGTTGTAGGTCCAGCTGTGATACGGGCACACGATATTGCCGAGCGAGCCCTTCTCCTGATTGCACAGGCGCGCGCCGCGATGCCGGCACACGTTGTAGAAGGCGCGTATTTCCATATCGTCGTCGCGCACGATCAGGATCGAATCGTTGCCGATCTCGATCGTCGTGTAATCGCCCGGCTCGGGAATGTCCGGCTCGACGGCGACCTGAATCCAGGTCTTGCGGAAGATGGCATCGAGGTCGAGCGCGTGAATCTCTTCGCTCGTGTAGAACGGCGCCTCGAGCGTGTGGCCCTTTTTGCGGCGTTCGATCATTGCGCGAACGTCTGCCGAAACTTTCATCGTGTGCACCTGTATGTGGGTCGATGTGGGTCGAGAAATCAGTAATCGACGAGTTGATGCTCGCGCAAATACGCCAGAATCACTTGTGCTTTTTCGACGGAACTCCCTTCAATTACGACGCTTCCGCCGCGGCTTTCGGTCGTTGTCGCGCCGAGCATGCGCGCGTGGCCCGAACGCCTTTCCGGCGCGGCGAGTTTCTTGGGCTTGGCCGTCACCGGGCCGATGCGCCACGCCGTGCTTTCCTTGTCGACGGGCGCGCTCGCGGCGACCGGCGCGACGTGGCCTTCGCGCATGCGCGCATAGGCATAGCGCGGCGCGGCGTTGGCCAATGGATGCACGGCGACGAGCGCGGGCAGCGGCGCGCGCACGCGTCGGCGCAAGCCCTTCGGCATGAACTGGCGCACTTCGACGCCTTCCTTCGTCACGCTGACATCGACCGCCGCGCCGACGAGCGGAACGTTCAGCGCATCCGCGAGCTTGTACGGCAGCGTGCCGCTGTCGTAAGCGCCTTCGGCGCGCGTGCCGGTGAACACGAGCTCGTAGCCCGCAAGCCTTTGCGCGAGGGCCGCACACGCATCGCCTTGCGTGTTGAGCACTTCGACTTTCGACGCGCCGAGCGCGAGATATTCCTGCAACGCCGGATTAGCCGGATCACCCGCGTGCAACACGTCGAGTTGCGCGCCGTGCGTCTTCGCGATGCCGATGGCGATGGTCAGCGCGGCGGCGTCGTTGCGGCTGTAGCGCGCCGCGCCGCTGACGGGATGACGTCCGGTAGAGACGAGAACGGCGATCTTCATGCAGCGACTCCTTCGGCGATGTGCGCGGTCTGCGCGATCGATCCGCCGCCGGCACGCGCGGCGCGTGCGGCGGCGGCGGCATCGGTCAGTGCCTTGATCGTTTCCTGCGTGTCCGCGACGATCGTCAGATTCGCGCGCTTCGCGATCGGCGCACTGGCGTCGAGATTCACGGCGATGACGTGGCGGCAATCCTTGATGCCCTGCAAGTGCTGCACCGCGCCCGAAATGCCGAACGCGATATACACGCTCGCCTCGACCGTCTTGCCGGTCGCGCCGATCTGCTTGTCGCGCGTGAACTTGCCATCGTCGACGGCGACGCGGCTCGCGCCGATCGCCGCGCCCAGCGTGCCCGCGAGCGCTTCGAACGCGGCGATGTCCGACACGCCGTTGCCCGCCGACACGATGAAGTCCGCTTCCTCCAGCGCGACCTGCGCCGCGTCCATCTCTTCGATGCCGAGATCGACGTAAGCGCTCGCTTTCGCCGCCGGCACGATGCCTTGCGGATTCATCGCCTCGCCCGCGCCGACGAAGGGCAGCTTCGCATCGACGGCATGAGCTGCAAGCAAAACCATGTCGGGCAATGCACGCGATGCAAGCGCGCGACCCGCCTGTGCATACGACGCGACATGCGCTGCATCGATTTCGACGACCTGCGTCGCGATGGACGCATCGGCGCGTGCGGCGTAGCGGCGGCCGAGATCGCCGTCGCCGGTTGCGTTGTCGGGCATGAAGATATGCGCCGGTCGGAACGCAGCGACGCAGGCGGTCAACGCGCGCACTTCTTCGTCGGGCGCGTAGTTGCGGCGATCGAACTCCGGCAGCGCGACGTAGCGATCCGCGCCGAGCACGGCGGCATCGTCCTTGAACTCGCCGAACGCGATCAGCACGACTTCGGTCTGATCGTCCGCGAGCAAGGCGGCGGCCGCGAGCGCCTGGCGCGCGTGATCGTCGAGCGCGCCGCGATCCGTGTGCGCCGCGACGAGCAGCGAACGCGTCGCGGGCTTCGTCGTGCGGCGCGGCTTCGTCGCTTCCTTGTGGCCGCCGTGCGTGAAGTTCAGCACGACGCCATTGCCGATTTCGCCGAGCGTGATGCGCTTCAGTCCATCGGCCGTGATGACGAAGGGACGGCGCGGATCGATTCGTTTGATGTCGTTGTTCATCGCTTCACTCCAAGGCCGCAGCGACGAGTTCCGCCACGTCGAGCACTTCGGGACGAGGACCGACCACGCCTTCCAGCATCGCGGTGCATTGCGGGCAACCGACCGCGACGACTTCCGCGCCGACCGACTTCGCATCCGCGATGCGGATATCGGGAATGCGCTGCTTGCCGGGGATATCCGTCAGCGGCGCACCGCCGCCACCGCCGCAGCAACGCGCGCGCATGCCATGACGCTCCATCTCGACGACCTTGATGCCAATGGTCTTCAGCAACTTGCGCGGCGCTTCCGTCTCGCCGTTGTAGCGGCCGAGATAGCACGGATCGTGGTACGTGATTTTCTTGTCCGCGAGCACGGCGGCGGCCTTCGGCGTGAGCTTGCCGCTCGCGACGAGCTCCGCCATGAACGCCGTGTGATGCTGCACTTCGTAGTAGCCGCCAAGCGCGCGATATTCGTTGCGCAAGCTATGCAGCACATGCGGATCGGCCGTGACGATGCGACGGAACTGGTATTGCGACAGCGTGTTCATCAGCTTCGATGCGCATTGCTGGAACGTGGCTTCGTCGCCGAGACGCCGCGCCGTGTCGCCCGTATCCGTTTCGACGCCGCCGAGCACCGCGTAATCGACGCCCGCCTTGTTCATCACTTTGGCGAGCGCGCGCAGCGTGCGCTGATAGCGCATGTCGAATGCGCCTTCGCCGGCGATCAGCAGAACATCGACAGGGCGTCCCGGCTGCGCGACCTGCACTTGCAAATCCACCGACCAGTCGTAGCGCGCGCCGATATCGAAACCGTTCTGACTGCCGGTCTCGCGCAGGTTCGCGAGCGTGATCGGGCCTTTGCCGGGCACATCGCCTTCGACGAGCGTTTGATTGCGGCGCATGTCGACGATCGCATCGACGTGCTCGATCAGCATCGGGCACTCCTGCACGCACGCGCGGCACGTCGTACACGACCAGATCGTGTCCGCTTCGATCATCTGCGAGATGAGCGGCTTGGCCGGACCGCCGGAATGCCTGCCGACGGGAATGCCGGGTGTCGGGCTACCCGCGTATTGCGAGTCCGATCCGCCGACCATGCCGACGACCAGATCCTGAATCAGCTTCTTCGGATTCAACGGCTGACCCGATGCGAACGCGGGACACGCGGCCTCGCACTTGCCGCACTGCACGCAGGCATCGAAGCTCAACAACTGATTCCAGCGAAACTCGACCGGCTTGCCGACGCCATATTCCTTCGCATCGAGCACGGGCTTCTTGAGCGCCGTCGGCGGCACGACTTCGCGTTCGTTCTCGTCCTTCGCGTGAAAACGCTCCTGACGCGGATGAAAGGCGAGATGCAGCAGACCCGCCATCGCGTGCTTCATCGGGCCGCCTTGCGCCGCGCCGAAGGTCATCGTGTACGCGCCCGCCGCGATCAGCAACGCGACGATGATCGCGAGCGCGCCGGACATCCACGATGCAGGCAGCAGCATGAACAACGCGAGACCGAGCGCGAACGAACCGAGCAGCAACGGCAGGCTGTCCCACGGTCCATGCGACAGACGCGCGGGCACGTCCTTCGCGCGACGCCGCTTGTACACGAACATCGCACCGACGAACATGATGATCGCCGCGAGGAAGATCGCGCGGTCGAGCCACACCGAATAGATCGCGAGACCGTAGTTGATGAAGACGAGCGCCATCGCGAGGATCGCGCCACCCGCGGTCGCGACGTGCGTCTTCGCGATATATGGATCGCGCGCCACGACATGATGCAGATCGACGAAATAGCGCTTCGGAATGGTCAGCAGATTCGCCCATCCATAGGCGCCGGCCGTCGTCGCGCGGCCTTCGCGCCAGTACGCTGCGCGCTTGAGCAAGGCGAACGCGAGGCCCGCCATCGAAAGCCACAACAGCGCGGTGATGACAAACACGGGGTTCATCGTCGAATACCTCGTCAGAAGTCTTTGCAGAGGCGCAGCGAATCGTAGATCGCGCTGTGGATGTTGTGCATCGAGATGCAGTCGCCGACGCGGAACAACAGGAAGCGTCCGTTGCCGAGCTCTTCGCTCAACGACGGCTGCGGTAGCGATGCGAACAGCGTGTGCACGTCGATCTGTCCGCGATTGAGCGACTCGGGCTTGAGCTTCCAGTAGAGCGCGTCGTTCGGCGTGATGCCGTTCTCGATCACGACCTGATCCACCGCGCGCTCTTCCTGCTCTTCCGTGTACTCGTTGCGGATCACGGCGATCTTCTTGCCGTTTTCCTCGTAGACCTTGTCGAGCCAGTAGTTAGGCGTATGAATGACGCCTTGCGCATAGAGACGGCGATAGA
This sequence comes from Caballeronia sp. ATUFL_F2_KS9A, assembly GCF_023630765.1. Lineage (NCBI taxonomy): Bacteria > Pseudomonadati > Pseudomonadota > Betaproteobacteria > Burkholderiales > Burkholderiaceae > Caballeronia > Caballeronia sp. ATUFL_F2_KS9A. The sequence continues at coordinate 338,197 of NZ_JALQEK010000031.1, read as the reverse complement.
AGATCGGGAACGTGGTGCCGCCGGTGTCGTCGGCGACTTTGACATCGGGCGTGACGATCTCGACGTTATTGCCGCGCGACGCGATGAAGTCCGCTACGCCCGCGCCCGCATGAGTCGATACGCCGTCGTAGACGAGCACGTTCTTGCCCGGCTCGACCTTGCCCGAAAGAATGTCCCACGAACTCACGGCGAGACCTTCTTCGACGCCCCACGCAGGAACCTGTTCGGTGAACGACGAACCGCCCGTCGCGAGCACGACGATGTCCGGCTTTTCGGCCATGATCATCTTCTCGTCGGCGGCGACACCGAGACGGCGATCGACGCCGAGGCGCTTCGTTTCCATGTCGAACCAGCGCACGATGCCGGCCATTTGCTCGCGCTGCGGCGCTTTCGCGGCGAGCATGATCTGACCGCCGACATAATCGTTCTTCTCGAACAGCACGACATCATGACCACGCGAACGCGCGACGCGCGCCGCTTCGAGACCGGCAGGCCCCGCGCCGACCACGACAACCTTGCGCTTCGGCCCGCGCGTCTTTTCGATGACGTGCGGCATCGTCTGTTCGCGCGATGTCGCGGCGTTCTGCACGCACAAAACGTCGAGACCGTTGTACTGGCGATCGATGCAGTAGTTCGCGCCGACGCACTGCTTGATTTCGTCTTCGCGGCCATCGCGAATCTTGATGACCATATGCGGATCGGCGATCTGCGCGCGCGTCATGCCAACGAGATCGACCATGCCGTTTGCAAGCAGACGCTCGGCCTGTCCTGCATCGCGAATGCTTTGCGCATGCATGATCGGCAGCTTCACGACCGACTTGATGCCCGCGGCGAGATGCACGAACGGCTCGGGCGGCAGCGCCATCGGCGGCATGCAGTTGGCGAGCGTGTTGTGCGTATCCGCGCCCGAACCGATCACGCCGACATAATCGATGAGGCCGCTTTCGGACATCGCCTGCGCGATCTCCTTGAGGTTCTCGTGCGAGAGACCGTCTTCATGAAATTCGTCGCCGCACATGCGCAGGCCGACGCAGAAATCCGCGCCCACTTCTTCACGCACGGCCTTCAGCACTTCCATCCCGAAGCGCAGACGATTCTCCAACGAACCGCCCCATTCATCGGTACGGAAGTTGGTGCGCGGGCTCCAGAACTGATCGATCAAATGCTGATGCGCCGCCGAGATCTCGATGCCGTCCATGCCTGCATCCTTCACGCGCCTCGCGGCCGCCGCGAAGTCCTGGATGATGCGCTTGATCTCTTCCACTTCGATGATCTTCGCGTTGCCGCGATGCACCGGCTCGCGCACGCCCGACGGCGACATCAGATGCGGCCAGTGCTCGCCGTGCCATGCGGAGCGGCGGCCCATGTGCGTCGCCTGAATCATGATGAACGCGCCATGACGATGCATGGCTTCGGCGAGACGCGAGAGCGGATCGATGACCTTGTCGGTCGCGAGGTTCACCGACTTCCACCAGCCTTGCGGACTGTCGATCGACACCGGGCTCGAACCGCCGCACACGGCGAGGCCGACGCCGCCCTTCGCTTTCTCCTCGTAATAGCGGATATAGCGGTCGCCGGGCAGACCGCCCGGTTCGGCATAGACCTCCGCGTGCGCGGTGCTGACGATGCGGTTGCGCAACGTGAGCTTGTTGAGCTGAAGAGGCTTGAAAAGGTTCGGGTAACGCATCGCGATCGACCTCGGAGTTGAGCTTTGCTTACAGCGGCGACACTTCAAATACGCAATGCGAATGGCCTTCCGCCGCGCATTGGGTTTCGATCGACTTCGAGCGCGGACCTTTCTTCGCACTGTCGGGAGCCGTGTCGTTCACCCAGTCCATCGCGCCCGCGAACCAGCCCGCGAACATGTAGCAGAGCTTGCCCTCTTTGCCGGGCTGCGCGAGCACGAACGACGAGTTATGCAGATGAATGCGCGCATGCGATGTCGCAGGATCGGCTTCGACGATCGTGAAGAGTCCCCATCCACGTTGCGACAGGCGCTTCAGGTAATGCTCGAAGCACGCCATGCCGCTGATGCCGTGCTTCTCGGCTTCCTTGTCGCACCAGTGATACGCGGACTTGTAGCCGGCCTTGTAGAGAATCTCGGCATACGTATCGCGGCCGAGCGCTTCTTCGACGGCGACGTGATTGTTCGTGAAGAAGTGGCGCGGCACGTAGAGCATCGGCAGCGCGTCGGTGGTCCAGACGCCGGTTTGCGGATCGACATCGATAGGCAGTTGCGGTTGCATCGCGGGGTTCCTGTTTATTTGTCGTTGACGGTCAGACGTTCCAGACTTCGCCGAAGAAGCGCATCCAGTTTTCGCCCATCACTTTCTTGATGCGCGATTCGCTCCAGCCGGCCTTTTCCATTGCAGCGGTGAGGTTCGGGAATTCGCCGATCGTGCGAATGCCTTCCGGATTCACGACCTTGCCGAAGTTCGTCAGGCGGCGATAACGGCCCTTGTCGTGCGTGATCCAGTCGAAGAATTCGGTGCTATAGCCTTGCGTGAAGTCCGTGCCGATACCGACGTTGTCTTCGCCGATGACATCGATGGTGTATTCGATCGCTTCGAGATAGTCATCGACCGTTGCATCCGGGCCTTTCTTGAGGAACGGCGAGAACATCGTCACGCCGACGAAGCCGCCCGCATCGACGATCTCGCGCAGTTGATCGTCGCTCTTGTTGCGCGGATGATCCTTGAGTCCCGACGGACAGCAGTGCGAGTACGTGACGGGCTTCTTCGAGCAGGCGATCGCATCGGAAGACGTCTTTGCGCCGACGTGCGAGAGATCGACCATAATGCCGACGCGATTCATCTCGTGAATCACTTCCTTGCCATAACCCGACAGACCGCCGTCCGGTTCATAGCAACCCGTGCCGACGAGGTTCTGTGTGTTGTAGCAAAGCTGGACCACGTTCACGCCCAGCTCCTTGAACACTTCGATATAGCCGAGGTTGTCCTCGAACGCATACGAGTTCTGGAAGCCGAAGATGATGCCGGTCTTGTTTTCCTTCTTTGCGCGCAGGATGTCGTCGGTCGTGCGGACGAGCGTGAGAATTTCGCTGTATTCGCGGATCTGCTGCTTCATTTCCGCGATGTTGTCGATGGTCTTCTGGAAGTCTTCCCACACCGACACGGTGCAGTTCACGGCGGTGACGCCGCCCTTTCTCATGTCTTCGAACACGGAGCGCTCGAACTTCGAGATGTTAAGTCCGTCGATGATGATGCTGTCGTTGTGGAGGGTGCTCATCGTGGTGTGCTCCGTGTCGCCTGAGAGGTGGGGGTCGTTCGACGTCGCTTTCGTCGTTGCGTCTATTCTTGACTTTCGCCCTGCCGGTCAATTTACGAATTCAGACGTGTTCTTTACCTTTTCCGACATGCGCGTCTGTTTTCGACAAGTGGCGAATTCCTTTTCGGTGTAGCAAATTTTTGTGTGGGCTGTTGCACTGCATCGGAACGATCGTGCGCTGCTGCAGTGCATGTCTTGCGGCGCGTGGCCCCGCGTCAGTGCGAGCGCGCAGCGGAGCATGCGCGATGCCCTTCATCGATCAGGGTTTAGCCTGATGGCATGGTAGTTGCACTCGCAACCAAAATTGCAAGCGTGGTAAGCGCCGCGCATGACGGCGCCACTCAATAGATTCCAAGGAATCAGTTCTCACATGTCCTCCGATCGCACGGCGTCGCTGTCACACTTCGCGTTCATGCCGCTTCCCAACTTCACGATGATCGCGTTCACCAATGCGATCGAAGTCCTGCGCATGGCGAACTACTTGACGGGGCAGCCGTTGTATCGCTGGTCGATCGTGAGTCCGGAGGGCGGGCCGGTGACGGCGAGCAACGGGCTTTCCGTCGATACCGGTCCGGTGGAATGCGTCGGGCAGCCCGACATCGTGTTCGTGGTCGGCGGCATCGACGTGCAGCGTGCGACTACGCCCGCGCATCTTTCTGCCTTGCGCCGTTTCGCGCGCACGGGCAGCGTGCTCGGCTCGCTTTGCACCGGCACGTATGCATTGGCGCGCGCGGGCTTGCTCGCCGGCTATGCGTGCGCGATTCACTGGGAAAACATGTCGGCGCTTAAAGAAGAGTTTCCCGACACGCGCTTTCTCAAAGAGCTGTTCGTGGTCGATCGCGATCGCGTGACGTGTACGGGCGGCGTCGCGCCGCTCGACATGATGCTGAACTTGATCGCGGCACGCGTCGGCACGGCGCGGGTGACACAGATCGCGGAGCAGTTCATCGTCGAGCATGTGCGCGATACGAGCGCGCAGCAGCGGATGCCGCTCGTCGCGCGTCTGGGGTCCGCGAACAAGTCGCTCTTCGAAGTCATCTCGCTGATGGAGAACAACATCGAAGAGCCGTTGTCGCGCGAGGAACTGGCGCGGCTCGCGGGCATGTCGCAACGGCAACTGCAGCGGCTATTCCGCGAACATCTCGGCATGACGCCGACGCATTACTATCTGACGTTGCGCTTGCGGCGCGCGCGTGAATTGCTGCTGCAGACCGACATGTCGATCATGCACATCACGATGGCGTGCGGTTTTCAGTCGGCGTGTCATTTCTCGAAGAGCTATCGCGATGCGTTCGGCACGGCGCCGACGCGCGAGCGGCGCAAGCAGGTGCCGCCGCTGGCTGCCGTTCCCGCGATGGTGGCCTGAGCGTTCAGATCGCCATGTGAAGGCGCGTTTCGCAGACTTCGCATCCGCCGAGTCTTTCGGTGCGGAACACGCCGTCCAGTGCAAAGCCGAGCGCCTTGTAGAAGCGCAGGCCGTGCACGTTTTCTTCGAGCGCCCAGAGCGTCATTTCCCGATAGCCTTCGCTTGCCGCGGCGTTGATCGCTTCATCGATCAGCATTCTTCCCGCGCCCTGGCGCCAGTGTGCCGGGTCGATATAGATGGCTTCGATTTCGGCATCCGTTCTGCCTTTGTCGTTATCGCGTGACGGGCCCCATGCGATCCATCCGAGCATGATGTCGTCGCGTTCGGCGAGCATTATGCGGGGCATGCCGCGCGCGATCAGCTCGGACCAGAGGGCACGGCGTTTCGGAATGGAAAGCGAATTGAGGTATTCGGCGGGGAAGATGGAACGATAGGCGGCCTGCCAGGCCTTCACGTGGATGCGCGCGATTTCCGCAGCATCGGAGGGGGCCGCCAGGCGGAAGGAAAGCGCGGTTCGGAGGTAATCGGCCTTCATGCGTCCTAGTATGACGCGGTTTTCTTGCTTTTTGCCTTGTGGTTTTCGCTTGGTTCGGGTTTTGCCGGATGCCGGTTTCTTCCGGGAGCCGGTTTGGCTTGGCGTGGGTTTCGCCGGAGCCCGGGTTGGGTTGGCTTGGCTTGGTTTCGCCGGATCCCGGGTTGGGTTGGCTTGGCTTGGTTTCGCCGGAGCCCGGGTTGGGTTGGCTTGGCTTGGTTTCGCCGGAGCCCGTTTTCGCGTCGGTCTATTAGCACTGCCCCTGTGCGGGGCGGCACTCACTTTCTTTGCTGCTGCAAAGAAAGTAAGCAAAGAAAGCAGCTTCCGATACGCCCGCGGTCACACGCAATTTGGGTAGTCCTCTCGTCGTTCGTGGGCTGCCTAAGGAGTGCCCTCATAGGCCCCATCGGGCTCGGCTCGCGCACGGTCTGCCACATCGCATCACACACGAAACTGGTTCAGCACCAAATAGCTCCAGCCCGCTCCGCGGCCGACCGGTCCATCGGGGATGCATGTGCTTCTCTACTAACGTCTCAATCTCGCTGCACTTGCCGCACGTTGGTTTCCCTTGCATACCGGGCGGCAGCGCGTAGCGCTGTGCCGAAGCTCTTTCGTGCTGAACCAGTGTCCTCAGCGTTTTCGGGCGGCAGACCGTGCGCGAGCCACGCCCGATTAGGTGTTTGAGGGCACTCTTTAGGCGAGTGCCGCCTGTGACGAGAGGACTACCCAAATTGCGTGTGACCGCGGGCCTGAAAAGCTGCTTTCTTTGCTTACTTTCTTTGCAGCAGCAAAGAAAGTGAGTGCCGCCCCGCACAGGGGCAACGCTAATAGACCGCCACGAAAACGGGATCCGGCGAAAAGAAACGAAACGCCAAACCCAGCTTGGCAGCGGCAAAGAAAGTAGGTGCCGCCCCGCACGGGGGCAGTGCTAATAGACCGACGCGATAACGGGATCCGGCAACAACAAGAAAACCGAAGGCCCCCAACCCGCGGGGGGCAAAAACAAAGGCTCAAGCCGCCTTCAACAACCCATGCGGATCGATAACAAACTTCCTCGGCGCTCCGCCATCAAACTTCCGATACCCATCCGGCGCTTCATCGAGCGAAACCACCGTCACATTGACGATATCGGCAATCGGCAACCGATCCCACAAAATCGCCTGCATCAGATTGCGGTTGTACTTCATGACCGGCGTCTGCCCCGTATGGAACGAATGCGACTTCGCCCAGCCCAGCCCGAAGCGAATGCTCAAACTCCCCTTCCTCGCCGCAGCATCGACCGCACCGGGATCGTCAGTCACGTAAAGACCCGGAATCCCGATCGCGCCCGCCGCCTTCGTAATCTCCATCAGCGAATTGAGCACCGTCGCGGGCGCTTCGTGACCGGCATCGCTGCCGTGACCGTGCGCTTCGAAACCCACGCAATCGACCGCGCAATCCACTTCCGGCTTGCCGAGAATCTGCTCGATCTGCTCGCCGAGCGTCGCATCCTTCGACAGGTTGATCGTCTCGAAGCCCATCGCGCGCGCATGCGCAAGACGCTCCTCGTTCATGTCGCCGACGATCGTGCAAGCCGCGCCCAGCAAGCGCGCCGACGCAGCCGCCGCCATCCCGACCGGCCCCGCGCCCGCGATATACACCGTCGAGCCCGGCCCCACGCCCGCCATCACCGCGCCGTGGTAACCCGTCGGAAGAATGTCGGAGAGGCAAGTCAGATCGCGGATCTTGGACATCGCCTGCGCTTTGTCGGGAAACTTCAGCAGATTGAAGTCCGCGTACGGCACCATCACGTATTCCGCCTGACCGCCGATCCAGCCGCCCATGTCGACATAGCCATACGCGCCGCCCGCACGCGACGGATTCACGTTCAGGCACACGCCCGTATGCTGCGCCTTGCACGTCGGACAACGGCCGCACGCGACGTTGAATGGCACCGAAACCAGATCGCCGATGGCAAGCGTCTCGACATCGCGCCCCACTTCGATCACTTCGCCCGTAATCTCATGGCCGAGCACGAGGCCGACTTCCGCTGTCGTGCGGCCGCGCACCATGTGCTGATCCGAGCCGCAAATGTTCGTGCTGACGACCCTCAGAATGACGCCGTGGCCGATGTCCCGCCCGCGTGGATCGACCATCTTCGGATAGTCGATGGATTGCACTTCGACCTTGCCCTGCCCCAGATACACGACGCCGCGATTGCTGCTCATTGATCGTCTCCTTGTTTCGTGGACGGCATGCGCGAACCATCCGACCGATGACCGCGCCCGTGCAACGAGGGTAGCGCTCTCGCGACGCCGCGACTCGCACTCAATGCGACGCACGTTTGACTGAAACCGACATCGCGCGCAGAAATCCTTTCGACCCGGTTTTTATTGATTGACCGTTCAAAATAAAAAAAATAGTATCGGCGCACATCGTCAGTCACGAAAAGACCATGCCCAAGCTCGGAATGCGCGATATCCGCCGCGCGCAACTCATCGACGCCACGTTGCATACCATCGACCAATCTGGACTTTCCGGCGCGACGCTCGCTTCGGTCGCGCAGCGCGCGAGCACGTCGACGGGCATCGTCAGCCATTACTTCGGCGACAAGGACGGTCTGCTCGAAGCCACGATGCGCCATGTGCTGCGCTCGCTATGGCAAGGCACGTCGCGCCGCCGCAAAGCCGCGAAGCCCGATCCGCGATCGAAACTGCGCGCGGTCGTCGCGGCGAATTTCGATGTCGAACAGGTGAACGGGCCCGTCATGAAAACCTGGCTCGCGTTCTGGTCGGAAAGCATGCACAAGCCGGAATTGCGCCGGCTGCAGCGCGTGAACACGCGGCGTCTGCATTCGAACCTGTGCGCGGATTTCGCGCGTGCCTTGACGAAGCCCGCCGCGCGCCGCGCCGCAAGCGGCCTCGCCGCGCTGATCGACGGCCTGTGGCTGCGCGGCGCGCTGGCCGGCGAGCCGTTCGACACGAAGGGCGCGCTGCGGCTCGCTTACGAATACATCGACCTCGTGCTGGAAGCGCACGGCTGATTAATCACATTCAAGGAAAGGAGCGCGACATGTCCGCATTCGGAGAGCAACGGCTTTATATCGGCGGCGAATACGTCGATGCGACAAGCGGCGAAACCTTCGACACGCTCGATCCCGCTACCGGCGAAACGCTCGCGCGCGTGCAGCGGGCGTCGCAGGCGGATATCGATCGCGCGGTGAAATCGGCGCGCGAAGGCCAGCGCGAATGGGCCGCGATGACCGCGATGCAGCGCTCGCGCATCCTGCGCCGCGCGGTCGATCTGCTGCGCGCGCGCAACGACGAACTCGCCGCGATCGAAACACGCGATACCGGCAAGCCGATCGCGGAGACGCGCGCCGTCGATATCGTCACGGGCGCGGATGTCATCGAGTATTACGCGGGGCTCGCGACGGCCATCGAAGGTGAGCAGATTCCGCTGCGCGAATCGTCGTTCGTTTATACGCGGCGCGAACCGATCGGCGTGTGCGCGGGCATCGGCGCGTGGAACTATCCGATTCAGATCGCGTGCTGGAAATCCGCGCCCGCGCTCGCGGCGGGCAACGCGATGATCTTCAAGCCGAGCGAAATCACGCCGCTGACTGCGTCGAAGCTCGCGGAAATCTATACGGAAGCGGGCGTGCCCGCGGGCGTCTTCAATGTCGTGCATGGCGACGGACGCGTCGGCGCGATGCTCGCGGAACATGCGGGCATCGAGAAGATATCGTTCACGGGCGGCGTCGAAACCGGCAAGAAAGTGATGGCGCGCGCGGGCGGATCGACGCTGAAGGAAGTGACGATGGAACTCGGCGGCAAGTCGCCGCTCATCGTATTCGACGACGCCAACCTCGAACGCGCCGCCGATATCGCAATGAGCGCGAACTTCTTCAGTTCCGGACAGGTATGCACGAACGGCACGCGCGTGTTCGTCGAACGCGGTGTCATCGGCAAGTTCGAAGCGCTCGTGATGGAGCGCGTGAAGCGCATTCGCATCGGCGCGCCCGATGATCCGCGGACGAATTTCGGGCCGCTCGCGAGCGCCGCGCAGTTGCAGAAGGTGCTGACGTATATCGAGAGCGGCAAGCGCGAAGGCGCGCGGCTCGTCGCGGGCGGTGGGCGCATGACCGACGGCGCATTCGCGCGCGGCCAGTACGTCGAGCCGACCGTGTTCGCTGATTGCCGCGATGACATGCGCATCGTGCGCGAAGAAATTTTCGGACCTGTGATGAGCATCCTCGCGTTCGATGACGAAGACGAAGTCATCGCGCGCGCCAACGATACCGACTACGGCCTCGCGGCGGGCGTCGTGACGGAGAACCTGTCGCGCGCGCATCGCGTGATTCATCGGCTCGAAGCGGGCATCTGCTGGATCAATACGTGGGGAGAGTCGCCGGCGGAAATGCCCGTCGGCGGATACAAGCAATCGGGCGTCGGGCGCGAAAACGGCATCGTCACGCTGAGCGCCTTTACGCGCATAAAGTCCGTGCAGGTCGAGCTCGGTCCCTATCAGCCTGTGTTTTAAGGAGCATGTGCGATGAGCGCGAACGAATACGATTACATCATCGTCGGTGCGGGATCGGCGGGCAACGTGCTCGCGTCGCGTCTCACGGAAGACGAAGACGTGACGGTGCTGCTGCTCGAAGCGGGCGGGCCGGATTATCGCTTCGACTTTCGCACGCAGATGCCTGCGGCGCTGGCTTATCCGCTGCAAGGGCGGCGATACAACTGGGCGTATGAAACCGAGCCCGAGCCGCATATGAACAACCGTCGGATGGAGTGCGGGCGCGGCAAGGGGCTGGGCGGATCGTCGCTGATCAACGGCATGTGTTATATCCGCGGCAATGCGCTCGATTACGACAACTGGGCGTCGATGCCCGGTCTCGAGAACTGGAGTTATCTCGACTGTCTGCCGTATTTCCGCAAAGCGGAGACGCGCGATATCGGACCGAATGCGTATCACGGCGGCGATGGTCCCGTGCATGTGACGACGAGCAAGCCCGGCAACAATCCGCTTTTCGCCGCGATGGTCGAGGCGGGCGTGCAGGCGGGTTATCCGCGTACCGAGGATCTCAACGGTTATCAGCAGGAAGGCTTCGGTCCGATGGATCGCACCGTGACCGCGAAGGGACGTCGTGCGAGCACGGCGCGCGGATATCTGGATCGCGCGAAGCATCGTGCCGGGTTGACCATCGTGACGCATGCGATCACGGATCGCGTGTTGTTCTCGGGTAAGCGGGCTATCGGCGTTGCTTATCTGCATGGCGGGCAGCGCGTGACGGCGCATGTGCGGCGCGAAGTGCTCGTGTGCAGCGGCGCGATTGCATCGCCTCAGTTGTTGCAGCGCTCGGGCGTCGGACGGTCTGACTGGCTGAACGAGTTGGAGATTCCTGTCGTGCATGATCTGCCGGGCGTCGGTGAGAACTTGCAGGATCATCTCGAGATGTACATGCAGTACGAATGCAAGGAGCCGGTGTCCTTATATCCGGCGTTGCAGTGGTGGAATCAGCCGGCGATCGGGCTCGAATGGATGCTGAACGGGACGGGCATCGGCGCGAGCAATCAGTTCGAAGCGGGCGGCTTCATCCGCACGCGCGACGAGGATCTTTGGCCGAACATCCAGTACCACTTTCTTCCGGTCGCGATCAATTACAACGGCTCGAATCCGATAAAGATGCATGGGTTCCAGGCGCATGTCGGATCGATGCGCTCGCCGAGTCGGGGGCGCGTGAAGCTCAAGTCGCGCGATCCGAACGCGCATCCGAGCATTCTTTTCAACTACATGGCCGATCCGCTCGACTGGCGTGAGTTTCGCGATGCCATTCGGATTACGCGCGAGATCATGCGGCAGCCGGCGCTCGCGCGATATCGCGGGCGGGAGTTGCATCCGTCGGATGATCTGCAAAGCGATGCGGAACTCGATGCGTTCGTGAGGGCGAAGGCGGAGACGGCTTTTCACCCTTCGTGCTCGTGCAAGATGGGTTATGACGATATGGCTGTCGTCGACGGCGAAGGACGCGTGCATGGGATGGAAGGATTGCGCGTCGTGGATGCGTCGATCATGCCGCAGATCACGACCGGGAATCTCAATGCGCCGACGATCATGTTGGCGGAGAAGATTGCGGATCGGATTAGAGGCGTTGCTGCGTTGGGGCGGGCGGAGACGGCTTATTTTGTGGCGCGGGGGAAACGGGCGCGGGAGGTGGTGGGGGCGAAGGGGGGGTTGGTGGGGGTTTGAGGTGGGAGCTCCGCTTGGGCGGAGGGGGCTAACGGGGGTTGTAGGTGTGTGGACACAAATCGGGTCTATCTCCGCGCATGCGGAGGAACCACTGCGGCACCCATGCCGCCATGTGGCACGCCAAGGTCTATCTCCGCGCACGGCTCGATCGTCGCATTCCTCCGCCCCCGCGGAGCTTCAACTCCCCCCAAACCTCCCCCTAGCCGCCTCCACCACCCTAACCACCGCCTCCGCGCTCAACCGCGCCGCCACGACCCTCACATACTCATGATGCCTGGCCTCTAACGGCGCATCGAGATACTGCGCATGCAGATACCGAATCAACGCAATCCGCCGATGCTTCAGCGCGATACTTCGATCCAGCAGCTTAAGCGCCGCATCCGCATCATGCTTCTTGCATGCACGTTCGGAGAGCTGCGCAGCCGAATCACGCGACGCGTTCATCGCCGGACTACAGCCGCATCCCACGCATCGACGCGCAACCGCCAAGCATCGAAATCCGCCCGACGCCAGTCGAGTTCAAGCCCAAGCCGCTTCGTGCCCTCACGAATCTTCGGCTTGTGCAGCACCAAAGTAAGCGCATCCAGCGCCGGCCACTCTTCGAACGACAACGCGGCGATCTCCACCGCGAGCGTCTCCAGCAAGCGCGTATGCGCCTTCCCTTCAAGAAACGCGCTCACCCGATTGCACCACGCCTCGTAATCAATGAGACCATCGTCCGATTCATGCGGCATGCCGCGATAACGCAGGCTCGCATCGATGCACACGGGCTGCGGCCCTTCATGCTCATGCTCATACAAGCCGACGCGCGTCTCCACGATCAACTCATCGACGATCACACGCCAGCCCAGGCCACCCGCGGCAAGCGGTTCGAACGGCTTCATGAGAGCAACGGCGCGGCGGCGTCGAGCATCATCTTCACGAAGTAATCGGCGAAGCTGCGGCGCACGATTATCTCGAAGCGATCGCCGCCCAGCGGCACGAGCGTAAGCGATGCCTTGAAGTAATGGCTCTGCGCGCATTGCCCTTCGCCGAAAACCTTCGGATGCAGATCGAGCGGACAACCGCGCGAAAGCACGTCACGCGTCTTCGGTCCGTCGATTTCGAGCACCGTATAACCGCTGCCGATATCCACCGCCGCCGAGAACTGTCCGACGAACGCGTCGCGCAGTTTCGCTTCGAGCGGCGCGGGACGCGATGCATCGTGCGCCGTATCCGAATGCACGAGCCATTCATCGGGACCGAGCCACAGCATCGTATAACCGTTGCCGCGCGCAATAGTGTTCGCCTTCTCGGGCGGCGTGCAGCCGATCACGCCCTGCACCGCCTTCGCGAACGCCGGATCGCGCGTATCGCCACGCACGTTCACGAGTTCGAGGAACGGCCGCTCGGCCAGACGAAACGCTTTCGGCGAGCCCGACTGATGCGTCTTCATCAACGCATCCGCGCCGACGAGCGGAGACTCCTGCCACACGCCCTGTCCGCTGATTGCGCGATCGACGACCGTCGACGAACCTTTGATCTCATTCAACATGCTGACGTGCTCCTTCGCTGTCGTAGAACACCGAACTGGTGATTTTTGCGTTGACCCGCTTGCCGTTCGCGAGCGGAATCATGACCGATTCGCCGATCTTCTCCAGACCGCCCTTCACGACGGCCAACGCAATCGAGCGCTTCAAAATAGGGCTGTAATAGCTCGACGTGACGTGTCCGAGCATCGGCGCGGTATCGCCCTGAAACGGTCCCGCGACGATCTGCGCGCCTTCCGGCAGCACAAACGAAGGATCATCGGTGAGCAGGCCGACGAACTGCTTTCGCCCTTGTTTTGCAGTGTCCGAACGCGTGAGCGAGCGCTTGCCGATGAAGTCCTTCGACTTCGCGACAAGCCCGCCCATGCCGAGGTCGTAAGGCGTCATCGAGCCGTCCGTATCCTGTCCGACGATGATGTAGCCCTTCTCCGCGCGCAGCACGTGCATCGTTTCCGTGCCGTACGGCGTAATGTCGAATTCAGCGCCCGCGAGCATCAGCGCTTCCCACACCGCGCGTCCGACATTCGCGGGCACGTTCACTTCATACGCGAGCTCGCCCGAGAAGCTGATCCGCATCACGCGCGCCGATGCGCCCGCCACCGTGCCATCGCGATAGCTCATGAACGGGAACGCCGCGTTCGCGAAGTCGATGTCGTGACACACTTTCTGCAGCACCTTGCGGCTGTTCGGTCCGACGACCGCGAACGTCGCCCAGTGATCCGTCACCGATGCGAGACGCACGCGCATGTCGGGCCATTCGGTCTGCAGCCAGCGTTCGAGCCACGTCAGCACGCGCGCCGCGCCGCCGGTGGTCGTCGTCATCATGTAATGCTGTTCGCCGAGACGCACCGTGACGCCATCGTCGAAGATCATGCCGTTCTCGTCGAGCATCAGCCCGTAACGGCACTTGCCGACTTCGAGCTTGCTCCACGGATTCGTGTACATCCAGTTCAGGAGCTTCGCCGAATCGGGGCCTTGAATGTCGATCTTGCCGAGCGTCGATGCATCGAGAATGCCGACGCTCTGACGCACCGCGAGCGACTCGCGCGCGACCGCCGCGTGCATGTCCTCGCCCGCCTTCGGGTAGTACCAGGGACGCTTCCAGTTGCCCACATCCTCGAACATCGCGCCGTTCTCGACGTGCCATTCGTGGATCGCGGTCTTGCGCACCGGATCGAGAAACTCGCCCAGCTCGCGGCCCGCGAACGTGCCGAAAGTGACAGGGGTGTAATTCGGGCGGAACGTCGTCGTGCCGGTCTCGGGAATCGTCTTGCCCAAGGCTTGCGCGAGAATCGCCATGCCGTTGATGTTGCCGAGCTTGCCCTGATCGGTGCCGAAGCCCATCGCCGTATAACGCTTGACGTGCTCGACCGATTCGAAGCCTTCGCGCGCCGCAAGATAGATGTCGGCCGCCGACACGTCGTTCTGGAAGTCGACGAATTGCTTCGGACCGCGCGTCGACAATTCCTTGTTGCCGACGATCCACAGCGGCAACATCGGCGCTTCGACGATTTCAGCGACTTGCACGGCAGCCGGCTTCACGACGATATGACCCGCGGCGCGCGCCGCTTCCGCGCCCGCATCCGCGCCGAGGCGAATGCCGCGCGACAGCGAGAACTCGCCCGCGCATGCGCCGACGCTGCTCTCCAGTTGCATCGCCTTGCCCGGCACGAAGCACGCTTTCTCTTCGTGCCAGTGCGCCTTGCCGCCCGATTGCGCGAAGAGATGCAGCACGGGGCTCCAGCCCCCCGACATCGCGACGAGATCGCATGGCAAGTCTGTCTGCTTCTGACCGACCTGGCCTTTGTCGTACGAAGCCACTTCAACCGATGCAACCCGCAGCTTGCCGCGCGCAGCCGTGATGACCGCGTTGTTCAGCACGCGCACGCCGTAGCGTCGCGCGGCCGCGGGCAACGTGCCCTTCGATTCGGCCGGACGCGGATCGACGACGGTCACATCCGCGCCTGCCGCCTTCAGATCGAGCGCGCATTGATATGCGTCGTCGTTGTTGGTGAACACAACGGCGTTGCGGCCCGGCATCACCGCATAGCGATGCAGATACGTCGACACCGCCGACGCCAGCATGATGCCCGGCAGATCGTTGTTGCCGAAAACGATCGGGCGCTCGTGCGCGCCGGTCGCGAGCACGACGCGTTTCGCGCGCACTTTCCACATCAGTTCGCGCGTGCCGCTGCGGCGCGATACCGGCAGATGTTCCGTCAGACGCTGCGTGACCGTGACGAGGTTGTGATCCTGATAACCGAACGCCGTGCTGCGCGAAAGAACCTTCACATCGGGCATCTTGCGCAGTTCGCCTTCGATTTTCTGCACCCATTGCAGCGCGGGCTTGCCGTCGATCTCCGCGCGGCACGACAGAAGCGATCCGCCGAGTTCGCGCTGATCGTCGACGAGAATCACGCGCGCGCCCGACAAACCCGCCGCATGCGCCGCCGCGAGACCCGAAGGTCCGCCGCCGATCACGAGCACGTCGCAATGCGCGAAGCACTTGTCGTAGCGATCGGCGTCGAGTTGCTTCGGCGCTTCGCCGAGACCCGCTGCATCGCGAATCACTTCCTCGTATTTCGGCCACAACTTGCGCGGCCACATGAACGTCTTGTAGTAGAAGCCTGCGGGAATGAAGCGCGCGATCTTCTGATTGACCGCCATGCGATCGTTTTCGATGTTCGGCTTCGCGTTCACGCTCTGCGCGACGAGCCCTTGATACAGCTCGACTTCGGTAGCGCGCGCATTCGGGACGGTGTACGCGCCGGTTTCGAGTTGCACGATTGCGTTCGGCTCTTCGACGCCCGCCGTGATGATCCCGCGCGGACGGTGATACTTCCAGCTGCGCGCGACGAAGCGCTCGCCGTTCGCGAGCAGCGCGGACGCGAGCGTATCGCCTTCGAAGCCCTGATACGTCTTGCCGTTGAACGTGAAGGTGACGGGAATCGCACGATTGATGCGCCCGCCCATGCCAAGTCGGTCTTTCTGGCTCATTTCGACGTGCCTCCGTTGTCATGCATCACAGCCAGCGGACGGTCGAACGTCTCGTAGCCTTGAATTTCATATGAAACCGTATCGCGCTGCACTTTGAACCAGCGGCGGCAGCCTTGCGCATGATTCCATTGCTCGCGATGCACGCCGCGCGGATTCTTGCGCATGAAGAGGTAGTCGCCCCACTCGCGGTCGGAGAGCTTTTCGGTGTCGAGCGGGCGCGCGATATCCGCTTCGCCGCCGCAGGAAAATTCGGTTTCGGCGCGCGGCCCGCACCAGGGGCATTCGATCAGCAACATGTTTTTCGCTCCTAATGCGATTAGTGGGCCACGGCAGCCGCGCCGTGTTCGTCGATCAGATGACCGGTATAGAAACGATCGAGCGAGAACGGCGCGTTCAGCGGATGCGGCTCGTCCTTCGCGATCGTGTGCGCGTAGGCCCAACCCGAACCCGGCGTCGCCTTGAAGCCGCCCGTGCCCCATCCGCAGTTGAAGTACAGACCCTTCACGTCGGTCTTGGAGATGATCGGGCACGCATCCGGCGATACGTCGACGATGCCGCCCCACTGACGATTCATCCGCACGCGCGAGAACACGGGGAACATCTCGACGATCGCTTCCAGCGTGCCTTCTATGATGTGAAAGCTGCCGCGCTGACCGAAGCCCGTGTATTGATCGACGCCCGCGCCGATCACGAGGTCGCCCTTGTCGGACTGGCTGATGTACGCATGCACCGCGTTCGACATCACGACCGTGTTCACGACCGGCTTGATCGGCTCCGACACGAGCGCCTGCAACGGATGGCTTTCGAGCGGCAGGCGCACGCCGGCCATGTCGGCGAGCGTCGTCGTGTTGCCCGCCGTGACAACCGCGACCTTCTTCGCCTTGATGAAGCCCTTCGTCGTATCGACGCCCGTCACCTGACTGCCGTCGCGGCGAATGCCCACGACCTGGCAGTTCTGGATGATGTCGACGCCCGCGCGATCCGCGCCGCGCGCGAAGCCCCACGCGACCGCATCGTGACGCGCGACGCCGCCGCGACGCTGAATCGACGCGCCCAGCACCGGATAGCGGCTGTTGAGATTGATCGTCGGCTCGATTTCCTTGATCTGCTGCGGCGTGAGGAACTCGGCATCGACGCCGTTGAGACGGTTCGCGTTCACGCGGCGCTCGGTATCGCGCACGTCCTGCAGCGTATGCGCGAGATTCATCACCCCGCGCTGCGAGAACATCACGTTGTAGTTGAGGTCTTGCGAGAGGCCCTCCCACAGCTTCATCGCTTTTTCGTACAACGCCGCCGATTCATCCCACAGATAGTTCGAGCGCACGATGGTCGTGTTGCGCGCGGTATTGCCGCCGCCGATCCAGCCCTTCTCGAGAATCGCGACGTTCGTGATGCCGTGCTCCTTCGCGAGGTAATACGCGGTCGCGAGACCATGACCGCCGCCGCCGACGATCACCACGTCGTACTCGCGCTTCGGCTCGGGACTTCGCCACTGGCGCTCCCAGTTCTCGTGATACGACATGCCGTTGCGTAAGAGGCTGAAGATGGAATAGCGGCTCATGGTGTTTCTCTTCCTTCGTGGGGTCCTGAATTCAGCATTCGATGACGTTCACGGCGAGGCCACCGCGCGACGTCTCCTTGTATTTCGTCTTCATGTCCGCGCCGGTTTCGCGCATCGTCTTGATGACCGAATCGAGCGACACGTAATGCTTGCCGTCGCCCTTCATCGCCATGCGCGCGGCGTTGATCGCCTTGATCGCGCCCATCGCATTGCGCTCGATGCACGGAATCTGCACGAGGCCGCCAACGGGGTCGCACGTCATGCCGAGGTTGTGTTCCATGCCGATTTCCGCGGCGTTTTCGACTTGCGCGGGCGTGCCGCCCATGACGGCGGCGAGCGCGGCGGCGGCCATCGAACAGGCGACGCCGACTTCGCCCTGGCAACCCACTTCCGCGCCCGAGATCGACGCCGTTTCCTTGTAGATGATGCCGATGGCCGCGGCTGTCAGAAGGAAGCGCACGATGCCGTCATCGTTCGAGCCGTGCATGAACTTCACGTAGTAATGCAGCACGGCGGGAATCACGCCGGCCGCGCCATTGGTCGGCGCGGTGACGACGCGGCCGCCCGCCGCGTTCTCTTCGTTGACGGCCATCGCGTAGAGATTGACCCAGTCGAGCATCGACAGCGGGTCGCGCAGCGACTCTTCCGAGCGCGACCGCAGCGACGCGGACAGATCGGCGGCGCGGCGCTTGACTTGCATCGGACCGGGCAGCTCGCCGCGCTCCTTGCAGCCGCGCTCCACGCACGCGGCCATCACGCGCCACACCGCGAGCATGCCTTCGCGGACTTCGGATTCGCTGCGATTCGCGCATTCGTTTTGCATGGTCACGTCGGCGATAGACAGACCTGTCTCCTGACAGACGCGCATGAGATCGTCGCCGGTGCGAAACGGATACGGCACCGTATTGGCCGCGCGCAAGCCGTTCACGCGATCGCCTTCGCGATTCACGACGAAGCCGCCGCCGACCGAGTAATACTCCTTCTCGACGAGAAGCTGGCCGTTCTCGTCGAACGCCTGAAAGCGCATGCCGTTCGGATGCACGATGCTCGATCCCGGCGCGCCCGGCATCAGCTTGCGATAGAAGCCGATATGCTCGCGCTCCTCGAACATCACATCGTGCTTGCCGAGCAGCTTCAGGCGCTTCGTCGCGCGGATTTCCGCGAGACGCGGCGCGATGACGTCCGGATCGATGAGATCGGGCAGATTCCCTTCGAGGCCGAGCAGCACGGCCTTGTCGGTGCCGTGGCCTTTGCCGGTCGCGCCGAGCGAGCCGAACAGCTCGGCGCGCACGCGCGTGACGAAGGCGAGCAGATTGGCGTCTTCGATATGCGACGCGAAGCGGCACGCCGCGATCATCGGCCCGACGGTATGCGAACTCGACGGTCCGATGCCGATCTTGAACAGATCGAAGACGCTGACGTTCATTGGCGTGTCCCTTGGGTTGGCGAGATGTTCCGGTATGGCGCTCATTGCACCAAACCCAGAAAAGACCCGATAGAACAAAAACGCCATCGAAATGGGATCGCGGCGTCAGCGCCGTTTTTCGCGCGTGGACGACGTCGGATTTCCGATGATTTCAGGCCCGGCGACGCAAGCGCGACGGCGCGTAACAGAGCATTTCGCGCCCGGCGCGTTTTTGCGCATCTTGTTGCACATCCCGCATTTTTGAGACTGGTCCGAAGCGTCGCGCCGACAGGCATCGGTATATTCCCTAGGTCTTGAGGTGAGCCACGCCTACAGGCTTCGGATCACTCGTCCTTTCCGCCTTTTCTTGCTTATCCGGTTTGCATCGATGGAAACTCACGCCTTACCCGACCAGTTCTTCAAATCCTGGATTCTCGCTTTCCTTATCAGCGTGGCTGTCGTCGGCACGCTTCAGGCAGTCGATCTGCTCGCCGTCGATCGCGTGCTCACGCGTCAGGTGCCCGTCTGGATCGCGCTGATGCTGCTCTGCTCGATCGATCCCGCCCTGCGCTACTTCGGCGTGTTGAAGGCCGAAGTCGAACAGCGTTGGGCCGATTACACGATCGCGAGCGTGCTCGGCCGCGCGGCGGGCGCGCTCATCGGCGGCGCTTTCGCCTGGGGCTTCGCGGTGCTCGGCGGCTGAAGCGCACCGCTTCGATTCATGGTTATTTGCGCGGCCGGCGTCACACGACGCCGGCCGCGTTCCATTTCTGACGCACGCCCGATGCTCGCGGCCGAGTGATATGCTCGCTGGATAACGTCCAGCCGCATGTCTCCCGCATGAACGCCGCAGAATCTCTTCCGCCGTCGTCTGTCGACGGTCAATCGAAATCGCGCATCCGCTTCGGCATCATCCTGCTGCCGAATTTCACGCTGACCGCGTTCTCCGGTTTCGTCGATCTGCTGCGCCTTTCCGCCGATGAAGGCGATTTCAGCCGACCGGTGCGCTGCTCGTGGAGCGTGATCGGCGAGACGCTCGCGCCCGTTCGCGCGAGTTGCGGCATACAGATCACGCCGTGGGAAACCTACGATCAGGCCGAGCCTTTCGATTACGTCGTCGTCGTCGGCGGCCTGCTGCATTCCGGCCCCGCGACGAGCGATGCGACGCTGCAGTTCATCCGCCGCGCGGCTGCCTCGAATGCAACGCTCGTCGGCATGTGCACCGGCGTGTTCTCGCTGATGCGCGCGGGCGTGCTCGAAGGCCATCGCATCTGCGTGAGCTGGTTTCATTATTGGGACTTCGTCGAGCGATTCCCGCACGCGGATGAGCAATCGCTCGTTGCGGACCGGCTCTTTGTCATCGACAGAAGGCGCATTACGTGTTCGGGCGGGCGCGCATCGATCGATGTCGCCGCCGCCATTCTGCTGCGTCACTTCGAAACGGCGACGGTGCAAAAGGCGCTGCGCATCCTGCTCGTCGATGACATGCAGAAGGGCAACGCGCCGCAGCCGCATCCGCCGGGTCTCGCGCCCGCGACGCATCCGAAAGTAAAACGTGCGATCCTGCTGATGGAGCAGCACGTCGGCCGTTCGCTTACGCTCGATGAACTCGCGCACAAGCTCGATCTTTCGACGCGGCAACTCGAACGGTTATTCAAGGCGGAGACGGGCAAGGCGCCGCAGGCGTATGCGAAGCAGGTGCGGCTGCGCACGGCGGCGTGGCTGCTGACGAGTTCGGACAAGACGGTCGCCGATATCGCATCGAGTTGCGGCTTTTCCGACGCATCGCATCTGGGCCGCGAATTCCGCAAGCAATTCGGCCTGCCGCCGATGATGTATCGCGAGCAGGGCGGCGCGCCGGATGCGCCGGATGCAAATCACGCAATGGACTACGACGAAACTTTCCCGGGCCGCGCGCAGGCAATCTAGCAGGATCTGAATACGTTTTCCGCGGCTCATCAAACCAAGGAGGAACGGCATGGAGACTCACGGATACTCGCAGGAAGAATGGAAAGTGCGCTGTGATCTCGCGGCGCTGTATCGCGTGATCGGGCATTTTCGCTGGACCGACATGATCTTCACGCACATCAGCGCGCGCGTGCCGGGCACCGATCATCACTTTCTGATCAACCGTTATGGCGTGCTTTTCGACGAGATGCGCGCATCGGATCTCGTGAAGATCGATCATGAAGGGCGGCCGGTCGAAGCGGGCGCACGCGATGATCCCGCGCGATATCTCGTGAATCCGGCGGGCTTCACGATTCACTCCGCGATTCACATGGCACGGCCCGATGTGTTTTGCGTCGTGCATACGCATACGGCGGCGGGCGCGGCGGTATCGGCGCAAAAACAGGGCTTATTGCCGATCAGTCAGCATGCGTTGAAGTATTACGGACATATCGCGTATCACGACTATGAAGGCATTGCGCTGGACCTCGCGGAGCGCGATCGCCTCGTCAACGATCTCGGCTCGCATAACGCGATGATCCTGAAGAATCACGGGTTATTGTCGTGCGGAAAGTCCATTCCGGAAGCGTTCCAGGAAATGTACTTTCTTGAACGCGCTTGCGAGATTCAGATTCGCGCGCTGGCGGGCAATGCGGAATTGAATCTGCCGTCGCAGAGGGTTTGCGAGTTGACTGCAGAGCAATATCGGCGCGATGAAGCCGATGGAATCATGGCGTTGCAGTGGCAAGCGGCGTTGAGAATGATCGAAGGCGCGAAGCCGGATTATCGGACCTGACGCGCCTTCGTTGAATCACTGCGTCAGTTTTCAGTTGCCGGCGACATACGCCTTCACTGCCGGCAACCCATCCTTCCCGTCGAACGTCTTTACGCCCGCAAGCCATTTATCGAGCACCGCCGGATTCGCCTTCAGCCATTCGCGCGCCGCCTTGTTCGCATCCGTCTTGTTCATGATCGGCAGCATCACGTGGTTCTCGATATCCGTCGTGAACTGCAGGTTGGACACGAGCTTCGCGACATTCGGACAGCGCGTGTCGTAATCCGTCGGCGTGACGGTCAGCACTTTTGCTTCGCCGTAGTTCGGCCCGAAGACATCGTCGCCGCCCGCGAGATAGTCGATCTTCATCTGCACGTTCATCGGATGCGGCTCCCAGCCGAGGAACACGATCGGCTTCTTGTCGCGAATCGCGCGATTCACTTCCACGAGCATGCCCGCCTCGCTCGATTCCACGAGCTTGAACTTGCCGAGCCCGTACAGGTTGTTGTCGATCATCTTCTTGATGAGCGCATTGCCGTCGTTGCCCGGCTCGATGCCGTAGATCTTGCCGTCGAGCTTGTCGTAGTTCTTCGCGATGTCGCTGAAGTTCTTGATGCCCGCCTGATACGCATAATCCGGCACCGCGAGCGTGTACTTCGCGCCCGTCAAGTTCGGCGTCGGCAAGACCTTCACTTGATTCGCTTTCCTGAACGAATCGATCATCGGGTCCATCGTCGGCGACCAGTAGCCGAGGAACACGTCGATCTGCTTGCTCTTCACGCCCGCGAACGTGATCGGCACGGACGCGATCGTCTTCGTCGGGTTGTAGCCCAAGCCCTGAAGAACGGTCGATGCAAGTCCGGTGGTCGCGGCGATATCCGTCCAGCCGACATCCGCAAAGCGCACGTTCCTGCACGCGGCAGGCTCGGCTGCATACGCTCCCGACAAACCAGATAGCAAAGCTGCCGCGATCCACAATCGTTTCATCGATCTCTCTCCGAAGTTATTTTCAAGGCATGACGCGGCCCGCACGCGAGGCTTTCATACGAAGCCCGCGCGGCCAAAAAAGAAAAAGAAAAAGTCAGGCCGATAATCGCCGCTCGACGCTCGGCGCATGTCCGAACTGCGCGCGATACGCCTTGCTGAAGTGACACGGCGAATGGAAGCCGCAGATGCTCGTCACGCGCGCGATCGACGCATCGGTGTTGCGCAACAGTTCGCGTGCGCGACGCAATCGCAACGTCAGGTAGTAATGCGTCGGCGATACGTTGAGGAACATCTTGAACATGCGCTGCAAATGCCGCTGCGACAGATGCACGAGCCGCGCGAGTTCTTCGAGCGACAACGGCTCTTCGATGTTCGCCTCCATCAGCCGCACCACTTCGACGAGTTCCGCACGCGAGAAGCCGACGCGCGCATCGACGGGAATGTGCTGATAATCCGTCGATCCACGAATACGCTCGACGATGAACTGCTCCGACACCTGCGCCGCATGCGCCTGCCCGAGCCGCATGCCGACGAGATTGAGCATCAGGTCGAGCGGCGCGGTGCCGCCCGTGCACGTCAGGCGGTCGCGATCGATCACGAAGAGCTCGTCGGCGAAGCGCACATGCGGAAAGCGCTTGTTGACCGGCGACATGTCTTCCCAGTGCAGCGTGCAGCGATAACCATCGAGCAGTTTCGCCGCGAGCAGCGCATACGGCCCGGTGCAGATTCCGCCGAGCGGAATGCCCGCTTCATGCGCGCGCTGCAGAAGACCGATCACCTTGTCGTCGACATAATCGGCGACATGCCAGCCCGCGCAGACGATCAGCACGTCGGGCATGCCGGCTTCGTCGAGCGTCATCGTCGGCTTGATGGTGATGCCGTTGCTCGCACGCGCGGGCTCGCCGTCCGGCGTGATGATCGACCAGCTGTAGTGCTGCGCGCGGCCGACGTAATTGGCCATGCGCAGCACCTCGACCGCGCTCGTGAACGCGATCATCGAGAAGTTCGGCAGCGTGAGAAAGCCGAAGCGCGAAAGACTGGACAACGGTGATTCGGTACCCGCCGGAACGATCGCGTCGCGCTTCATGGGTCGTGTGCCTTGTTAGCCTTGTTGCGCCGCCGGCTCGCGGCGCACTTTCATCACGCTCTTCAGACCGGCGAAGAGCGGGGCGCGTGCCATGCCGGGCGCTCGTCCGAAGCTCTCGGTGATGCGGTCGAGGATGATCGCCAGCAACACCACCGACAAGCCGCTCTCGAAACCAAGCCCGATATCCAGACGCTGAATCGATGCGAGCACGTCGTTGCCGAGACCGCCCGCGCCGACCATCGACGCGATGATGACCATCGACAGCGCCATCATGATCGTCTGGTTCACGCCGGTCATGATCGACGGCAGCGCGTTCGGAATCTGCACCTTGTAGAGCAGCTGGAACGGCGTGCAGCCGAATGCCTGGCCGGCTTCGACGATCTCGCGATTCACCTGCTTGATGCCGAGCGCGGTGAGGCGCACGGCCGGCGGCATCGCGAAGATGACGGTTGCGAGAATCCCCGGCACGCGGCCGAGACCGAACAGCATCGCGGCCGGAATCAGGTAGACGAAGGCGGGCATCGTCTGCATCAGATCGAGCACCGGGCGCACGCCCATTTCGACGTACTTGCTCTTCGACGTCCAGATGCCGAGCGGAATGCCGAGCAGCAAGCTGATGAACGTCGAGGACAGCGTGAGGCCGAGCGTGATGACCATCTGATCCCAGAAGTTCGTCGCGTAGATCAGCAACAGCGACGCGAGGACGAACACGGCGAATCGCCAGCCCACTCGCCACAAGCCGATGCCGACGAAGATCGCCATGAGCGCCCACATCGGAATGGCCTGCAGGCCGTGCTCGACGGCCGCAGCGAATGTTTCGATGACCTTGCCGATGGAGTCGAAGGTCTTCGCGTCGTGATCGAGGAGATAGTGGACGCCGTGGTCCACCCAACTGCCAAGCGGGATGATTTCAGACATGGGAACCTCGATGGTGCGTAAGGACCTTCAGGACATTGGTCTTGTTGATCGAACCGCAGTACGAACCGTCCGCTTCGACGACCGGCAGCGGGGCGGGACTTGCGACCACGCGATTCACGACCTCGTCGAGCGCGACGTGACGCTCGATGCATTCGATCGGATTGATGCGCGGCGCGGCGTTGCCGTTCGCATCACGTCCGACGAAACCGCGGATGCGGCGCTCGGCGTCGAGCACGAACGCGTAGTCGGCGCTGCCGTTGAGCGTCGCCGCGACGCTCGATGCGTCGATTTGCGGCGAATGTTTGATGAGCGGCACGTCGTCGGTCTGCATCAGATCGCCGGCCGTGAGATAGCGGCTCGTGTCTATGCCTTCGAAGAACGCTTCCACGTAGTCGTCCGCGGGATTCGTGATGATTTCCTGCGGCGTGCCGATCTGCACCACGCGGCCGCCTTCCATGATCGCTATGCGCGTGCCGATGCGCATCGCCTCTTCGAGATCGTGCGACACGAACAGGATCGTGCGGCGCTGCTCGCGTTGCAGATCGAGCAGCACGTTCTGCATTTCCTTGCGCTTCAGCGGATCGAGCGCGGAGAACGCTTCGTCCATGATCATCAGCGAAGGATTCACGGCAAGCGCGCGGGCGAGACCCACGCGCTGCTGCATGCCGCCCGATAGTTGCGCAGGTAACTTTTGGGCGAACGGAGCCAGGCCGACCTGCTCCAGCACGGTCATGGCGCGCGCTTCGCGCTCCTTCTTGCCGACGCCCGCGACCTCGAGGCCGAATGCGGCGTTGGAAAGAACCGTGCGCTGCGGCATCAGCGCGAAGGACTGAAACACCATGCTCATGTCCTTGCGCCGCAGGGACGTGAGTTCGGAGCGCGGCACGGCGGCCACGTCGCGGCCATCGATCAGCACCTTGCCCGCCGTCGGCTCGACCAGCCGGTTGATGAGCCGGATCAGCGTGGATTTGCCCGAGCCGGAAAGGCCCATAAGCACGAAAATCTCACCTTCCTTGACGTCAAAGGAGACGTTATGGACGCCGACGATCTGTCCGGTGCGCTTGAAAACCTCTTCCTTCGTCGCACCACCGGCCAGCATGTCCAGCGCCTGTTTGGGACTGTTGCCGAAAACCTTGCACAGTCCTTCGACTACCACCTTGGGGGAATTCATCGAATATCTCCTGGCGTGTGCGGACGTGCGTCCGCGCTGTGCATACATAGTTGCCAGAAAAAAGTCACATCAGCCGACTATTTGCGACAACCACATGTGGAAATACGACACCGGAATAAGCGCGAAAGTGCCAGCGGTCGATCGAATCCTTGCTGGATAAGGGTTTGCGGGAAGCGCAGCGAACGATCTTGCGATTTTCGGCATGTCGCGCATGAACAAGTCGCGAAGCCTTTTTGCGATGCAGGCGGCTTGCGAACCGCGCGTCAGCAATACGAAAGAAAGAAAAGACTGGCGTCGCGCAGGAAGCGCGAAGAAGGATGCGTCCGGCACGAAGCCGAAGCGATGTGGAATTGCTAGAAAAACTACATAAAACGGAAGAACTGGCGGGCGGGTCGTACGGTTCGTGCCGTCGTAAGTTGCTGGTGTTGTGTTTCCCGCGCCGCCGTCAGCTGCGCATTACAGGCGGAAGCCGAAAGCCGTGCCGCGCGCCTTGCGCTGACGCTCGGATTCACGGAAACGCGCTTGATACGAGTAGTCTTTGTCCATCGGCAGGTGGGCCGATTCGAACATCGAAGCAAATTTTTGCAGCAGGGCGAAGAGGTAGCTCATGACTGACTCCGGTTAGTTACAGAGGGTTTTCCCTTAGAGAGGATTATAGGGTTGTCCCTAACCGATTTCTAGTGCAATGCAACATTTCGTGGCAAGAAACTTGGTAGTTTTTCTACATTCTTACCGGTTTGCCGTCTCCTTGAAACGGGGACGGATCTGCGAAGCCCGTACGACGGCATTCCGATCCGAGGACGAGCGGCTGCGCGACACGCCGCCGCAGAACGGCGTGTCGCGCGAATCTGACAGCGGGAATCAGTGCGCCGAGGAAGTGGCGCGATGGTGCGCGTGACGCGTGTGCTTTTTCGGCGCGGGATCGGGCGTCGCGGCGCTGATCGGCCGAACCGGTGATGCGTCCGTCAGGTCGGGAGGACGGCGCACGCTGACATTGGCGGAA
The DNA here is from genome assembly GCF_023630765.1 of Caballeronia sp. ATUFL_F2_KS9A. Lineage (NCBI taxonomy): Bacteria > Pseudomonadati > Pseudomonadota > Betaproteobacteria > Burkholderiales > Burkholderiaceae > Caballeronia > Caballeronia sp. ATUFL_F2_KS9A. The sequence goes on along the minus strand of NZ_JALQEK010000031.1, from coordinate 311,397 downwards.
TCGGTATCGAAGAGCGACGCGAGCGTCGCCTGCTGGTTGAGCATCAGTTGCTCGGTGCGGTCCTGCTGCAGCTTGCTATCGTGGTTCATGCGCAGCAGTACGGCCGTTTGCGCGATGCCCGTCGCCACCGTGACGAGCATCACGCAGACGATGATCGTCAGCATCGTCTTCATGCGGCGCGCGTGGGCGGCCGTCGAAGTGCGCTGCTCCGCGATCACCGCATAGAGCGCGTCGATGGTGTCCGCGAACGCCGTGGCGCGGGCGCGGTCCAGTTCGGGCGCGGCGGCATCGCGGATGCCGGGCTGCGCGAACGGCGCCGCTTCGTTGCGGTCGCCGCGAGCCCCGCGATCGCGGGCGATGAGCGCTGAAGCGAGCGCGGCGAGCGATGGCGCCGCATTCTCCGGCGCAACCGACGTGCTGATGCTCGCCGATCGCGTCGTCACCGCGGCCATCGCGCCGGTTTTCGCGGCTGGTTGGCTCGCGTCCGGCGGCGGGGCATCGATGAGAGGGGAATCGTCCCCGAAGAGGCCCTGCTCCGGCGCAACCGATGTCACGCCGCCACGCGCCGCCCTTTTCGCGACGACGGATTCCGGCGCGTTCCCGCCATTCGATTGCACGGCCGCGAGAAACACTTCTGGCAGTTCGAAACCTTCGAACGTGCCTTGGCGGATATCGGTGTTCATCGCCTGAAGTTGCGCGCGCTCGGCGTCTTCGGCGAACAGATCGAGCGTTTCGCCCGCACGCGCGCCTTCGCTCAGTTGTGCGAGACGCTGCGCGGAACGTGCGGCGCGAGCGAGTTTCTTTTCCGTGTCGGCGCTGGTCTGCGGCGCCCGCATCTCATGCTTTTGCGTTGCGCGCCGGCGGCGGGACGAGGCGTCGGCGTCTCTCTTTACTGCGGAATCTGACATAGGTTCGAAAGGCGGCTGCCCGAACCGGCGTGCAAGGCGCACCGGCGCATCGGCGATTATTTCGAGAGGCCGCATTGTCGCATGGCTGCGCGTGCAAACCCGCATCCCGAAGGCGATTTCAGGCGGCATCGTCCTCACGAAACTCGCGCACGACGTCGAGTTGACGCAAACGATCGCAAATCGCGCGATATTCCACCGCAGATGCACGCGACAGTTCGACTCGCACCTCGTCGAGATCGGGCGAATCATCGCTTTGCTGCACGACGAACTGCTTCACGCGCACGCTGCCGGGCCCGAGCGCCTCGTGCAGCGCATGAAAACTGAGCGCGCCGCGATCGACGAGCATCGTCAGTTGACGGCGCTGCTTCACGCTGATGAAGCGGCGTTCGAGCGGCTTGATCCCCGCCAGAATGATGAGGATGATCGCCGTCGCCGCGATCGACGCCGTATAGAGCCCGCCGCCGACCGCGAGGCCAATGGCCGCGACCGACCAGAGGCTCGCCGCGGTCGTCAGGCCGCGCACGATCTCGCCGCGCAGCAGAATCGAGCCCGCGCCGAGAAAGCCGATGCCCGACACGACCTGCGCCGCGACCCGCGACGGATCGAGCACGACGTGGTCGTACTTCAGCGCATCCTCGAAACCGTAAGCCGACACGATCATGATGAGCGCCGAGCCGACGCACACGAGCATGTGCGTGCGCAGTCCCGCCGCCCACGAAAGCCGCTCGCGCTCGAAGCCGATCACGCTGCCGAGCGCCGCGGCCATCATGAGCCGCGACACGAGTTCGATATTTCCTATCATGTTCTCGTCCTCCTCTCGGTGAGTCGCCCGCGAATGCGTCGCGCTGCGGGCCGGTTTTGCTATCCTTTCCCGTTGCGTAGGCGCCTCACGGCCGCGCATCCCCCGAAACAATAAGAGTCGTCCTATGCAGGATCAGCAACCAAACGCATCGCCGGCGATGCAATCGGCGAACCCGGAATCCGCCGCGCCATTGCGCGCGCATTACGCGAACATCGTGCTGCCCATCTGGCGCGGTCCGGGCTTCAACGCGGCGCTCGGGCTCGCCTATGAAGCCGTCGAGCCGGGGGATCACGCGCCGCTGCCGCCGAAGCGCTATCGGGCGATGGCCTGCGCGCGCCAGCTATTCGTGTTCTCGGAAGCCGGCGATCTCGCGCACGCCGCGACGCTGTTCGAATCGCTACGTCACTATTTTCAGGACAAACGCAACGGCGGATGGTTCTACAGCGTGGACGCGAGCGGCGCGCCGCTGGAGCGTCAAAAGGATCTCTACACCCATGCGTTCGTCGTTTTCGCGTGCGCGCATTACGCGAAGAAAAGCGGTTCCGCCGATGCTTTCACGCTGCTCGATGAAACGTCGCGGCTCGTCGAGGCGCGCTTTTCGAGCGGCGGCGATCTGCTGAACGCGGTGCTTGCCGAGGATTTCGGCGCGACCATCGAGACGCCGCTGCAAAATCCGCTGATGCATCTCGCCGAAGCGTGGCTCGCGGCGCGCGAAGCGACCGGCGAGCCCGCCTACGACAAGCGTCTCGCGCAGCTCGCGAAATCCGTCGCGGATGCGTTCGTGCACGAGCCGAGCGGCTCGATCGCCGAATTGCCGATGGGCACGGCGGGCAACCGGCTGGAGCCGGGCCATCAGTTCGAGTGGTATTTTCTGGCGCTGGGCAGCGGTCACGCCGCATTCGAAGCGGCGGGGCTGAACGAACGGCTCGCGCGCGCGTTCGACTTCGCGCAGCGGCACGGCGTGGACGAGCAGACGGGCGGCGTTCATGCCGCCATCGACGAAACCGGGCGCGTGATCGACGGGACGCAGCGCATCTGGGCGCAGACGGAATATCTGCGCGCGCTGGCGACGCGCGGCGACGCCGTCGGTCCGCAAATCGAGCGGTTTCGCGCGCGCTTCCTGCACGAAACCGGCTGGGTGGAATGCCGCTCGGCGACGGGCGAGATCAGCCGCGCCGAGATGCCGTCGACGACGCCGTATCACCTCGCGACGTCGTACGCGGCCTTGCCTCTTTGAGCGAACTCAGACGAGCTGAAACACCGAAACCGCAGCCTTCAGTTGCCGCGTCTGCTCATGCAGCGACGACGCGGCAGCCGCAGCCTGCTCGACGAGCGCCGCGTTCTGCTGCGTCATCTCGTCCATCTGCGTGACCGCCTGATTCACTTGCTCGATGCCCACGCTCTGCTCGAGCGACGACGCGCTGATCTCCGCCATCATCTGCGTGACGCGTGAAATCGACGCCGACACTTCGCGCATCGCCGTGCCCGCGCGCTCGACGAGCACCGAGCCGTCGCTCACCTGCGCGACCGACTCGCCAATCAGTTCCTTGATTTCCTTCGCCGATTGCGCCGAACGCTGCGCGAGACCGCGCACTTCGCCCGCGACGACCGCGAATCCACGGCCCTGCTCGCCCGCGCGCGCCGCTTCGACAGCCGCGTTCAACGCGAGGATGTTGGTCTGGAACGCGATGCCATCGATGACCGAGATGATTTCCGCGATCTTGTCCGAGCTCGACGCAATGCCACGCATCTTCTCGACGACATCGTCGACCACGCTCGCGCCGCGCGACGTCGCGTTGAGCGCTTCGCCCGCGAGCGTGTTGGCCTCGCGCGCGTGCTCGGCGTTCTGGCGCACCGTCGCGGTCAGCTCTTCCATGCTCGATGCGGTTTCTTCGAGCGACGCCGCCTGATTCTCCGTGCGCGCGGACAAATCCGCGTTGCCACTCGCGATTTCATCGGCGCCGAGGTTGATCGAATCCGACGTTGCGCGCACCGTTTTCACCGTGTTCGCGACGCTTGCCTGCATCGTCGCGAGGCCCGCGAACAGACGGCCGATTTCGTTCGTGCCGCGATCTTCGATACGCTCGTCGAGACGGCCGTTCGCGATGCGCTCGAAATGGCGGCCCGCTTGTTCCAGCGGCTCGATCACGGCACGGCGCAGCGCGACGTGCACGAGCGCGATGCCCGCGACCAGCGTCACCAGAATCGCGATGCCGACCGCGCGGAACCACGCGTAGCGCGTGTCGATCGACGACAGATAGCCGCGGCCCGCTTCATCGCCGAAATCGACGAACTTCTGCTGTTCCGCGAGATAGCGATCCTGGAAGCCTTGCGTCGGCTGGTCGAGGAACGCCTGGAGATTGCCCGCGTCGAGATACTGCACGAGCTCGCTCAGCGCCTTCGAATACTCCGCGTATTTGGCCTGCAGCGCGCTCATGCGCGCCGTGTTTTCATCGCCGGTCTTCGGCGCGTTCAGGAACGCCGTGAACGACTTGTCCGCCGCCGCGATCTGCTCGCGCGCGTGCTGGACGATTTCCGTCGGCTCGCTTCCGCCGCGCACCATGCGCGTGCCCGCGCGCGACAGGTTGATGCGCGCATCCATCAGATGCTGGGTGGTCTTGTTGACCGCGTTGACCTGCTTGAGCGCGATGTTGGACAGACTGCCGACATCGTCATGCGTGCGCGACAGGGACCAGAAACCGAGCCCTTCGGTCACCAGTTGAAAGAGACAGAACACCACCAGAACGGCGAGCAAACCCGATGAAACCTTGATCTTTCCGAACATCACTAGCACCCACACTTTCCGAATTAAGGCCCGCCGATGCGGGGACACTGCGGGTTTACGGCAGTCGGGCGACAAAGCTTGAATCGTTTGCCGCAGCGGCTTGTCTATGCGAATGCAGGGAACGCGCCGCTTCGGCGAATCGTCATCGGAGAGCGCGCGTGCCGCCCGAAACGCACCATTGCACAATTTTTGCGTGACTTCCTTGCAGTGCGCGCGATCGCTTCCTATTGTCTTTGCAGGACGGCACCGAACCCACCCAAGGAGTGTCCGAATGGCCGAAATTGTCGATATCGCGCGCGGTGCGCTGAATGCGCAACCGTTCAGCGCCTTGCTCGGAACAAAACTGATGCAGGTCGATTCAGCGAGTCTCACGCTGTGTCTGACGATCAGGGACGAGCTAAGGCAACAACACGGCTTCGTACACGGCGGGGTGGTGAGTTATCTCGTGGACAACGCCCTGACCTTCGCGGGCGCGCTGCGGCTCGGGCCGAAGGTCGTCACCGGCGAATACAAGATCAACTATCTGCGCCCGGCCGTCTCCGGAACGCTGATGGCGCGTGCTCGCGTCGTCCATGCCGGCATGACGCAGGCAACCTGCCAGTGCGACGTGTTCGTCACCGATGGCGGCGCCGAGCGGCTCGTCGCGGTCGCGCAGGGCACGATCACGCGCATCTCCGAAGGCGTTGCGGCGGAGCCGGTCTATCACGCCTGAACTTTTCAAATCCCGTCGTCCGAAACAAAAAACCTCGCCGCGGCGAGGTTTTTTGTCGTTGCTGCGGGCCGATTACTGCGCCGCGACGGTCTTCTGCGTCTGCTCGCCGAGACCCTGAATGCCGAGCTTCATCGTCTGGCCGGCCTTCAGGAAGACCGGGTTCGGCTTCACGCCCATGCCGACGCCCGGCGGCGTGCCCGTCGAGATGACATCGCCCGGCTGCAGGCTCATCACCTTCGACAGATACGCGACCAGTTGCGCGACCGTGAAGACCATGGTCTTCGTGTTGCCGTTCTGATAGCGTTTGCCGTCGACTTCGAGCCACAGATCGAGCTTCTGCGGATCCGCGACTTCGTCCTTCGTGACGAGCCACGGACCGATCGGGCCGAACGTGTCGAAGCCCTTGCCCTTGTCCCATTGCGTGCCGTGTTCGAGCTGCCATTCGCGCTCGGAAACGTCGTTGATCACGCAATAGCCCGCGACGTAATCGAGCGCGTTGGCTTCATCGACATACTTCGCTTCCTTGCCGATGACCACGCCGAGCTCGACTTCCCAATCGGTCTTCACCGAGTTGCGCGGGATTTCGACGTCGTCGTTCGGGCCGCAGATCGCGCTCGTCCATTTGTTGAAGATGACCGGCTCGGTCGGCACCGGCAGATTCGATTCGGCGGCGTGATCCGCGTAGTTCAGGCCGATGCACACGAACTTGCCGACGCGCCCCACGCACGGTCCAATGCGCGGATTGCCGTCGACGACCGGCAGCGTCGCCGGATCGGTCGCGCGCAATTTGGCCAGGCCCGCTTCGGTCAGCGTCGCGCCGGCGATGTCATCGACGACCTTCGACAAGTCGCGAATCTGGCCTTCGGCGTCCAAGAGACCCGGTTTTTCCTGACCCTTGGGGCCGTAACGAAGCAGCTTCATCTGATGTGATCCTCCTGGTTCCAAATAACGTGAGCGGTCGGTCAGTTCGACCAGCCGCCGTCGATGATGTGAATCTGTCCCGTCGTGAACGACGATTCGTCCGAGCCGAGATAAAGCGCGAGCGCCGCGATTTCTTCGGCGCGGCCGACGCGTCCCATCGGCTGGCGCGCGACGAACGCGGCCTGCACCTGATCGACGCTCGCGCCCTGCGCCTTCGCCTGCTCCGCGATGCGGTCCTTGAGCGACGGCGATTCCACCGTGCCCGGACAGATCGCGTTGCAGCGAATGCCGCGCGTGACGAAATCGGCGGCGACGGATTTCGTGAGGCCGATCACCGCCGCCTTCGACGCGCCGTACACGAAGCGGTTCGGCACGCCCTTCACGCTCGATGCCGCCGACGACATGTTGATGATCGAGCCGCCGCCTTTTTCCAGCATCTTCGGCAGGAACGCGCGAATCGTCCGATACATCGCCTTCGCGTTCAGATCGAAGGCGAAGTCCCAGTCTTCCTCGCTCGCCTCCAGAATCGAGCCGGCGTGCACATAGCCCGCGCAGTTGAAGAGCACGTCGATCGCGCCGATCTCGCCGGCCAGCGCGTTGATCGCCTGCGGGTCGCGCACATCGAGCTTGCGCGCTTCGAAGGGCTTGCCTTCGAGCGATTGCGTGCGGATGTCGGTGGCGATCACGCGCGCGCCCTGTGCCGCGAACAGTTCGGCGGTCGCGAGCCCGATGCCTTGCCCCGCCGCCGTGATCAGCGCGGTCTTGCCTGCCAGTCTTTGTACCATCTACTGCTCCAGTCGGAAGTGTTTTTGAGACATGCCGGGTATATCAGCCGTTTCTTAGGCGATAGAAGGCGCGGGCGTTCGCGCCGAAAATCGCGTCCTGCTGCGCCTTTTCGAGATGTGACGTGAGATTGCGCGCCGTGTCGTGCCACGCCGCGTAGCTGCCATTCATGTCGAGCACGGGCCAGTCGCTACCCCACATCAGCCGTGCATATCCGAAATGTTCGAGCAGATGCGCGACGTAGGGTTTCAGCGTTTCGTCGGTCCAGTTCGGGTTCGCTTCGGTCGCGAGTCCGGACAATTTGCAATGCAGCTTTTGCGGCAGTTTCGCGAGTTGCGCGATGCCATCGGCCCACGGTTGCCAGCCCACGTCGATGCCGTCGCGGATCGGCGGCTTCGCGCCATGATCGACGACGATTCTTAGTTCTGGATATCGCTCGACGAACTTCACGAGCGACGGCACATGCCGCGCGAAGATCAGCGCGTCGAAGGCGAGATCGAGATCGATCAGACGCTCGATCGCGTCCTTGCGCGGCGCGTGCTCGATCCACGTATCGTCGGGCAAGTCCTGAAGCATCGGGCGCACGGCCTTGAACTTCGGCTCGCGCGCGAGTTCGTCGATGATCGCCGCGGCATCGGCCGAATCGAGCGGCACCCAGCCGACGACGCCCGCGATCGAATCGTCGCTGCGCGCGAGATCGAGCAGATAGCGCGTTTCGTCGACCGTCGGCGCGGCCTGCACGACAACCGTTTTCTGAACGCCGGCCGCCTTGCGCAGCGGCGCGAGATCGTCGGGACCGAACACCCGATACAGTGGCTTCATGTCGGGCGTGAGCCAGCCATAGTCGCCGCGCGCGGGATCCCAATAGTGTTGATGCGCGTCGATGTTCACATTCGATGTCATCGCGGCACCGGTGCATTCGCATGAAGCAGACCTTCCGCGCGCAACGCGTCCCACAGCGCGGACGGAACCGGCGTCGCGAACGATGCAGCGTTCTCGCGCACTTCGACCGGCGTGCGCGCGCCCATCAGAACCGTGGCCACAACTTTATGCGCATAAGGAAACTGGATGGCCGCCGTCGACAGCGCAACGCCATGCGCGCGACATACGCGTTCCAGCTTGCCGACGCGCTCGACGACGTCCTTCGGCGCATCGCCGTAATTGAACTTGAGATCGCCATGCGCGTTGGCATCGAGACCACGCGCGAGAATGCCCGAGTTGAACGCGCCACCCAGCAAAATACTCACGCCGCGCTTCTCGCATTCGGGCAATAAATCATCGAGCGTGTTTTGCTCGAGCAGTGTGTAGCGGCCGGCGAGCAGCGCACAGTCGATGTCGAATTCGGCCATCGCTTCCATCACTGCCGCGCCTTCGTTCACGCCGAGGCCGACCGCTTTCACGCCGCGCGATTGCTTCAATTCTTCGAGCGCGCGGAAGCCGCCTGCATCGGTCAGTTGCTTCCAGTAGTGCGCGTTCTTGTCGCCGTGCGTCACGCGGCCGATATCGTGGATCAGCACGATATCGATATCGGTCATGCCGAGCCGCATCTGACTGTCTTCGAATGAACGAAGGATGCCGTCGTAGGTGTAGTCGTAAATCGCCTGAAACGGCAGCGGCGCGGCCCAGCCTTCCCTGCCGTCGTCGGGCGTCGTGCGCGGCACGAAGCGGCGGCCGACTTTCGTCGACAGCACGAAATCGCCGCGCGGATAACGCCGCAATGCATCGCCGAGCCGATGCTCCGCTTTCGTGTGGCCGTAGTGCGGCGCCGTGTCGAAGAAGCGGATGCCCGCCTGCCACGCGGCATCGACGGTCGCGCGCGCCTCGTCTTCCGTCAGCTCGTGATACAGACCGCCGAGCGGCGCGGTGCCGAGCGACAACGCGGTGACTTCCAGCGACGTGCGGCCAATCCTGCGTCGACGTGAAACTGCCTCTTGCGCTTCTGCGGTCATCTGCAAACCCCGAATGATTTAGAGATGGCGAAACTCAAGCCGCCACAGTAACGCGTCGCGCGGCGCTCGGCAAACACGCGGGGCCGACCGGCTCGAAGGTTTTGTAAGTCAGGATGAACTCCTGATGCCCGAGCGCCTCCGACTTCGACGCCGCGCCCGCCGCCACCGCAACGGTCACGTCGACGATCTCGCGGCCCACCTCGTCGAGCGTCGCGCGGCCCTCGAGGATGCGGCCCGCGTCGACGTCCATGTCGCCGGACAGATTGCGATACGTCGACGGATTCGCGCAGACCTTGATGACGGGCGATATCGCCGAGCCGACGACCGAGCCGCGCCCCGTCGTGAAGAGAATGACGTGACAGCCGCACGCAATCAGCTCGCCGATCTCCGCGTTGTCGCTGATATTCGGAAAGCCGAAGCGCGGCTCGCCATCGGGCACGACATCGAGCAGATAGAGACCGCCGGTCGGCGGAATATCGCCCGGCTTGATGATGCCGACGATCGGCGACGCCCCGCTCTTCGAATATGCGCCGAGCGATTTCTCTTCCTGCGTCGTCAGCCCGCCGTCCGCGTTGCCGACCGAGAACGAGCCGTGGCCCATCGTCGTGTAATAGCGCGCGGCCTTTTGCACGCATTCGACGATGGCATCGCCCAGTTCGGCCCGCGCCGCGCGCCGCTTCATGTGGAATTCGCAGCCGACCAACTCGCCCGTTTCCTCGAAGATGCACGACGCGCCTTGATCGATGAAAGCATCGAACGCGCGCCCCACGGCCGGATTCGCCGTGATGCCGCTGGTGCCGTCCGAGCCGCCGCAGATCGTCCCGACGATCAGTTCGTCGAGCGCCATCGGCACTTTCTGTTGAGCCGCGAGCGTCGCGCGCGCCTCGCGCACCCAGTCGAGACCGTTCTGGATCGTGCTGCGCGTGCCGCCTTTTTCCTGAATCGTGAGCACGGCGGCGGGACGGCCGCTCGCGCGCACGACATCGGCGAGATAGTGCTTGTTCATGCTCTCGCAGCCGAGCGACACGAACAGCACCGCACCGACGTTCGGATGCGTGCAGATGCGCTCCAGCATCTTTTCGGCGTAGCTATTGGGATAGCAGCCCGGAAAGCCGATCAGATGCACGGGCGGTTCGACTTGCGGATCGAAGGAATCGAAATCATCGAACGATGGACGGAAGTGCGCGACGATCTCGCGCGCAACGTGATGCGCGCATTCGACGAGATACGCCACCGCGACGACATTGCGGATGCCTTTGCGGCCATCCGCCCGGAGATAGCCCTGCAGTGCGGAAGTGTCCATGGAAGTGTTCAGTGCTGCACGTAGGCGTGTGCGGCGTCGTGCGTGTAAGTGGGTAGGTAGTCGCTTTCCAGGTTGTGCGTATGCAGATGCTCGCCGCGCGCGACATCGACGCTTACGTGGCCGATGATCGCGCCATAACGCAGTACCTTTTCGTCCTTCGACAACGCGCGCCGCGCGATCTTGTGCGCAAGCTCGATGGTCGTCGCGAGCGTGACAGACTCGCCTTCGATCATTAGCGTCTCGCCAGCGGGCAGGCGCGCGGCGGCGATCAGGCAGTTGTCTTCCGGACTGAGAAGAATCAGGCGCGGGTCGGTGGTTTCTTGCATCGTCGATCTCAGAAGGAGGATTGCGCCGAACGTCCAAAGCAAGTCGCCGCGGGAAAACGTGGATGCAACGATTCATCAGTGAACGTAATATTCATAGACGCACCAGTCGAAGTCAACAATGACGCAACCCGGATCGATCAGTGATTTCCCTAGCCGGCGCATGCGAATGGGATCGCGCTCCCTGACGGAAGGCTTAAACTCGCGCGAATTCATGAACCAACTCAGACAGCACATGGACGTGGAAGACAACGACGCCGATCGTTATCGCGCGCCCGCGCTCGATAAAGGGCTCGATATTCTCGAATTGCTTTCGGAACAAAAGTCGGGCCTCACGCGTGCGGAAATCACGAAGATGCTCGGGCGCAACGCGAGTGAGATGTATCGGATGCTGGAGCGGCTGGTCGCGCGGCAGTACGTTGTGCGCTCGCCCGAAGGCGATCGTTATTCGTTGAGCCTGAAGCTGTATGCGCTCGCGCATCGGCATCCGCCGATGAATCGGCTCATCGCCGAGGCGCTTCCGGCGATGCAGCGATTCGCAGATGCAGCCGAGCAATCCGTGCATCTCGTCGTCTACGATCGCGGAAATTTGCTCGTCATCGCGCAAGTGGACGGTCCCGGCACGTGGGGCATTTCAGTGCGGCTCGGCTCGCGCGTCGGGTTGATCGACACGGGCTCCGGCCGCGTCATGCTCGCGTTTCAGACCGACGAACAGCGCGAACACATGCTCGCCGAGCATACGAAGGTCAAAGGCGAACTCGCGGTCGATCGCGCCGTGCTCGACGCCGACTACCGGCGAGTTCGCGAACTCGGCTATTCGCAAAAGGATAGCCAGCAGACTTTCGGCGTGACGGACGTGACGTATCCGCTGCTCGGGCCGTCCGGCCAGGCGATCGCCGCCCTCACCTGCCCGTACCTGCGGCGCATCGACGATTACGTGGCGCCGTCGATCGAAGACGTCACGTCCTTGCTGAAAAATGCAGCCGCGTCGCTTTCGATGACGCACGACTGAATGGCGCACGCTTCGCGCGTTAGAATGGCGGCCCTCTCAAAAAGACGGCGCGCCGCGATGGCGTGCCGCCGTATCCAATCCGACGCATTCCCGATGGCGAAACTCCTTTCCGACTCCGAATTCCTCCGCTTCACCGAACTGCAGCAAAAACAGGCGAACTTCACGATCACATCCGAAGAAGCCGACGAACTGCGCGAGATTGTCGCCCGCGCGCAAAAGAAACGCGACGATCGCGCGGCCGCGATGCAGGCGATCGAAACGTATATCGCGCAGTTCGACATCACGCCCGACGAGCTTTTTTCGGCCGAGCAGATCGGCGATGCGGCACGGACATTCGGCCTGATTCCCGCCGCGAAGAAGGAGCGCACGCTGCCGCCGCAACTGACGTACAACGGCAAGCCGTATCAGTGGACGTCGCGCGCGCTGCCCGACGACATTCGCGTGCCGCTCTTCGATGCGTTCACGTCGGGGCAATCGGTGAAGCCGTTCATCGCGACGTTGAAGGACACGTCGCGCTGCGCGTTGACAATCGCGCGCCTCGAAAAGGAAACGGGCAGTTTGTACGCCGAAGCATTGCTCGACGAGCTTTCGCTGTCGCGCGCGCAGATCGACGACGCGCTCGCCAAATTCGCGGCTTAATCGCCGCGCGGCTGTGACGGCGCATCGCACAGCCGCATCCTGAAACCGACGACGCCCGGGTCGTCGGTCTTCGTCACTTCGAAGCCGGTGTTGCGTGCGAGCGCGATCATGCCGGCGTTCTCGCGCAACGCCTCGCCGACCATCCAGCGGGTGCCGCGCTGTCTCGCGTAGTCGATGATGCGCGACAGCAGCAGCGAGCCCAATCCCCTGCCCTTCATATCCGAGCGCGCGGCGACGGCGAATTCCGCGGTCTCGTTGTCCGGATCGGCGATCGCGCGCGCGACACCGAGCGTCTCGCCCGTGCCGTCACCGTTCGCTCGCGTGACGATCAGCGCCATTTCGCGGTCGTAGTCGATTTGCGTCATGCGCGCGAGTTGCGAATGATCGAAGTTACGGACAGCGCCAAAGAAGCGCAGGCGCAAATCCTCGGCGGTATTGGCCGCGACGAACGCCGCGTGCGCTTCTTCGTCTTCGGGACGAATCGGCCTCACGGTGACGCGCATGCCGCGCCAGTCGAGCGTCTCTTCGAGGCAGCGTGGATACGGCACGATCGCCAGCGGCTTGCGATGCGCGCCGAGCGTGAGTTGCGGTTCGTGAACGGCGACTGAATCGCGCGTCACGCGCAACGTGAGACGCAGCGCAACGATTTCTTCGATATAGCAAACGAGTTGCGATAACGCCGTCAGCGCATTGAGCAGCGACTCGGCGGGCAGTTCGCGCGAACGCGGCGAGCGCATGACGAGATCGCGCGAAAGCACGGGATTGAGCGGCGGCAAGGCAAACTCGTGAAGTGCGTCGGCAAGGCCGAGCGCGCCTTCGGCCTTGAATTCGAATACCGGACCGAACACGCGATGGTTGAGCAGGCGCGTCTGAATTTCGACGGCATCGCTCGTAAGCGAGTCGGGCGGCCCCGGTTTCACCGAGATGCCGAAACGAGCGAATACGCGCGCCGCACGTTCGCCATTCAATTCGGCGATGCCGTTTGCGAGCGCCGTGCGAATCTCGTTGTGCGCGGCGTCGATGTCTTCGGGAATATTCGCGGGGAGGCCGTCGGGCGTTTGCATCAAGAGTTCGCGGCCCTGCCGGAAATCGACGAGCCGGGCAAAACCGCGCGCCAGCCGATGCGGCGTCGTGTGCACGGGAATGCCGTTCGCGTGCAACTCGTCGCGCGTGGCGGCATCGACACAGCCGAAAAAGCACGCGAGCAATCCGCGATAAGCGTGACGTCGCTCGGCAATCAACGTGCGGGCGACTTCGGCGACGGGCGCGCTATGCGTCGGCGCATGCACGACGAACACTGTGCCGGTCTCGCGATGCGATGCGAGCGCTTCGAGCGCCGCGCCGAAATCCGCGGGCGTGGCGTCGTCGCCGAGAAGAAGAGGATTGCCCGCGCGAGCGCGAGGCAGCGCGGCGGCGACGGCGTCGCGCGCGGCGATCGGCCATTGCGCGAGGTCGTCGCCGGCTGCGCCAAAGGCGTCCTGGGCAAGTGCTGCGACGCCGCGGTCGCTTGTGATGACAGTTGCGACATCGCTTGTCGCGACGCGGCCGATGCCCAAGGTCTCGATCTCATCGAGCAGATCATCGAGCGAATCGACGCGGACGAGTCCGGCACGGCGGAAGGCCGCGCCGTAGAGGCGGTCGAAAGGGTCGTCGCGACCCGTGCGCAGCACGAGCACCGGTTTGTTTCGCGCGGCGGCGCGCGCGGCGGACATGAATTTGCGCGCCGACCGAACCGTTTCGATGGCGAGCAGAATCGCACGCGTCGATGCATCGCTTGCAAGGAAATCGAGGATGTCGCCGGAATCGACGTCGGCTTCATCCCCGAGCGCGACGATTCGCGAGAAGCCGAGTCCGCGAGCACGCGCCCATCCCAGTACGCCGTTCGTCAGCGCGTTCGATCCCGACACCCACGCGACGCCGCCCGATTTGACACTGCATGCGGGGGCGCCGAGACATGCGCCGATTGCCGGCGTGACGACGCCGAGACTGGCAGGTCCGATCACGCGCACGAGAAAAGGCCGGGCGGCGGCGAGCGTACGAACGGTCCATTCGTCGGCGTCCGCTGCGGAAGACTCTCCGCGTTGCTTCGCTTCGCCGACGATCACGACGGCTTTCGTTCCGCGTCGGCCGAGGCGCTCGATGAGGTCCGGCCAAGTGTGCGGTCGCGTGCAAATCACGGCAACGTTCGGCGCTTCCGGTAACGCGTCGACGTCGCGGTACACGGTTTCGCCGGTCAGCGAGTCGTATTTTGGATTGACTGGCCAAAGAGAGCCTGTGAAGCCAGCGCATTGCACACGCGCCCAGACCATCTCGCCGATGCTGCCCGCACGCGAGGAAGCGCCCACGACAGCGATCGACTTCGGCGCGAACAGGGTGTCCAGGTTGCGAACAGTCATGGAGGCTCCGGCGTAGGCGCAGTTGTGTCAGCGCCTAGGATAGGCGATTTCGTTTTGCAGGTGAGGACTGGCGTCCAGGCGACCGAGGGAGTGCGACTTTATGCGCATAAAGGCGAGGCGGCGGTGCTTGTAAGACCCGCCTCGCCTAGGATGGCGGCGGCTTTAGGCGCATAAAGTCGGGCACTTCCGACGCCGGCGCCGCCGGCCGGACAAGGACTTTATGCGCATAAACCTCGGCCGAACGGCTAACGCGAGTCAGTTGTTGCGGAATATCACTGGAAAAACAACAACGACAATGTAGAATTCAACGGACTTCAAAATACGGAGTGGAACGTGGCGGCGGAAATCATAGCGATCACGCAACAAAAGGGCGGCGTCGGCAAAAGCACGATTGCGATGCATCTCGGTGCGGCCTTTCACGAAAAGAAGAAGCGTGTGCTCGTAGTCGACGCCGATGGTCAGAACACGCTGATCCATTGGTCAAGCGCCGCATCGGATGACGCAAGCGGCATCCCGTTTCCAGTCGTCAATCTCTCCGAGGCCGGCGGGCAGATTCATCGGGAAATCAAGAAGTTCGTCAACGACTACGACATCATCGTCGTGGATTGCCCGCCGTCGATCACCGAGAAGGTATCTGGCGTCGTGTTGCTGGCGGCGAGCGTCGCGGTGATTCCGACTTCGTCATCGCCGGCGGACTATTGGTCGAGCGTCGGCCTTGTCAAGCTCGTTCAGCAAGCGCAGGTGATGAACGAAGATCTGCGCGCCGTCTTTCTGCTCAACAAGACCGAAGAAAAGCGCATGCTCACGCGCGAACTCAAGGTTGCGCTCGAAGAGCTCGGCTTTCCCTTATTGAAAACGCAGATCCCAACGCGCGAGTGTTACAAGCAGGCGATGGCGCTTGGACAGACCGTGCTTCAAATGAGCGATCGCGGCTCGCGCCTCGCAGCGGCGGAAATCCGCTCGGTCGCGGACGAGATCCTCGACATGCTCTCCTGACTTTATGCGCATAAAGGACCCTGAATGAAACCGTCCCAATTTGCCAAGGGCTTCAAGGCTCGGCCCGACACGACGAGCAGCGAGAAGCGCACTGCGCTGGATCGCCTGAATGCGATCGATGGCATCGTCGACATTCAACATGTGGGGCAGGCCGCCGCGAACGGCCGATCGAGCGCCTTCGTGGCCGACGAGCCGGGCGACATCAACGCCGGACCTGAGTCCGATGAATATCGTGCGTGGCGCCGTGCAAACCGCTACACGGCCGGACAGATAATCGAGTTGCCGCTCAAGTCGATCAAGCCCAGCCCGTTCAACCCGCGCCATTTCTATCTGAAGACGTCAATCGCGGAATTGGCCGTCAATCTGGCGAAGCAGGGCCAGCAACAGGCGATTCACGTCATTCCCGATTACGAGAATCCGGGAACGTTCTTCGTCAGCGATGGCGGCCGGCGCGTGCGAGCACTGAAAGAGGCAAACAAGGAAACCGTGAAGGCGGTGGTCGTCGATCTGCCGATCGGCATTCAGAGCTACAAGCTCGGTTATGACCTGAACGTTCAGCGCGACTCGCAGACTGTTTTCGACAACGCCGTGGTCTGGCGACGCTTTCTCGACGAACAGCATTTCCAGAGCCAGCGCGAACTGGCGGATCACCTCGGGCTGGACGAATCGACGATCGCCGTCGCTTTGTCGATCGCGAAGCTTCCTGAGAACGTCATGCACGAGATGGTTGCGCGGCCGGACCGATTCGGCTCGAACATGGCCTATCAGATCGTGCGCTATCACGCCGCGCGCGGCACCGACGCCACGCTGCGGCTGATCAACAAGATCACGTCGGATGACCTGAGCACGCGGCAGGTCGCCGATATCGTCAAGGGCCGCGCGAACGCTCAGGAAGCGCCGAAGACGCCTGGCCGGCAACGCTATGCGCAGCGCCTCGAAATCAAGCTGGACGGCGTCGCAGTCGGCGATCTGAAGTCATACGGCGAAGATCGTCTCGAGTTGCGTTTGCGCGGCTTGTCGCGCGAGAAGCGCGATGAGCTGCTGCATCAGATCGAACTGATGCTTCAGCCTGTCGAGACCAAGAAGTAAATGCACACGATGGCCGCCGAGATCATGGACCGGCGGCCATTTTCGAATTGGGACGTTTTCGGTTGCCCGCGGAGACTTTAGCGCGATTGACTGAGCGTAAATGCCAGCAAGTCGCCATCGGTCGGCTCGCCCCACGTCTTTCGCGCCAGCCAGTCGAAGAAGGATGTTTCCGCCAGCTTCGAATCCAGTCCGCGCTTGCGCCAGTCGTCGCGCATGTGGGCACCGAGCCCCGGCAAAACGTCTTCCTCGAAGGATTGACGCGCGACCTCCCGTTCTTCCTCACCTTGCTCGTCGTACAGCACGCGCGCTTCCTTGCGGCGGTACGCCGAGAATTCGCTCAACAAGCGGGCTTTGAGATCGTCGGCGGCAGCCGGCGTGCGGGAGGCCGTACCGCTCGTTGCCGGAGGCAGCGCTTCTACCGGTGGCGCGTAGCCCTTTTTGAGCGCGTCCTTGAAAAGCGCCGCGCCGCTGCGAACCGGCGGCAAAGTCGTGCTGCGCATGCGCTGTTCGGTCATCTGCAACGCCGCGCGGATGCGGTTTTCCTCGCTGTCGGCATACAGCGTCTGCGCGTCCTTGAGCGGAATGCCAATCTTCACCATCCGATCCACCAACGTGCTGTCGAAGACGTTCGGATGTTCGTCCAGCGCGAGCATCGGCTGCTTTTGTTCGGTCACGCGGAACTGAATCTCAGCCACGCGGCGCCCTTCGCGGTGTTCCACCAGTTCGACGAAGATATTGGTCACCGCATTCACCTCGGCGATTGCGGGCCGCAGATAATCGCGTTTGAAGTATTTGTATTCGCGCTTGGCTTCGTCGCCGGCTTCGGTATCGGGCGTTCCTGAAAGAATAGGCCGCCACCATTCCCACGTCTCGCGCATCGTCAGATGGCTGGGATTCGTGAGATAGCGAACGCAAATTTCATAGAGTGCGAGGCCGGCGCTGCTGCGCAACTGACTCTGGAATTGCAGGCTCAGGCGCGCATACTGCACAGGATCCAGCAGCTTCTTTTTGATTTTCGGCGCGAATGAAAATTCGACCCAGACGCGGCGCGTCGTCGGATCTTCGAGGATTTCGGCGTCGGCGATCAGCGTCGAGATGCCCCACTTGCGACCCGGCTTCTGACTCGATGTGCCGGTGCTCCATTCGACCTGCACCGACACCATGCGACGCAAATGCTCCTTCACGAGCGCAGTGTCGTTCGAGTCGAACGCCGAATTTGCGACGATATCCGACAGCAGCGCGCGATACGTGTCACCGGAGTCGTCGGCTTGTTGAGCAACGGCTAGCAGCACATTGAACAACTTTCTGGTGAGCAGCGTGATCTTGCCGCTTTTCGGCTGAATCGCAATGGCCTCGACTGCCTTGCGCAGTTCCGCCGAACTGGGGCTGACGACATCGGTTTTCTTTGCGCGCTTGGTGGCCATGAAATGGTCAAGATCGATATTGCGAGCAAGGATACCGATTGGGGTGAAGCCCGTCTATAGGGACACCCTCACCACACAGGGGTGATGGCCAGACAGACAGCACGGCTCACTGCGGTGCGCTCCCGAAAACACTCACCGCTCACCGATCGAGGGTATCTTTTAGCTGTAGTGTCCACGCGGGTAAACGGATTGCGACGGTTTTTCGGCGCCATCCGGGAGCTCAAGCAGTCTCCCGAATAGGCTCACCTTAAAAATTTTTCGGCTCGTTGAACGACGTGTGGCGCGGCAGAGACAGCCGAAAGTCCGTCCTTCTCCGCTTCGGCCGCGCATCGGTGCGGTGCAAAGTTATAACGGCGCGCACTCACTTCAAAAGATCGGCATCGACAGGTCCCGAAAAGTCTCACCTCACCGAGTTTTCTTCAACCCGATCGCCCCCGTTCAGCCCCGTTCTACGGGCTTCGCGCCGCCTATGGCCCCCCGAAAACTATCACTTTTGACCTGCTGCACCTCATATCGCCTGTCCCGCAAATGCTCACCCTGCTGCGTCCTGCAAAGCCTCACCTTTTTTCCGTCGTCGCTCAAAAATGGGGCTCTCCCAGGCACTTATCTCGCTTTCGTCACAAAACGTGAAGAAGGTGGCTCCCGTAAATCCTCACCGACGGTTTCTTGGCACTATCCCGCACCGACGCTCGTAGCTCCCGCATTCCCTCACCATACGGTGTTTCCGCTAAACGCAACGACAGACCATCCTGGTCTATCCACTTGTTTCTAATATGTTTTTTCATGCGCGCGATTTCTCATCTAGTGCAGCGACAGTTCTCGTACAGCGCGCGTGATCCCGGATCTCCTCACCATGCGAGGCGCATGACAGGGAAGATGGACTGAAAAAAGCAGGCGCAGACACTCCTGGAAAGGCTCACCTTAGACGCTCTCACCGGCCCTGCGAGCCCATCCAAGAAGAGACTACGGCTGCACCGAGACGTGCATCTTCCATTTCGCTCCCGGAAAAGCTCACCTCAGGCGTCGGCAGATGAAAATTTCAGCGAAAAGTAGCCTTCGCCCCCGAAAACGCTCACCTTTCTCTCGGGAATTACCCTGAAAACCCTCACCGATCGGTAAGCTTTACCCGAATCGACTCCAAAATAGTGCGATTCGCATGCTCCCGAAAATTCTCACCAAACGAAGCCGACAGACCAGGGGGGCGCCCTCGGAAATCAACGCGTTAGCGTGCGCGTGCCCCCGAATAAACTCACCCATCATTTTGGAGCCTCCCCGAACCCGCTCACGATTCTTCCCGAGAGCCCTCACCGATCATCCCGAAGCCCGTCACCGTTCGCTCCCGCAGAGTTTCACCATAGTTCCCGTACAATCTCACCTGACGTCCGGCAAAGCCTTATCCGATAAGGGTTCTGGCTGGCGTTAACGATGTTAACAAGGTTCAAAGGTGTTAACTTCTAATACTCTCTAGCGGTGCAGTGTTTTGCACGCAGTAATTAGAAAAACGAAAAGCTGCGTGAAACAGACACCCATGGCGCGTATGGGACTAAAATCCGCGACAAATCATCGACTTGCAGGGGTATCTTCAGGATGTTTCACGACGGGGGACATGTGTACCATGCCAAGTTGTCGAAAACGGCCTAAATGCTCTGTTATCGACGTTGGTGTCAATGATCGAACGAAAAACATAACGATCAACACGTAAAACGTTATGATCATCATGTTGAACTGCTAGATTTTCGCCATGGATCAATCTACTCGCGACACGCTGCGCCAAGAAATCGAAGCGATGCGCGCCACCGGCGCACGGCGGCAAGACCTCTCTCAACACGCCTGCAAGCGACTCTTCTTCGACCTGGGCGTTCGGCCCTCGGTTACGACTGTCCGCGAACTGACTCAAACCGGCAGCGCAAGCGACATCCCCAAGGACATCGAGGCGTTCTGGGCCGGTCTGCGTTCGACGTTGCGCGTTCGCATCGACGCTGGGGCGATGCCGGAATCATTGCAGGAACGTGCCGGCGAACTGCTGGCGGCTTTATATGACGAGGCTCAAACGGTCGCGCGTGCCGCCCTTAACGAGGAAAAGGCCCGTCTGGACATGGTCATCCAGGCCGCGCAAGCCCAGGCTCGCGATGCCGATATTCGTCGCGAGGCGATCGAGCGGGCTCAGCAGCGTGCCGAGGCGCGCGCCGAAGCAGGCGCTGCTCAGATCGCGGCGCTGGAAGCCGAATTGAAGACGCTGCGCAGTCAAGGCACAGACGCTCAGGCGGGCTTGCGCGAAGTCATCGCCCGATGGGAGAAGGAGAACGAGACGCTCTCGGCGCGTCTGCAGCAGGAGCAGGACGCTGCGGCACGGCTGCGCGACCGCATCGACGAGCTTCAAAACGAGCTGCGCCACAGCACCGAGCACTACGCTCAGCAGATCAAGGACGCGGTCAAGGAGGCCGAACGGCGCGTGCATCCGATGCTCGTCGAACTCGACTCCCTGCGCGGCATGGCCGCCACCTATCAGACCAGCGCACGCGAAGCGAGTCAGAAGGAATTCGATTTCATTCAACAACTTAGCGCAGCCCGAAGCCGCGCCGACCGGCTCGAGTCGCAAGTGCGGGCGCAGTCCGACGAAATCGATGCGCTAGTTCTCGAGCGCGATGCACGGCGGGTTCAATCCGGTGCGAGCGCGGAAGTCGGCGCGTTGATCGCGTCGCTGGCGGCGCAGGGGCGCCTCACTTCCGCCGAGATCGCCCGCCTCGGCACGCAGATTGACGCGCACGTCGCCGCGCCAACTTCCTGTCCGGCGTGCGAGGCTGGCGAACCGGAACTGCAGCGCCACGAAGACGAATACGAGCTTTCCTGCCCGAACTGCGAGCGCACCTCCGGGGCCACGGCATCGAAGCTTGCGGCCGTCGACGAATTTATCCGGTCGGCGCGCGTCAGCACCTCGTAATCGCGCGTGGAGTGAGCGCCGGCGTCAAAGGTGAGGGTTTTCGGGATCGTCGACGGACATGTGCCGTTCCCCGTCGGCGCGCGCGTGAGCAATGTCACGCTCCCGTATTTGCTCACCCATCCATTCTTGCCAGGCACGATGCAGCCGGTGAACCGAGATCGTCTGCTGCAATCCGAGCCACTGGCCGACGCGATCGGGGTCCGTGCCATCCTCGAACAACTCCGCCGCGTACGTGTTGCGCAAGGTCTGCGGACTTGCGCGCGCGACGCGCGATGCCGCTATCCCGGATGCGGCCACGACGGCGTCGATCGCGCGCAGCATCGTCGCCTTGTGCATGGAGCGTCCCGTCGGTGCTGCCGGGAATAGCAATTCGCCTGCAAGGCCAGCCGTCTTGCGCTCGCTGATCCAGTTGTCGAGCAGTTCGACCGCGAACGGAGCGAGCCGCGCCTGCCGGATCAGCAGCGGATTCGACGCGTCGACGGTCACGTAAGGCGCGCCGGCCGCGTAGCAATCGACGGTCAATTGCGCCGCTTCGCCCGTTTTCACGCCCGCGCCGAGAAAGACGGCGACCAACGCCCGGTCGCGCCGCTCGCGCCAGCGCTGCCCGGCCGGCAAGGCGCCGATCGGAGAAAACAGATGCGCGACGAGCAGCGCGCGCTCATCGTGGGTGAGAAAGCCCGTCGGCTCGTTGTCGCGTGCCTTGCGCCATGCCGCGTCGCCGTCCTGAGCGATGAAGCGCGCCGGATTCGTCGCCGCCGAGTCCACTTCCCGAACGTGATCCAGCACGCGCTCGATCAGCCGCAGATACCGCATGCGCTGCGGGCGTCGGATGTCCAGTTGCGCGACGAACTGTTCGATGACCGGACGTTGCACCGTATGCAGCGTCGCGCGTTTGGTGGCCAGCCACTCGAGAAAATTTCCCCATTGCGCGCGATACACATCGGCCGATGACGCCCTGAACGATTGCTGGGCGAGCCATGCATCGAACGCGGCGTGCGGGTCCGCCTGCCAGTCGGCGCGCTGTTGGTCGAAGAGATCGGAAGTGTTCGGCATATTGTTCGAAGGCGCGTTGCGCGCTGTATTGCACTGCGCACAGGGTCGGGCTTCGGGCGGGCGACGTCAAGCGCGTGTGTCCGCCAAAGTGTCGATAACTGTCTTGGCGGGCGTGCGTTTCGTCGACTACTGTCGTCTATACGGCTTCCTTCCATCCACGAACACAAGAGCAAAAAGGAGCGAGCGATGCCCCAGCAATCCTGGCAGGAACGTCGCGCGAATGGACGCGCCAGGCGCGAACGCACACCGCGGGCCGCGCAAGAGGCGATCGGCGATGCCGATCGCGATCCCATCGAGCTTTTGCGGACAAGCAGCAAAGGCCGCGTCGATGCGCTGATTCCCTTGCGTTACGGCCGCATGCTCGTTTCGCCGTTCACGTTTTATCGCGGCAGCGCGATCCTTCAGGCGCACGACCTGGCCGGCACACCGGACAGCGGCATCGCCATTCAGATCTGCGGCGACTGTCATCTTTCCAACTTTGGCGGCTTCGCAACGCCGGAGCGCGCGCTCATTTTCGATCTCAACGACTTCGACGAAACCGCGCCCGGTCCGTGGGAATGGGATTTGAAACGGTTGGTCGCGAGCTTCACGATCGCCGGCCGGCATCTCGGCCACGGCGATCTGGCTGCGGACGAGTTCGCGTTTGTCGCCGCGCGCAGTTATCAGACGCATCTGCGCGAGTACGCTGAAATGAGCGTGCTCGATCTCTGGTACGAGCGCATCACCTTCGATCGCATGTACCAGGCCGTGCAGAGCGAAGACGCGCGGCGGCGCATCAAGCGCGGCATCGAACGGGCTTCGCGCCGCACGCACGAAACGATGCTGCCGAAACTCGCCGACCGAACCGGCGACACGTGGCGCATTCGCGATGCGCCGCCTGCCGTGTTTCACATCCACGGCAAGAGCACGCTGATCGATAAGAACGACGGCTGGATGACGCTCAAAGCCAGTCGTGAAGATGCGCTCGCGACGCTCGTGCGCGATTATGTCGCGACGCTTACGCCGGAGCGCGCGAGATTGCTGTCGCAATTCAGCCTGCAGGATGTCGCGTTCAAGGTGGTCGGCGTGGGCAGCGTCGGCACGCGCTGCCTCGTTTTGCTGCTCACGGATCATCACGACAAGCCGCTTTTCCTGCAGATGAAGGAGGCATCGACGTCGGTCGTCGCGAGATTCACGAAACATGCGAAGCACGCCGACGATATCAAACACGACGGGCACCGCGTCGTTCACGGACAACGTCTGATGCAGGCCGCCACGGACCCGTTTCTCGGCTGGGCGACCGGACCGCTCGGGCGCACGCTCTACATCCGCCAGTTACGCGACATGAAAATTTCCGCAGAACTCGATACTTTCAGCGACGACGTCTTTCGCGAGTACGCCGTGCTTTGCGGCTGGGCGCTTGCCCGCGCGCACGCGAAGTCCGGCGGATGCGCGCCGGAAATCTCGGGCTACCTGGGCAACAGCGATCGAATGGCCGAAGTTCTAGTGCGCTACGGTCGCGCCTACGCGGATCAGGTGGAAAAGGACTACGAGGTGTTTCGCGTTGCGTGCCGGGACGGCAAGCTCGAATCGCGTTCGGATGCGGACATCGCGGCGGAGTTCGCGCCGTGAAACGATCCGCTGCGCGATGACATGAACCGGGGCACGCGGGTTCAGTCGCGTGCCGCGGGGATGCGTCAATGCGCGGCGCTGACTGCTCGTGGCCGATCCTGTCGCGATGCGCGCTCGTAGGCGTCTACGGCGAAGGCGAAAACGGCGGGCAAGGCATCCGAGGATGCAACGTCGACGACGTCATCGGTTTCGGGGAAATGAAAGTGATCGGGACGCGCGAACAGCTCGCGCAAGGCGGCTTCGTGTCGTCCCGCGAATCCGAGGTCCGCGACGGCCTCCGCCTCGATGGCATGCAACAGCCGCCAAGTCAGCGGCACTCCTTTATCGATGTAACGCCCCGCGATCTGACGCGTGATGCGCTCGAGGTCATGCACAGCGCGGGCGAACTGCCTTCTGCTCAGATTTTCACCATTCGACTCCATGATCCACCCCTTCCAGCCGGTCTTATTGTACTGTACAAATATACAGTACTTGTTGCAATGAAAATAGCGTCGCGCGAGTCGAACCGGCTGTATGTGCGATTCCGCCTACGTGCGTTTCAGACATGCGCGGCTATGCGCGCCTGCCGACAAAGCGCATCGTTCAACCGTGCTTGGGAAACTCCTGAGCGGAACGCGCAGGCAGTTTCTGCGTTCGTTCGACGGCACCGCGCGGCCAACAGCGCTGCAAACCACGGGAGAACTGACATGAACAAGGATCAAGCCGAAGGCGTTGGCAAGCAGGTCAAGGGAAAGATCAACGAGGGCGTCGGCAAAATGACGGGGGACACGGCTCAGGAAGCCAAGGGCGACATGCAGCAAGCAGCCGGCAAGGTCCAGAAAGGCGTGGGCGATGCACGCGAGGATCTGAAGGACAGCGTGAAAAAGAACCCGTAAGACGGGCCAACCGGCGCCGCGACTCCGGCGCCGCTTTGAGCGGGACGTGCTCGATGCGCGTCCCGTTTTAATTGGCGGGCGCACGGCGGCGCGCCGACTTTATGCGCAAAAAGTTCCGGACGCTCAGCGCATCAGCCGTGGATGACGACGAGCAACGCCTTGGCCTCCGCGCGCCCGACATTCCGGATCGCGTGCGCCTCGTCCGCGGCATACCGCGCGGTTTCCCCCGCCTTCAGACGACGCGTCGCACCCGACGCATCGACCTCAATGGAACCGTTCAGCACTGTGAGATGCTCGCGCGTTCCCGGTTCGTGCGCATTCGACGTGAGCGCGGCGCCCGATTGCAGGGTAAGTTCGTACCACTCGAACTTGCCGGCGAGTTCAATCGGTCCCCACACGCGCAACTGATAGCCGCCGTTGTCTCCACTCAGGGTCGGTATTTCATGCAGCCCCGAAACGCGGATCGCTTCGGCGGGCCTTTGCTGCGCGAACAATTGGTCGAGGCTGATGCCGAGCGCATTGGTCAGTCGCCACGCGACGGCGATCGTCGGATTGGCCTTGTCGCGCTCGATCTCCGACAGCATCGACTTCGACACGCCGGCCGCGCGCGACAGATCGTCGAGGGTCAGCTTCCGTTCGCTGCGCAAGCGTTGAATGATCTCTCCGACGCGCGGCGGTGTTGCGCCTGCGCCCGCGAGATCGCCTGCTTTTCCCTCTGAACCCGTGCTTGCCATGAATCGACCAATCCCGTAAAGTGTTCGGCATATCGGAAATGCGTTCGAAATATCGAACGTGTCCGATGCGATGGATGCACTATAACAGGGCTAAGGATGGCGCGCGCGAGTCACGAGGCGCGGATTGCATTGGCAGGCCCAGAACAAGGATTGCGATGAAAGACCGATATCTCTCCCATTTGCGTTCGACGCTCGACGAAATTCGCGCTGCGGGGTTCTACAAGACGGAGCGCGTCATCGCGAGTCCGCAGTCGTCGGACATTCGGCTCGCGAACGGCGCGGCGGTGCTTAACTTCTGCGCGAACAACTACCTGGGTCTCGCGGACGATCGCCGGCTCATCGAGGCCGCGAAGGACGGACTGGACGCCGATGGTTTCGGCATGGCGTCCGTGCGTTTCATCTGCGGCACGCAGACCGTGCACAAGGAACTCGAACAGGCAATCGCGCGTTTTCTCGAAACGGACGACGCCATTCTTTATTCGAGTTGCTTCGATGCAAACGGCGGCCTCTTCGAAACGCTGCTGACCGAAGAAGACGCGATCATCAGCGACGAACTGAATCACGCCAGCATCATCGACGGCGTGCGGCTCTCGAAGGCCCGGCGTCTGCGCTATAAGAACAACGACCTCGCCGATCTGGAAGCGCGTCTTCAGGAAGCCGATGCAGCCGGCGCACGCTTCAAGCTGATCGCGACCGACGGGGTTTTTTCGATGGACGGCATCATTGCCAACCTTTCCGGCATCTGCGATCTCGCTGACCGTTACGGTGCGCTCGTCATGGTCGACGATTCCCACGCCGTCGGCTTCATCGGCGAGAACGGGCGCGGAACCCCGGAGCACTGCGGCGTGCTCGATCGCATCGACATCATTACCGGCACGCTCGGCAAGGCGCTTGGCGGCGCGTCAGGCGGCTATGTCGCCGCGCATAAGGAAGTCATCGATTTGCTGCGTCAGCGCAGCCGGCCGTATCTTTTCTCGAACACGTTGGCACCGAACATCGCCGCGGCATCGCTGAAAGTGCTTGAACTGCTCGCAAGCGACGAAGGCGCGACGTTGCGCCGGCGCGTCCGCGAGAACGGGGCGCACTTCCGCAAGGCGATGTCCGCGCTCGGCTTCGATCTTGTCCCCGGTGAACATCCGATCATTCCGGTCATGCTCGGCGACGCTCAACTCGCGTCCAAGATGGCTGATGCGCTGCTCGACGAAGGCGTCTATGTGATTGGCTTTTCCTACCCTGTGGTGCCGAAAGGACGCGCGCGCATCCGGACGCAGATGAGCGCGGCACACACGCCGGAACAGATCGATCGCGCAGTCGATGCGTTCGCTCGCGTCGGCCGATCCCTCGGCGTCATCGGCTGACTTTATGCGCATAAAGGCCCGCGACCTTCGAAGCAGCATCATCAAGACCAAACGCCAGGATCAAACGCAATGAAAGCCCTCGCCAAACTCGAACGCGCACCCGGCCTCACCCTGACGCGCGTGAAGCGACCCGAAGTCGGTCACAACGACGTTCTCATCCGCATCCGCAAGACGGCGATCTGCGGCACCGACATCCACATCTGGAAATGGGACGAATGGGCGCAGAAGACGATTCCGGTGCCGATGCATGTCGGTCACGAGTACGTCGGCGAGATCGTGGAGATGGGACAGGAAGTACGCGGCTTCGCCATCGGCGATCGCGTGTCGGGCGAAGGCCATATCACATGCGGTTTTTGTCGTAACTGCCGCGCGGGCCGTCGTCACCTGTGCCGCAACACGGTCGGCGTGGGCGTGAATCGTGAAGGCGCATTTGCGGAGTTTCTCGTGATCCCGGCGTTCAACGCGTTCAAGATTCCGCCTGACATTTCCGACGATCTCGCTGCGATCTTCGATCCGTTCGGCAACGCGACGCACACCGCCCTTTCATTCAATCTCGTCGGCGAGGATGTGCTGATTACCGGCGCCGGGCCGATCGGCGTGATGGCTGCGGCGATCGCGCGGCACGTCGGTGCGCGCAACGTCGTCATCACCGATGTGAACGACTATCGGCTCGAACTTGCCCGCAAGATGGGCGCGACGCGCGCGGTCAACGTGGCGAACGAAAACCTGCGCGACGTGATGAGCGAACTCGGCATGACCGAAGGATTCGACGTGGGCCTTGAAATGTCCGGCGTGCCGAGCGCATTCACGGCGATGCTCGAATCGATGAATCACGGCGGCAAGGTCGCACTGCTCGGCATTCCGCCGGCGCAGACCGCCATCGACTGGAATCAGGTGATTTTCAAGGGACTCGAAATCAAGGGCATCTACGGACGCGAGATGTTCGAGACCTGGTACAAGATGGTCGCGATGCTGCAAAGCGGCCTCGATCTCTCCCCGATCCTCACGCACACGTTTCCCGTCGACGACTATCAGCGCGCATTCGACACGATGCTCTCCGGCAACAGCGGCAAGGTCGTGCTCGACTGGACCGCCGTCGCGGCCTGAGCGGCACGCATCACGGCGCGTTGTCCGCAGACGCCTTCGAAAATTCGGCCTGAATGGCGACGTGCACATCGTCGCCGACGGCCGGATACCACGTCGTCAGTCCGAACTGAGCGCGGCTGAAATGTCCGTCGGCGGAGAAGCCCAGCGTTTCCTGCTTCGTGAGCGGATTGACCGCGTGTCCGTTGAACGTCACGTTGAGCGTGACCGGCTTCGTCGTGCCGCGTATCGTCAGATCGCCCGTCAATATGCCCTTGTCTTCGCCGGTGCGTTGAAACGCCGTGCTGACGAAAACGATGTCCGGATAACGCGCGCCATCGAACATGTCCGGCCCTTTCAGCATGCGATCGAGCAGCGGCACATTGGTGTTGACGCTGGACGCGTCGATTCGCGCGCGTACCGAGCTTCCGGACATTCCGTCCGCGTTCCAGTCGAGTTGCGCCGTGGTCTTATCGAATCGGATGACGAAGCGCGAGTAGTGGAAATGATCGACGTCGAAACTCACGTTCCAGTGATGCGGATCGAGCTGATAACGTCCTGCCGGCACGCTCGATTCACTCGACGAAACGTGATGCGTCACGACCTGAAGCGGCGTGCACGCCGTCAATGCGATCGCCGCGAGAAAAAGAACGAGACGCTTATAAGCCTTCATCGCGCATTGCCTCGAAAACAAAAATAGAACGTCGACAAGTTTCGCCGAGATCATCCGAACGCGCGCAAGCCGTCACGGACTTTTCGTCAGCACACACGAAAATGTCGCGATCGGGTAGAGTTCGCCTCGACCTACATCTCAAAAAAGCGGCGCCACCGTACGCGCGTTGGCGGATAAAACATGTGCACATGGCTGTCCCGATTCCGAACGTTTCGCGCGCACTTGTCGGCGGTTGCCGCGCTCGTCGCGCTGGGCTGGACGCCCGCCGCGCACGCAAGCTGGTGCGGCGACGGTCTCTGGCTCGACGCGATGGTCGCTTCGCATCACTTTCATCCGGACAAGGACTTCGAGCAATTCAATCCGGGCATCGGCGTGGAATGCTGGGTCGCGCCGCAATGGGCGGTGACAGGCGGCTACTTTCGCAATTCGCTGTCGAAGCCGTCGTTCTACGGCGGCGGCGTGTGGGGACCGGACTTCCTTCACTGGAATTACATCAGGCTCGCAGTCATGGCCGGGCTCATCTCCGGCTACGACTACGGCAGCTACGGCCTCGGCCATAACCATACGGTCGGTCCGGTTGCCGCGCCGCTCATCATGCTGGAATACAAGCGCGTCGGCGCGAACATCATCCTGATTCCGCCGATCCCTTCGAGCGATCTTCCGTTCACGCTTGGGTTCATGCTCAGAATGCGATTCTGAACATCGTGCGGGCTTTGTGGTTTGTGACGTACTCCCGAGCTCCAGACGACTGAACGAGAATCCAGCTAACGCCTTCGCGGCCGAGGCAAACCGGCGACGCTGTCAGGCGCGCCGCGCATGCGTTCATTACACCAGCGTTGGCGGCCCAACGATTGCTGAGGGGTGCGATGTGACGCATCGTGCACAGCAGACGAGAGAAAAGAATCAGCACGTAGACGAAAGAAAACGCCGCACGCATGGCTCATCGTCATAGGCCCGGCTTTGGCTCGCTACGCGATGTCGGCGTCACTCCGTGCCCGAGTCTCTCTGCGACCCCATCCATGAGCAAGCCAACCCAGATTCGCATGAAGCTCGACGAATATCGGCTGCAATGGCGCGTGCTGACCTTCTACGAGCGCTTCGAGCAGATCATCGCCCACATCCTGAGCGTCGTGATCTCGGTGATCATCGTCGTATCGCTGTGGCAGTTGATTCGGGCGGTCATAGCGCTGACGCTGTCGGGGGCGCTCGATCCGCTGGATCATGCGATCTTTCAGGCGGTTTTCGGCATGGTGATGACGTTGTTGATCGCGATGGAATTCAAGCATTCGATCACTCGCGTCATGTTAAGACGCGATCACATCGTGCAGGTCAAGACAGTGCTTCTCGTGGCGATGCTCGCGATAGCGCGCAAGTTCATCATCCTTGACCCTGCCACGGACCCGGGCCGCATTGCCGCACTGGCGGCCGCGCTGATCGCGCTCGGCAGCGTCTACTGGCTAATGCGGCAACGCGACGATCCCGTCGATGCGGCGATTGCAGAGCGCGCCGCGCGGGATCGCGAAAAGCGCGATTGATATTCTGTTGGCGTGCTGCCGATGCTTTCAGCGTCAATCTGGCAGCACGAACTCGGTACGCATGTCTTCGATCACCTTCTCGACGTGATGTACATAGTCCGCACCGAGGTCGTTGAGCGGCACGATGTTCCAGTTGCGGCCGGATGCGTCGGGCGGATGCCGCTCTGGCAGCGGTATGCGCACGCGCAAGGCTCCCGGCGCGTCAGCGGAGATTTTGGCCATGCGGCTTTGCAGTTCGTCGCGAATCTGCTCAGGGGTTCGAACGGTTTTCGGCATGGGTCTGCCTCCTTCGCTTGCACGTCTGGATCGTGACTGGTTGGGCGCAGACGTTGGACGCATGCACCGACGCCTCTTTGAAGTTTAGTCGCTAATTCGGATAGGCATCGACTGATGCAATGATCGTCCAGAAAAAGTGAGTGCATTCCTCCTCACAGCCCCGATTCTCGCTGTCTATTCCACGAATCCGGAATCTTCTTGAAGCGCACCTGCCTCACTGTCCCCGCGCCGCGTGCCGCAAGCACTCCAGCATCAACGTCGCAGCGGGCGTCAGCGGACTGTCCCTGCGCGTCACGATTCGCACCGACACGGCAGGCAACGGATCAACGATAGGAAAGATCGCGAGCCCTTCGCCGACCCATGGATGTTCCAGCAAGGCGGCGGGCATCGCGGCGAGCGCATCCGAGCCACGCAACAACCCGTGCGCGATGATGAAGCTCGGACATTCGATCACGCGTTTGGGCACCATCAGACCGCGCTCGGCGTACGAATCGAGCAGCGCCTGCGTCGAACTTTCCGGCGACGGATTCAGCAGCCACTCCGCATCCGACAACTCCGCGAGCGACGTGCAGTGCCGCAACGGATGATCTGCGCGCCCGACGATCGCCGAGCGGCTCTCGTACAGCTCGATGTGATCGAACTCCGGCGCGAGATGTTCGGGCACGACGACCGCCACGACGAAGTCCAGCGAACCATCGCGCAGACGCGGCATCGCGACGCCCGGAAAGCCTTCGATGAAACTCACGCGCGCGTCCGGCATCTGCTTGCGAAACGCGCGATACGCCTGCGGCAATATCGATAGCGCGGCAGTCGGCGTGACGGCCGCGCTCACGCTGCCCGCGCCGGCGCCTTTCATCTGCGCGATGTCGTCTTCCGCGCGGCGCATTTCGCTGACGATCAGATGCGCCCGCACGCGCAACTGCTGCCCGAACGCCGTCAGTTGCACGCCGCGCGCTGTGCGCAACACGAGCGGTACGCCCAGATCCTGTTCCAGTTCCTTGATCGCCTTAGTCAGCGCCGCTTGCGACAAATGAAGGCTGCGCGCCGCCGCGCGAATGCTGCCTTGCTCGGCGGTCGTCAGGAAAGCGCGCAACTGATGATATTTCATGCTCATGGCCGACATCCTAGGGTTATCGCCGACAACTAATAGTCATCACGCAATAAATTTACCGTCTTTTGGTTTGCTTATCGGCTTTATATGCTTGGCACACATCGAATCGCATCGAGCAAGGAGCGTGATATGTTGTCAGTCGAGCCCGTCATCCCCGGCATTGCCGCCATCGCATCCGAATTCGTCGATGTGCGCCGGCGCATTCACGCGCATCCGGAACTTGCGTATGAGGAAACGCAAACCAGCGATCTCGTCGCGGGATTGCTCGCGCAATGGGGCTACGAAGTGCATCGCGGGCTGGGCAAGACGGGCGTCGTCGGCGTGTTGACGGAAGGCGAGGGCGGCAAGCGCATCGCACTGCGCGCCGACATGGACGCGTTGCCGATCGAGGAAGCCACCGGCCTGCCGTATTCCAGCAAACACGCGCGCACGATGCACGCATGCGGCCACGACGGCCACACCGCGATGCTTCTGTGCGCCGCGCGCCATCTCGCCGAAAGCCGCCAGTTCTCGGGCACGCTGATCGTGATTTTCCAGCCCGCCGAGGAAGGCGAGGCGGGCGCGCGCGCGATGATCGAAGACGGTCTCTTCGAAAAATTCCCGTGCGACGCCGTGTTCGGCCTGCACAACATGCCCGGCCTGCCCGCGGGCGACATGTTCTTCACGCCGGGTCCGGGCATGGCGTCGTCGGATCGGGTGAACATCACCGTGCGCGGCGTCGGCGGACATGGCGCGATGCCGCACGTCGCATGCGATCCGATGCCCGCGGTCGCATCGATCATGCTCGGTCTCAACAGCATCGTCGCGCGCGAAGTGGATGCGCAGAAATCCGCGGTCGTCACCGTCGGCAGCGTGCAGGCGGGCGAGGCGTGCAACGTGATCCCCGAGACCGCGCTGATGAAGCTCTCCGTGCGCGCGCTCGACGCGGGCGTGCGCAAGCAGCTTCAGGAGCGCATCACCGCGCTCGTGAACGCGCAGGCATTGGCGTTCGGCTGCACGGCCGACATCGACTACGAACTCGGCTATCCGGTGCTCGTGAATCACGCGGAACCGACCGCCTTCGCCACCGATGTCGCGACAAAAATGCTCGGCGCGCAACGCGTCGATCCGGCCGCGCGTCCGCTGATGGGCAGCGAAGACTTCGCCTTCATGCTCGAAGCGTGCCCCGGCACGTATGCGTGGATCGGCAACGGCATCGGCTCGAAGGGCGGCTGCATGGTGCACAACCCCGGCTACGATTTCAACGACGACATCCTCGCGATCGGCGCGAGCTACTGGGTGCGCCTGGCCGAAGCCTGGCTCGCCGACTGATCCTTCGGAATCCATCATGAACGCACCTACCTTTGCCAGCGCGCCGGCGAATCCTTCGATGCAAACCAGCCGCGCGGCGCGCACGCGGCTCGTCCTGGCGGCGGCGGTCGGCAACGCGCTCGAGTTCTACGACTTCATCGTCTATGCGTTCTTCGCGCTGACCATCGGCAAGCTGTTCTTTCCGGTGGACGATCCGGTCGGCCAGTTGCTGCTTGCGGTGGCGAGCTTCGGCGTCGGGTTCTTCACGCGGCCGATCGGCGGCTTGCTGATTGGCATGTACGCCGATCGCGCCGGCCGCAAGAAGGCGATGCTCCTCACGCTCGGGCTGATGGCGCTCGGCACCGCGATGATCGCCGTCGCGCCGACTTACGCGCAAGCGGGCATCGCCGCGCCGATCATTCTCGTGATCGCACGGCTGATTCAAGGCTTCTCGGCGGGCGGCGAAGTCGGCGCATCGACGACGCTGTTGCTCGAACAGGCGCCCGCGAACCGGCGCGGCTTCTATGCATCGTGGCAGTTCTCGAGCCAGGGACTTTCGGCGCTCGCCGGCGCGTTGACCGGCGTCGCGCTCACGGCGACGCTCACGACCGCGCAACTCGAAAGCTGGGGCTGGCGCGTGCCGTTCTTCATCGGCACGGCGATCGTGCCCGTCGGCTGGTGGCTGCGTCGCACGATGGAAGAAGCGCCGCCGCAAAACGTCGCCGCCGCGCCCAAGGCACCGAAGATTCCGCTTGTCACCGTGCTGCGCGAACATGGCCGCGCGGTGCTCAACGGCCTCGGCCTGACGATCGGCGGCACGTCGGCGCACTTCATCATCGTGTTCTATCTGTCGATCTACGGCGTGAAGACGCTCGGCCTGCCGAGCTGGACGTCGATGCTTTCGGGCTGCGTGTCGGGCGCGATTCTCTTTATCGTCGCGCCGATAGGTGGCTATCTGTCGGACCGCATCGGCCGCAACAAGCTCGCGCAGACGACGCGCATCCTGCTGATGCTCGCGATCTGGCCGGCCTTCGCGCTGCTGAACAAATCGCCGAACGCGACGACGCTGCTCGCGGTCGTCACCGTCCTCTCTATCGTGCATTCGCTCAACGTCGGTCCGACCGGCGCGATGCTCGGCGAGCTGTTCCCGCGTTCGGTGCGCGCGACGGGCGCGGCCATCGTCTACAGCATCGGCGTGGCGATCTTCGGCGGCTTCGCGCAGTTCTTCGTGACGTCGCTCATCGTCATTACGAAGAGCGTGATGGCGCCCGCGTGGTACGTGATCGGTTGCGGCGTGCTCTCCGTGATCGCGGTGGCGTGCATGCGCGAAAGGTCGCAGGAAATGCTCGACTGATCGTCAAATCTTGCGCTGCACGCGCGCCGGATGCGTATGCGAGGTGTATAACTCGACGTGTCCGGGTTTCTGAAAAGGCCGCCCGCGCGGCCTTTTTTACTGGATCCCACACTATGAAGAAAGCGCGATAAAGGGGACTTCCATGCGCAAGAAGCTACGCTCGCAAAGCTGGTTCGGCGGCAACGATAAAGACGCGTTCATCCATCGTTCGTGGATGAAGAACCAGGGCATACCTCACGATCAGTTCGATGGCCGGCCGGTCATCGGCATCTGCAATACATGGTCGGAACTCACGCCGTGCAACGCGCATTTTCGCGAGCTCGCGGAATACGTGAAGCGCGGCGTGCGCGAGGCGGGCGGCTTTCCGCTGGAGTTTCCGGTGATGTCGCTCGGCGAATCGAATCTGCGGCCAACAGCCATGTTGTTCCGCAATCTCGCGTCGATGGACGTCGAAGAATCCATACGCGGCAATCCGATCGATGGCGTCATTCTGCTCGTCGGCTGCGACAAGACCACGCCCGCCTTGCTGATGGGCGCGGCGTCGTGCAATCTGCCCGCGCTCGCGGTGTCGGGCGGACCGATGTTGAACGGCCGCTTTCGCGGCGGCACCATCGGCTCGGGCACGGGCGTCTGGCAGATGTCGGAGGAAGTGCGCGCGGGCACGATGACGCAGGAAGAATTCGTCGAAGCCGAATCGTGCATGAACCGGTCGCGCGGCCATTGCATGACGATGGGCACCGCATCCACGATGGCCTCGATGGTCGAATCGCTCGGCATGGGCTTGCCGCACAATGCCGCGATTCCCGCCGTCGATGCGCGCCGTCAGGTGCTCGCGCACATGGCCGGACGACGCATCGTCGATATGGTCAAGGACGATCTCACGATGGACAAGATCCTCACGCGCGAAGCCTTCGAGAACGCGATCCGCACGAACGCGGCGATCGGCGGATCGACGAATGCGGTCGTGCATCTGATCGCGCTGGCGAAGCGTATCGGCGTGGAGCTCACGCTCGAAGACTGGGAACTCGGCAGCAAGGTGCCTTGCCTCGTGAATCTGCAGCCATCGGGCGAGTATCTGATGGAAGACTTCTATTACGCGGGCGGCTTGCCCGCGGTGTTGCGTCAGCTCGGCGAGCAAGGCTTGCTGCATCGCGATGCGCTCACGGTGAACGGCCGCACGATCTGGGACAACGTCAGCGACGCGCAGAACTACGACGAGAAGGTCATCACGCGGTTCGAGAAGCCGTTCAAGCCGCACGCGGGCATCGCGGTGCTGAAGGGCAATCTCGCACCGAACGGCGCGGTCATCAAGCCATCGGCGGCGACGCAATCGTTGCTGAAGCATCGCGGGCGCGCGGTCGTATTCGAAAACGTCGAAGAGTTGCACGCGAAGGTCGACGACGATTCGCTCGATATCGACGAGCACTGCATCATGGTCCTGAAGGGCGCGGGGCCGAAGGGTTACCCCGGCTTCGCGGAAGTCGGCAACATGCCGCTGCCGAAAAAGGTGCTGCAAAAAGGCATCACCGATATGGTCCGCATCTCCGATGGCCGCATGAGCGGCACCGCCTACGGCGCGGTCGTGCTGCATGTGTCGCCGGAAGCGGCGGCGGGCGGTCCGCTCGCGCTCGTGCAGACCGGCGACATGATCGAACTGGACGTCGAAGCGCGGCGTCTGCATCTCGAAGTATCGGACGAAGAACTGGCGAAGCGCCGCGCCGCATGGCAGGCGCCCGAATTGCCGAAGCGCGGTTATTACCGCTTGTATGTCGAGCATGTCTTGCAGGCGGATCAGGGCGCGGACCTGGACTTTCTCGTCGGTTCGAGCGGCGCGCCCGTGCCGCGCGATTCGCATTGAGCGGAGGCAATCGATGACGAACCTGCAAACGCCGCCGCCCGGCATGTGGCCGGTGCTGTACGCCTATTTCGATGCGCTGAACCGCCTCGACCACGACGCCACGCGCAAGCAGATCGACGCGACCCTCGCGGCGGGCGCGCCGGCGATCGTCACGCTCGGTCTCGCGACGGAAGTGCATCGCCTGTCGGAAGACGAGAAGCGCACGATGATCGACGTATGCGCCGCGCATATCGCCGGTCGCGTGCCGCTCGCGGTCACGATCACCGGCGACAGCGTCGATGCACAAGTCGCGCTCGCAAGCCATGCGCTCGAACGCGGCGCGTCGTGGTTGATCCTTCAACCGCCGTCCAAACGCGGCGAGCCGGAAGCGTTCTACTACGACTTCTTCGCGTCGGTGCTCGAACGGACCGGCGCGAATGCGGGCATTCAGAACGCGCCGGAATATCTGGGCGTGGGTTTGTCGGCGGAATCGATTGCCGCGCTCGCTGCCGAGCGGCCGAACTTCCGTTTGCTGAAGGGCGAGGGCCCGGCCGTGACGATCCGCGCGACCATCGAACGATTGCGCGCGCTCGAACAGACGCTCGCGGTGTTCAACGGGCGCGGTGGCCAGGAACTCGTGGACAACTTGCGTGCGGGCTGCGATGGCCTGATCGTCGCGCCCGACGCGTTCGATCGTCAGGCCGCCATTTACGACGCGTTCGCCGAAGGCCGCGAGGACGATGCCGAATCGCTGTATGCGGAGACGCTGCCGGAAATCGTCTTCGTGATGCAGTCCCTGGAAACGCTCACCTGTTACGGCAAGCGCATCGCGGCGTGGCGCATGGGCTTCGACGTGCAGCACGATCGCGGCGCGCGTCCGACGCCGTTCGGCATCGAATGCGCGCGCCGTTTCGCGCAACGACTAGGGCCGACATCGCGCGTCTTGCGCCGATGAATCAGCGCGCCGCGTGCCGCGTGAAGCGCTGCTCGATCACGGATGTGCCCCATTGCGTGCCTTCGGCTTCATCGCTCAACGTGAATCCGAACGATTCGTACAAGTGCCGCGCGGCGTCCAGGCTCTTGAAGGTCCAGAGATACGTTTCGTCGTAGTGCGCGTCGACGAAGCTCATCGCGCGCGCCATCAATTGCCTGCCTATGCCGCTGCCCCGCAACGAATCGTCGACGATGAACCAGCGCAGATGCGCGACGCGCGTGGTGAGATCGCCATCGATCGCGAGCGAGCCGAGCGTGCGCTCGCCTTCCATCACGAGCCACAACGCGCGGCCTTCGACCGGCAGACTCTCCGCGAATGCGGCCAATTCCGTCGCGACCCTGCGCTCGAAGAACACGCCGAAGCCCGCGTGATGCGCGTAGAAACGCGCGTGCAGGCTCGCCACATCGCCGATGCAGCCGGGCCGGTATCCCTCGACGATGCGCGCGCTTTCCGTATGCGCGGCATGCGGCGTCCTGTGATCGATCTTGTGTTCGTGACCGTGGGCGAGCGCATCGGCGTAGAGCGCGAGCGAGCGCACGAGCGTCTGCTGATCTTCGGGCACCATGCGGCGCAGCGCGTCGGAAACCTGATCGGTCGCGAACTTGTCGATCTTTCTGCGCAGCTTCTGTCCGTTCGCCGTGAGATACAGCTCGGACGAACGCGCGTCTTCGCTCGATGTCTGCCGCGTGACAAGCCCCGCCGCTTCGAGCCGCGCGATCTGCCGGCTGGCGTTGGATTTGTCGAGCCGCAGAATTTGCGCGATGTCGCGCGCCTGAATGCCGGGCGTCGCCCCGATCTCGATGATCGCGTGAACCGCCGAAGGCGCGAGTCCGCTGTCGGCCAGCGTGTTGCGCATGAAGCCCAGTTCGCGCACGAGCTTGCGCGAGAATTCGCGCAGTTCGAGAATGGTTTTGTCGCGCGATTGAACGGGTGTGTCGATGAAGTCCATGTCCTCTCCATCGGTTGCGAGGCGCAACCAAATGCCTCTAATTTAGTTGCGATCTGCAACTTTCGCAAGAAAAATCGCGCTCCCGAAAAGCCTCACCTTTAGCCGCGATGGCGCGCCAATTCGCTCGCGCGCCGCGGTTCCGCCACGCGCAGCAACACGATTGCGATGCCGCCCCACGCGAACTCGCACACGCGCCGCGCACGAAACAGCCGGGGATGCTTAGGTAAGCGAACGAATGGACATTGAAATGCGAGCGAAAGCAATGTGTAGTGCGAGACGCGGTAAATATTCGCGGACAAAAAAAACCCGGCTCATGAGCCGGGTCGAAGGAGGTCGGGCGCGATTCCGAGGTCACGCCCGACCGCGTGGCACTCTGCTGGACGCCGCTGCGTGGGGACACGCGTGCGCGGCGCTCGACCGTGAGCCGTCGGGATGAAGCTCCACATGGAGCTGCACGAGCCAGGCACCGGGACAGGTTCCGTCGATGACGAATCTGTCGGTGGTCCAGGCGATGCGCCTTGCGGCTCTGGCCGCATCGAATTCGAGCTTGGCGATGCGTCGCACGATGAAGACGATGCCTGCCGCGCTCCCGAGCGTCGCGAGACGCATCGTCGTGGTTTCGAGCGCATGCACATGGCCCGTGCAACCGCAGACCGCGAGCCACGCCGCATCCGATGCCGCGACGCACAATGCGATCAGCACGGCGTTCGCACGCAGGGAAACGACAGTGGACGCTCGCATCGGCATCTCCGGGGCCGCACGGCCGCGAATCGGCGCGCTCGACGTATAGTGCGTGGACAAACCTTATGCGATGCTTAAGCCGCCGGCGCCGCAAGGCGTTATCGGGGACATAATGTGCGGCTGCGCGCAAAGCTTAAGTGGCGCTTAAGCATGCAAGCCGGACAATCGGCGGCGACCTGTTGAGCCTGGAGAAAGCGCATGCGCCTGTTATTGGTGGAGGACGACGAGATGATCGCGGAGACCGTGCTCGCCGCGTTGCGCCGCGCCGGTTACACGGTGGATTGGGCGCAGGACGGACGGGCCGCGGAGCTGTCGCTCGGCAACGGCGTGTACGACCTCGTGCTGCTGGACCTGAACCTGCCCAAGCGCGACGGCCTCGACGTGCTCGCCACGTATCGCAAGAACGGCGGCGACGCGCCCGTGATGATCCTGACGGCGCGCGATGCCGTTGATGACCGCATCCGCGGCCTCGACGCCGGCGCGGACGACTATCTGATGAAGCCCTTCGATCTCGACGAGCTCGCGGCTCGCGTCCGCGCATTGTTGAGACGCCGCACCGGGCACAAGCATCCGGTGTACTCGCACGGCGAGCTGACGCTCAATCCGGCCGCGCACGAGGCGACCAAGGGCGGCGTCGCGCTCAATCTCGTGCCGCGCGAGTTCGCGCTGCTGCAGGCGCTGATCGAAGAGCCGTCGCGCGTATTTCGCCGCCCCGAGCTCGAAGAAAAACTGTACGGCTGGGGCGAGGAAGTGGGCAGCAACGCGATCGAAGTCCACGTTCACAGCTTGCGGCGCAAGATCGGCGCGGATGAGATCGTGACGGTGCGCGGCGTCGGTTATCGATTGAAGAGGATCGGATGACAACGATCCGCCGATGGCTGCTCGGCTGGCTCATCTGCAGCCTTGGCATCGCGTGCCTGATTGCGGGCGTCGGCATATTCGACGCCGCGCGCCTCGAAGCCGGCGAACTCTTCGACTACGAACTGCGCACCGTCGCGCTCTCGCTGCCGCATAACATCACCGCCGACGACGTTGCAGAGGGCCGCAATCCCGAACTGCACGGCATCGCGGACGACCGGCTCGTCATCGACATCTGGGATCGGACGGGCCGCCTCATCTATCACTCGCCGCGCGAGCCCGCGTTGCCGCGTTTCGGCGACGGTTTCGAATCGGCGGAGCGGGAAGGGTATCGCTGGCGCGCGTTCGGCGTCGCGCAGCCGGATCGCTTCGTGCAGGTCGCGCAGCCTTATTTCATCCGCGACGATCTCGCCATGGCGCTCGCATTGCGCACGATCTGGCCGCTCGCATTGCTGATTCCGGTGATCGTCGTGATCGTGCTTCTCGTCGTCGCGCGCGGGCTTTCGCCGGTGCGCTGGCTGTCGCAATCGCTCGTCGCGCGCTCGCCGGAATCGCTCGAGCCCGTCGTCTTCCACAAGCCGATGCCCGATGAGCTGCGTCCTCTCGTCGATGCGTTGAATGGCCTGCTCGCGCGTCTCTCGGAGGCATCGCAGGCGCAGCGCACGTTCGTCGCCGATGCCGCGCACGAACTGCGCACGCCGCTCACCGCGCTCAAGCTGCAAATCCAGGGCGCAATCGGCGATGGCTCGCTTCAGGTCGATGCCGCGACGCTCGCGAAGATCGACGGCCGGTTGAATCGCCTCATCCATCTCGCGCAGCAGCTACTCAGCATGGCGCGCGAAGACGCCGCGCGCGAAGCGGCCATCGCGCCGATGAGCCTGCGCACGCTCTGCGAACTCCGCGTGAGCGATTTCTCGTTGCTGGCCGAAGCACGATCGATCGACCTCGGCCTGGAACTCGAACATGCGCTGGACGATCACGATCCGTTCACGATCATGGGCGACACGCACGCGCTCGCCGTCCTCGTGAACAACCTGCTCGATAACGCGATCCGTCACACGCCGCACGGTGGGCGCGTCGACGTGACCTTGCGGCGCCAAGCGGATGGCATCGCGCTCACCGTGCTGGACTCCGGCCCCGGCATTCCGCCGGACGAGATCGATCGCGTATGCGACCGCTTTTATCGTTGCGTCGGGACGTCGGGACACGGCAGCGGGCTCGGTCTCGCGATCGCGCTGCGCGTCGCGCAACGGCATCACGCGACGCTCGACGTCAGGAACCGCGATGACGCGAGCGGTCTGATCGTCGCGGTGCGCGGCTTGTGTCCGGTTGCGTCGGCGGCGCGCGCGAAGGATGTCGTCAGCGGAATGCATGCCTGAATGAAACCGCAAGAAGCGGGGCGTCGTGCGCTCGCCGCGCGGCGAAGCTGCTCGTTTCATCTTTCATGGCGGTCTGTCATGAAGACACTCGTTCTTCTATGCGCTTGTCTCGCGTGGACCGGCGCCGCGCTTGCAACGGACGCAGCGGAAGCGCCCGTTGCGGCTTCGTCCGCCGCACCGGAACCGAAGACCTTGAAGGAACGTCTCGGCGACAAGGCCAGCGACGATCAACGCGTGGACAATTGCCACGTCCCGGCGGACCGGCGCGGCACGAAAGTTCGTCCCGACAAGTGCATGCCTTGAAGCACGCGATTGTGTTACCTTTGACGTGGTGAACCATTTGGTACAAATTCAGGAGCCCGCCTTGTCATCCACTCAAGCATCGTCCGTCCTGCGCCTCGGCATTCTCGGTGGCGCGAACATCGCCAGACAATTCACGCGTGACGTGAGACCGAGCGAGCGCGTGCGCGTCGTCGCGGTCGCGAGCCGCAGCGACGAGAATGCGCAAGCCTTCGCGCAAGCAAACGGCATCGAAAAATGGTTCGGCAGCTACGACGCGCTGCTTGCGAGCCCGGACATCGACGCGGTTTACATTCCGCTGCCGAACAGCCTGCATGCCGAATGGGCGATCAAGGCCGCGGATCACGGCAAGCACATCCTGTGCGAGAAGCCGCTCGCGCTCGATCGCGACGACGCCGCGCGCATGTTCGAGGCCGCCGATCGCAACGGCGTGCTGCTGCTCGAAGCGTTCCCATACTATTTCCAGCCGCAGACCGCGACGATGATGGCGCTAATCGGCGAAGGCGCGATCGGCGACGTGCGCGCGATTCAGGCGAACTTCGGCTTCACCGTCGGCAATCCCGGCGCAAACATCCGCATGAAGCCCGAGCTCGGCGGCGGCGCGCTGCTCGATGCGGGGAGTTATCCACTGAGCCTCATTCGTCTCGTGATGGGCAGCGCGCCGCAACGCGTCGATGCAATCGCGACATGGGCCGACAGCAACGTCGACATCAGCCTCATGGCGACGCTCATCTACGCCGATGGCCGCCGCGCGCAAGTCTCGTGCTCGATGGATGCGGCGAATCATCGGCACGCGACGATCATCGGCACGCAGGGCACGATCGACACCGAATATCTGAATCACACGAGCGCGCAGACGGCGGGCGATCAATACGGCTATCTGCCGAGCCAGATGCGCGTGCGTCGCGGCATTCCGAATTCGGTGCCGTTCGAGACGGTCGAGTCGGACACCGGAAGCGGCTTCTTCTTCGCGGCGGAAAGCTTCGCGCGCATGGTCGCAACGCACGATGCCGCCGCCATCGAGTACTACGCGCAAGTGAGTCTCGACAATGCCGCGACGCTCGCCGCGATCATCGCAAGCGCGCGCAGCGGCAAGCCCGTCACGCTGTGATTCGCGCGCGAGCGCATCTCGTCAACGCCTGACGATCACCACTTCCATGTATTCGCTCGGCACGACGAGCGAAGACGGTCCCGCAACATTGCAGCGTTCGAGCAGGCCGCCGATCTCGCGTTCGAGATCGGCCTGCTTCGCTGCATCGAGCGCCGCGAACGCGCGATGCACGGGCCCGTAGAAATCGCGGAACACCTGTATCCAGTGCGCCGGCGATTCATAGCGCATGTTGAAGTACTTGCGTACGCAACGAATATCAGCTGCCTCGGCGCCGAAGAGCGCGACGAGATGCGGCTCGGTGCCCCAAAGCGCGGGCGATTGCAGCCCCGCGGGCGGCGGCACGTAAGCGCCGATGGTCTTGAACAACCGGCCGATGAAACCCTCGGGCGTCCAGTTCGCCATGCCGATGCGTCCGCCGCTTTTCGCCACGCGCAGCATTTCGCTCGCCGAGCGCCTGTGATCCGGCGTGAACATCGCGCCGAATGTCGACAGCACCACATCGAAGCTGCCGTCGTCGAAGGGCAGGTTCTCGGCATCGGCGACCTCGAAGTCGATCGCGAGTCCTTCGGCTTGCGCGCGCGCACGGCCTTTTTCGAGCAGCGCCGGAACGTAATCGGTCGACGTCACGCGGGCAAAACGTCGCGCAGCGGCGAGCGTCGCATTGCCGTTGCCGGCGGCCATATCGAGCACGCGCTCGCCGGCGCGCACATCGATCGATTCGGCAAGCATCTCGCCGACGATCTGCAATGTCGTGCCGATCACCGCGAAGTCGCCACTCGCCCAGGTGGCTTGCTGGCGGGCCTTGATCGCGGCGAAATCGGGTTGCTGTGATTTGGCCGGCTCGTCGCAGACCGCGGATGTATTCAACGCATGCATGGTTCGTTCTCCAGTTCCGGATGATGTGTCGAGCGTCGCCCTGATAGCGGGCAGATGCAGTATCCCGTTACCATCGCTTCGACGCCTGTCCGCAAGTCGCCGCGAATTGTCCGTTCGTCCGCTTTGCGATGCTTACGATCACCGGGAGACGCCATGAGTCTCGACATCCTGTCCGACGTGCTGCGCACCGTGCGCTTGCGCGGCGCGCTGTTCTTTCACGTGAGCGGCAATCGAAGCTGGGCGGCCGAAGCGCCGCCCGCGCGCGACATCGCGAGCATCGTCATGCCGGAT
Organism: Caballeronia sp. ATUFL_F2_KS9A; assembly: GCF_023630765.1. NCBI lineage: Bacteria > Pseudomonadati > Pseudomonadota > Betaproteobacteria > Burkholderiales > Burkholderiaceae > Caballeronia > Caballeronia sp. ATUFL_F2_KS9A. The sequence continues at coordinate 268,125 of NZ_JALQEK010000031.1, read as the reverse complement.
TGCGAGCATGTGATGGAGTATCACGTTGTGACGCACGGCAACTGCTGGGGCGCGCTCGTCGGCGAAGCGCCGGTGCGTCTTGCGAGCGGCGACATCATCGTGTTTCCGCACGGCGACGCGCATGTGATTTCGAGCGCGCCGGGCATTCGCGCCGAAGCGGATATCGATCCGTTCTCGATGAAGATCGATCAGCTGCCCTTCACGCTGACCTACGACGCGGTCGAGGCGCGCAACAATCGACGCCCCGACGACGCGTATGAAACGATGCTCGTATGCGGCTTTCTCGGCTGCGATCTGCGTCCGTTCAATCCGCTGATCGCGACGTTGCCGCGCCTCTTGCATCTGAAGGAATCGGGCGCGCAGGGCTGGATTAATCACTTCATGCAGCAGGCCGTCGTCGAATCGCGTCACAAGCGGCCGGGCGGCGAAGCGATGCTCGAACGCATGAGCGAGATGATGTTCGTCGATGCCGTGCGCCGTTACGTCGATGTACTGCCCGATGAAAGCCGCGGCTGGCTCGCGGGCCTGCGCGACCGATTCGTCGGGCGCGCGCTCGCCGTCATGCACGATGCGCCCGCGCACGAGTGGACCGTCGAAGAACTGGGCGAGCGCGTGGGCCTCTCGCGTTCGGCGTTGCACGAGCGCTTCAGCGAGATCATCGGCTTGCCGCCGATGCAGTACCTCGTCAACTGGCGCATGCAGGTCGCGGCCGGACTGCTGCGCAACACGAACGCGACGATCGCAGCGGTCGCGCAGGACGTCGGCTATGCATCCGAAGCGGCGTTCATTCGTGCGTTCAAGCGCCTCGTCGGCAAGCCGCCCGCGACGTGGCGCCGGGAGAAAACGCGCGTGGAAGCCGAGACGCAAGCACATTGATTGACGCCGGGCGATTCTCTGACTAGAGTCAGAGATATGAACCCGACCGACATCAGCCAGATTCGCAGCTTCAATCGCACCGTTGCCGAGGGCATCGGCGCGCTCAACGAGCATTTTCTCGGGCGCGGCCGTCCGATGGGCGAATCACGGCTCATCTGGGAAATCGGTGCGCAGGGCGTCGATCTTCGCGTGTTGCGCGAGCGTCTCGGTCTCGATTCGGGTTACGTGAGCCGCACGCTCGCCGCGCTGCAGCGACAAGGTCTCGTCGCGGTCGAGTCTCGTCCCGATGACCGCCGCGTGCGCCGCGCGAGCCTCACCGATGCGGGCTGCGCCGAACGTGAAGAACTCGAAAGGTTATCGGACGCGGTCGCGGGGGGCATGCTCGCGCCGCTGAACGATGCGCAGCGCAAGCGGCTGATCGCGGCGATGGCCGAAGTCGAGCGCTTGCTGCAACCTTCGCTGATGCGCTTCGCGATCGAAGACCCGACGAGCGAGGATGCGCAATGGTGCATCGACCAATACTTCGCGGAGTTGAACGCGCGCTTCGAAGCGGGCTTCGATCCGTCCGTCAGCCTGTCCGCCGATGCGCGCGAATTGACGGCGCCGCAGGGCGCGCTGATCGTTGCGAGGCTGCGCGGCGCGGCGATAGGCTGCGTCGCGCTCAAGTTCCACGGCGCGTCGCCGGCCGAGTTGAAGCGCATGTGGGTGAGCGCCGGCGCGCGCGGACTCGGCGTCGGACGTCGGCTGCTCGAAGAGGCCGAACGGCTCGCGTCGAAGAACGGAGCGAAAGCCGTGCGTCTGGAGACGAACAAGGCGCTCGGGGAAGCGATCGGCCTGTATCGGCGATCCGGCTATGTCGAGGTCGCGCCGTTCAGCGACGAGGCTTACGCGCATCACTGGTTCGAGAAGAGTTTGCGTTGACGCCTCCCGTCAGCGCGATGACGAGATCGAGAAACGCGCGCGTCTTCGCCGGCGGATGATGCCGCGACGGATAAAACGCATACAGCGGAAAGCGCTCGTCGGGCCAGTCGGGGAAGAGGTCGATGAGCTTGGCATCGGCGATCAGATGTTCGTGACCCAGCAGCAGAATCTGCGCGACGCCATAGCCTGAGAGCAGCGTGCTCAGCATCGTGCCGGGATCGTTGAGCGTGAGACGGCCGTGCGTTTCCACCGTGATGCGCTTCTTCTTGCGATGAAACTCCCACGCGAACGGCCGTCCCGTTTCGGGATCGCGAAACTCGATGCACGTATGCGTGCCGTCTGCGAGCGCCTGCGGGGTAGCGGGCGTGCCGCATCGCTTGATATACGACGGCGCGGCGACGGTCCGCACCGGCGTATCGAGCAGCTTGCGCGCGACGAGACTCGAATCGCGCGGCTCGCCGAAGCGCACGGCGAGATCGAAACCATCCGCGATCATGTCGCCGAGACGGTCGCTCGTGATGAGTTCGAGTTGCAGATCGGGATGCGCCTTCAGAAACGCGTCGAGCTTCGGGCCGAGCAGAAGCCGCGAGAAGATCGGATCGACGTTCACGCGCAAGCGGCCGCGCACCGCCGTCGCGCCTTCGGATGCCGTGGCCGCCGCTTCCTCCAGTCCCGCGAGATGCGGCATGACGTGCTCGAAGAAGCGCCGGCCATCGTCGGTGAGCGAAACGCTGCGCGTCGTGCGATCGAAAAGACGAATCTTCAGACGCGCTTCGAGACGCGCGATCGCGCGGCACACGCCGGGCTGCGACATGCCGAGCCGATCGCTCGCCGCGGCGAACGTGCCTGCATCGACGATCGCAGCGAACACGCTGATGCCGTTGAGGATGCGTTCGTTGAAGCCGGCCATTCATGCCTCCGCGTCATGGGTGAGAAGGCATTCATGTTATCGCGTCACGCAAAAAAACGGGCCCCGAAGGGCCCGGAAGATCACTCCAACACGGTCAACTCATGCGTGGTGCGCTTTCGCGACCTTGTCCACGGAGATCGAATCGGCGCGCAGGCGCTCGTATTCCTGCTGGCTCATCGGCACGGCGTCCTTCTTGCCGAGATCGCTCAGGCGGATGCGATACGTCTCACGCGCCGAGTAAGCCGCGATCGCCGCGATGATCGTCACGCCGAAGGCAATGGCGCCGACCGTCAGCGGAATGTTGTCCGACCCCGGCGGCGCAACGGCCGCGAAGAGTGCGGGCAACAGCGCGGTGATCGTCGTGCCGATGTTCTGCGAGATCGCCATCGCCGAAACGCGCGAACGGGTCGGGAAGAGTTCCGGATAGAAGCTCGGGAAGATCGCGTTATAGCCTTGATACACGACACCCCACATCAGCAGCGACATCAGGAACGCGAGCGGCACGCTATGGATGCTGATCGCGTAGAGATACGCGAAGGCCAGCAGACCGGAGATGAGCGAGCCGCCGATCATCATCGGGCGACGGCCGATCTTGTCCGACAGATTGCCGACGAACGGAATCACCAGCACCGCGACGATGTTGCCGACGACCGGAATCCACAGATACACGCTCTTGTGGAAGCCGATGCCGTAGGAAGACTGCACCGCATACGCCGCACCGAAGATCGTCGCGACCACGGGAATCACGTTCATCAGCGCCATGCAGACGACGCGGATCATGTCGGGCGTGCTGTTGGCGAACGCTTCCTTGATCGGCGACTTCGGCACACCGCCATGCGATTCCTCGGACGTGAACGCGGGCGTCTCATGCACTTCCTTACGGATGATGTAGCCCGCGACCAGCACGAAGGCCGACAGCAGGAACGGCACACGCCAGCCCCACGAGTTGAACATGTCTTCCGGCATGAACGTGGCGAGCGGCAGGAACACGGCGGCCGCGAGAATCTGGCCGGCCTGCACGCCTTGCAGCGTGAAGCTCGCGTAGTAGCCGCGTCGGCCGAACGGCGCGTGCTCGAGAATCATCGAGCTCGCACCGGAGATTTCACCGGCCACCGCGAAGCCTTGAAGCAGGCGCAACACGACGAGCAGCGCGGGCGCGGCCATGCCGATCTGGTGATACGTCGGCAGCAGGCCGACAGCCATCGTCGAGATACCCATCAGGAACATGCAGACGAGCAGCACGTTCTTGCGGCCGTGCGTATCGCCCAGATGACCGAGCACGAATGCGCCGATGGGACGCGCCACGTAGCCGACGCCGTAGGTCGCGAGCGACGCGATGATCGCCACCTTCGGATTGCCCGACGGGAAGAACAACTGCGGGAAAATGAGTGCAGCAGCCTGGGCGTAAATGAAGAAGTCGTAATACTCCAGCGCCGAGCCGATCCAGCCGCTCGCGGTCGCTTTTTTCGCCTGGCGGCCGCCGTGCGCGTCTTCCTTAGGGCTAGCCATAGAGATGTCTCCGAACAATGGGTTTATGGAGTTGAGCCTGGAATCTGGCCGAGCGGCGGAGCGTTTTGGTTTGTCGCAATACGCGCGCTCTGAAAGTGATTGGAGAATAAAAGCGCAACCCCTTTCGATCAACGATTTATGATAAATTTTGCGCGATTATCGCACGCGCGTGTCCGATAATCGATCACTTTGGGGGTTAGCACTAGCAATTGACTTTGATGGAGCGCCGAAACATCGGCCCATCCATAACTAAACAAGCATGCAAGCATGACTAAACCGGAACTCGACAAGCGCGACTGGATCGCCGGACTGGAGAAGGGACTGGCGATCCTCGAAGCCTTCGACGATCAGCACGCGCGCATGACGCCGACGCAAGCCGCGGCGCGCACCGGCCTCACGCGCACGGCGGCGCGGCGTTATCTGCTGACGCTTGCGCATCTCGGTTACGTGCAGACCGACGGCAAGCTCTTCAATCTCACGCCGCGCGTGCTGCGCATGGGCTGGTCGTATTTCGAGTCGGCGCGGCTGCCGCGGATTGTGCAGCCTTATCTGCAGCAATTGAGCGCGCTGATTCACGAGTCGGTGTATGTCAGCGTGCTCGATGACTGGGACCTCGTGATCATCGCGCGCAATGGTTCGACGCGCGTGATGACGACCGGCTTCGTGCTCGGCGCGCGCGTGCCGGCCGCGCTGATGTCGGGCGGCATCGCAATGCTCGCGTATATGGACGAGGCATCGGTGCGCGGCTGGCTCGAAGCGACCGAGTTCAAGCCCTTCACGCCGCTCACGATCACGAACAAGGAAAAGCTATACGAGAAGATCAGGCAGGCGCGCGTGGATGGCTACGTCGCGATCGAGCAGCAATTGCAGATGGGCGTGCGCGGCATCGCGGTGCCGATGAAGAACCGGCACGGCGAAGTGGTCGCGGCGTTGTCGGCGAACATGCCGATCGGAAAGGAAACCGCCGAGGCAGCGCTTGCCCGCGTGCTGCCGCCGTTGCAGGAGACGGCGTTGTCGATGTTGAACGTGATCTGACCGCGGCGAGATCGCGCAAAGGTGAGGGTTTTCGGGAATGCGTGTCGAATGGCGCTCGCAGCCCTTGTTTAAAGGTAATTTCTGAATCGCCTATGACGCAAAGGTGAGCGTTTTCGGGATCAGACCGCATCATCCTCACTTTTACCTAATTCCCCAGCTCCACATTCCCCCCACGGTTGCAGCGACCAGCGTTCGCAACGTCAACCGGATATCGACACAAGGAAAGGGGAATCGACATGACTCAGTTCGACGCGAAACGGCTTCTCAGTCTGTCGGCAGCAACGGTCGCCACCGCGCTTTCACTCGGAGTCGGCTCAGCGCCGGTTTATGCGCAGACATCGCCGGTCAACATGCGCGTTGCACGACCAACTGAGCTCTGACACGATGACGCTCACGACGCGCCCGTGAAGATCGGGCCTTGCCCGCCCGGCACGAATGCGCGATGCGCGCTATCGCCGTTCGCGCCCGGCGCGGGCGCCGGATCGCGCAACGTCACCGCCGTTTCGGGCGTGATCGGCACGCTCGGTTGCGCGAGCAGTTCGGTCTTGCGCATCGAGCCCGCCGACGTCCCGAAGTAATACCCGATGATGCTGATCCACGCGGTCCCGAGCGCGCCGACCACGACGTTCACGAGATCGCGATTCGCCTCGGGCAACGCGCGCAACGCCATCAGCAGCAGAATGCCGAAGAAGCCGCCGGTCACGGCCATCGCGAGGAACTTGGGCACCCAGTCCCTGTTCGCGATGCCCATTGCGCGCGCATCGGCGCGGTCGCCCGCCGAGATGCGCGCCATGTCCGCTTCGAACGACAGACGCGCCTGCGCCGCCGCCACCACGAGTTGTTGCAACTGCAACGAGTTCGCGTTTTCGGCCTGGCTGATCTTGTCGAGCGCGGCGGGATCGTTGAGCGCGGTCGCGACGATATCCGGATCGTTAGGCGTCCCGAGCGCATGGGAGATGATCGCGGCCGCCGTGCTGACGCCAAGGCCGACGGGCCCGCCGATGAGACCCGCGAGAAGAGGCGCCTTCGCGCCGATGGTTGCCGCCACTTTCGACCAGTCCATCATGCTGCTCCCAAAAGAAGATTCGTCGCCATGCGCTCGGTCCAGCCGCGGCTGAACGTCGGCCATGCGTGCAGGCCCTTCAGATAGCGCAATCGATACGCGATGAAGCGCAGGACGAAGCGCATCGGATCGGCGGCTTTCACGGCATCGACGGTATCGGGGCCGAACTTGCCGTCTTCCTTTGCGCCCGATGCCTTCTGCATCCACAGCACGACGAGCCCGCCGTTGTAGTTGGCATCGAAGATCTGGAACGCGACGCGCGGATCGAATTCGTCGAGATGCAGCGGGTCCCAGTACTTCTGCTTCGCGATTCGCTTCGCGAGATCGAGCGGCAAGTCCTTCATCGCGCCCGCATAGCCATAGCCGCGTGCGACGCGCGCCGTCACGCCCCACATCGTTTCGCCGCCCGGGTCGGCCGGATGGAATGAGTAGCCGCCTTCGCTGCCGATCAGCGCTTCGAAGGCGTCGTCGAAGCTGTTCATGTCGATCTCCTTGGCGCCTGCGCGTGCCGCCGGAACCATCGTCGCGGCGCCGGAAGAAACGGGCCGGCGCGCGAGGCGTCGGCCCGGTCGCGTCAAACAGTGGCAGGCAGTCATGACGCGACGGCAGGCCTTATGCATCCGCCATGCCAGTCGGTGCATCGCGCGCGCGAAAGCCTTGTGTGGCAAGGCGCACAGAACGGGAGTAGCAGGCGCGCGGAGATGCGAACTGTCGTGCCAAGGCCAACGCTTTTTCGGCGCCGCTGTGCGGCTCGCGCAGACATCGCACGCTCATTCGACGCTCATTGTCCGCGCCTACGATGCAAGGCATCCGGGCGGCGCGGTCCTGATCGAAACCATCGCACTGCCTTTCATTGACGACGTTTCATCGAAGGAGAAATGCCATGCGCCACTATCCATCGGACAGTCCTCGCGCGGCCGCGCGCATCGTCGTGATGTCGCTGATCGCGGACGGGCATATCGGCAGCGCGGAAATCGAAGCGCTCGAACGGCGCGGCTTCTATGCGCGGCTCGGGCTTCATGCGGGCGAGTTGCACGACGTCGTGCGCGAGGTTTGCGAGGATCTCACGCGATGCTCGTATCTCACATGGGACGACGTGTGCCGCGTCGACCCGCATGTCGTGCATCAGCTCGCGCAGGAAGTATCCGACGAGCGCGTGCGACGCGATGTGCTCACGCTGTGTGAATCGGCGGTGGTCGCGGATGGCGTCATGAGTTGCACGGAAGCCGCCGTGATCGATGCAGTGAAGCGCGCGTGGCGCATGCACTGAACCGCGCGAAACTCAACCGGAGACGACATCATGCAACAACACGTTCTCGTCGCAGTGGGACCGGATGGCAGCCATGCAGCGCTTGCGCTCGGCATCGCGCGGGCCCGCGAATGTAACGCGCGCCTCACGGCGCTTCATGTCGTGGACCGCGCGCCGTTCTGGGCGATATCGTCCGCGCAATACGACTTCGGCGCGGCGCTCGCGCAGGTCGACGAACTCGCGCGCGAAGTCGAGAAGCGCACGCTTCAGGCGATACGCGCATCGAGCATCAACGGCATGTGCGTGACGATGGACCTGCCGGGCGGCACGACGCTCGCGCGCACGATCGCGCAGGCGGCGCGCGAGTTCGACGCGGATCTCATCGTGATAGGCCGCACGAAAGCCACGCACTGGCGTTTCTGGGAAGAACGCGTGGCCGATGCCGTGAGCCGCCACAGCAATCGCCGCGTGCTGATCGCATCGAACCGCGCGGGTAATGAAGCGAGCGTTGAAACAAAAGCGACACCGTTACGCTTTACCATCGTCGATTCGACGCAGCGCACAACCCCATCATTCAGTTCGAGAGGAAGCTCGCCATGCCGGATCGCATCATCAAACCGTCCCGACGCACCTTGCTGAAGGGCCTCGTTTCCGGCACGGGCCTCGCCCTGACAGGCGCGGGTCTCGCCGATGCCCTCGCGCAAGGCGTCGCGCCCGCCGTCGTCGCCGCCGACAAGTTGCGTCCGCAACTACCCAGCGGCGTGATGAGCGGCGACGTCACCGCGACGAGCGGCATCGTCTGGAGCCGCACGGACCGGCCCGCGCGCATGATCGTCGAGTATTCGACGAGCGAAAGCTTCAGGACGATTCAACGGCGCATCGGACCGGCCGCGCTCGAAAGCAGCGGTTTCACGGCGCGCGTCGATCTGACCGGCCTGCCGCCCGGCGCCGATGTGTTCTATCGCGTGCGCTTCGCCGATCTCGTCGATGGCAAAGCCTACAGCGAGCCGGTGACGGGACGTCTGCGCACGGCATCGATCGAAGCGGAGAAGCCGATCTGCTTCGTATTTTCCGGCGATGAAGCGGGGCAGGGCTGGGGCATCAACGAGCGCTTCGGCGGCTATCGCATCTATGAAGCGATGCGTCGCGAAGCGCCGGATTTCTTCATCCATCAGGGCGATCAGATCTATGCGGACAGCGTGATCGAACCGGAAGTGAAGCTGCCCGACGGCACGATGTGGACGAACATCGTGACCGAAGGGAAGTCGCATGTCGCGCAGACGCTCGACGACTATCGCGCGGCGTTCGCCTATAACCAGCTCGATAAAAACAAGCGCCGCTTCGCAGCCGAAGTGCCGTTCCTCGTGCAATGGGACGATCACGAAGTGCGCAACAACTGGTATCCGGGACAAGTGATCGGCGAAGCGGAGAAGCGTTATCAGACGCGTTCGATCAACCTGCTCGAAGCGCGCGCGAAGCAGGCGATGTTCGAGTACAACCCGTATCGCATCAATCAGCTCGATCCGGAACAGGTGTATCGCGGCTTTCAGTTCGGGCCGCTGCTCGATGTGTTCATGCTCGACGAGCGTTCGTATCGCGGCGCGAACTCGCCGAACACGCAAACGCGTCTCGACGCGGATTCGGCATTTCTCGGCTCGCAGCAGACCGCGTGGCTGAAGGCATCGCTCAAGGCATCGCGCGCGACGTGGAAGGTGATTGCGAGCGACATGCCGATCTCGCTCGTCGTGCCCGATGCGAACCCCGATGTGCCCAAAGGCACCTTCGAGGCATGGGCCAACGCGGACAACGGCGCGCCGTCCGGCCGCGAACTGGAGCTTGCCGACATCCTGCGCTTCATTAAGCAGGAAGACATCAGGAACGTCGTGTGGATTACGGCGGACGTGCACTACGCGCAGGCGACGCACTACGATCCGTCGCGCGCGAAGTTCACGGAGTTCAAGCCGTTCTGGGAATTCGTCGGCGGGCCGATCAACGCGGGCACGTTCGGCCCGAACGATCTCGACATGACGTTCGGTCCCGAACTGCGCTATGTCAGCGTGCCGAAGGACAATCCGCAGAACCGTTCGCCCGCGGCCATGCAGCAGTTCTATGGCCGCGCGAAGATCGATCCCGCGAGCCGCGCGCTGACGGTCTCGCTGCACGACCTCAACGGCAAGTCGCTGTACGAAGTGAAGCTCGACGTCGAGGCGTGAGCGTCGCTTAAGCGGCGAGCTTCGCAGCCAGCTCGGCGACGTGCTTGCCCTGATAACGCGCGATATCGAGTTCGTTCTGCGATGGCTGACGGCTGCCGTCAGACGAAGCGAGCGTCGTCGCGCCGTAGGGCGTGCCGCCGGACACCTCGCTCATGTTCGTGAGTCCCGCGCACGCATACGGCACGCCGACGATCACCATGCCGTGATGCAGCAGCGTCGTATGGAACGATGTGATCGTGGTTTCCTGTCCGCCGTGTTGCGAAGCCGTCGATGAAAACACGCTGCCGATCTTGCCGACGAGCGCGCCTTTCACCCAGAGCCCGCCCGTCTGATCGAGAAACGTGCGCATCTGGCCGGCCATGTTGCCGAAGCGCGTCGGCGTGCCGAAGATGATCGCGTCGTAGTCGGCGAGTTCGTCGACGGTCGCGACCGGCGCCTGCTGATCGAGCTTCACGCCGATCTTCGCGGCCTGATCGGCGGGAATCGTTTCGGGCACGCGTTTGAGCGTGACTTCCGTGCCCGCGACGCCGCGCGCGCCTTCGGCTATCGCTTGCGCCATCGTTTCCACGTGGCCGTACATCGAATAATAGAGAACCAGTACTTTCGCCATGATGTGTCCTTGTGAGAGGGGCTTGTGCGCATTCAAAGATAGCACCGGCGAGTGCGTGCGCAAGGAACTGGCCTGCCCGCAAAAATGCGAAGCGTTCATGGACGCGCGCGTCTGCCTTCGACGACACTGCCCGAAACCCGAACCGGAGACGCACACGCCATGAACGGCCACGCCTTGCTCAGCGCGAATCTGCTCATCGCTTATTCGGCGTATTTCGTCGGCACCGCGAGTCCCGGGCCGAGCAATCTCGCGATCATGTCGATCGCGAGCACGTCCGGGCGGCGCGCGGCCTTCGCGTTCGCGGCGGGCGTGATGTCCGGCTCCTTCTTCTGGGCGATGCTCGCCGCGCTCGGCCTCTCCGCCGCGCTGACGGCGTACTCGGGCTTTCTCGTCGGCGTGAAGATCTGCGGCGGGCTGTATCTGTTGTGGCTCGCGTTCAAGTCGGGACGCGCGGCGTTGAAGCCGCCGCTGCGCGCTTCGTCGGCGGATGCGCAAGGGCAGAGCGCGCGCAGGCTCTACGCGCGCGGCGCACTTCTGCATCTCACGAATCCGAAAGCGATTCTCGTGTGGATGTCCGTGGCGGCGCTCGGATCGTCGGCGGGGGAAGGGCCGGGACACATGCTCGTCGTCGTCGCGGGGTGCCTCTGCATCGGCGTATGCGTGTTCGGCGGCTATGCCGCGCTCTTCTCGATGGCCTCCGCGCGGCGCATGTACAAACGCATCCAGCGCGGCCTCGATGCATGTCTCGCGCTCGTGTTCGGCGCGGCGGGCCTGCGTCTGCTCACTTCGCACGTGTAGCGGATTTGCCGCACTTTCGCGGTTCGGCTTTGCATCCGGACGATCGGCGGCTACGCTCAAGCCAGACGTCCGAACAATCGCGAGAACGATGCCGACCGACGATTCTTCCCGAAGCGCCCGCCCGATCCCGCACGAAACCGCCGCAGCCGCGTTCGTCCACATCGTCCGCGACGCCTTCGCCGCGCTCGGGCGCGAACTCGTCGCGATCAGGCCGACGCCCGCCCGTGCGCTCTTCGCCACGCAGGCGATGCTTTCCGTCGGACTTGCCGTCGCGCTCGCCTACGCTTTCCATTTGAGCAACATCTGGTGGGCCGCGATCAGCGGCTTCGCGGTGATGCAGTCGAAATTCTCGGCGTGCGCGCAACGCGGCGTGCATCGCGTGGTCGGGACGATCGCCGGCGCGCTGATCGGCGCGGTCGCCGGGCCGATCATCGGCGACGTGCCGTGGCTCTTCGTGCCGCTGCTCGGGGCGATCGTCGGGATGTCGGTGTATCGGGCGCTCGTTTCCGATGCGGGCTACGCGTGGGTGCTCGGCGGCGTGACCTCGCTCATGGTCACGTTCGAGGCGCATCGGCTCGAATCCGCGGCGGCGACGGCGTCGTTTGCGCTCTTGCGCGTCGCCGAAGTGATGGTCGGGACGGCCGCGTGCGTGGCCGTGTCGGCGCTTGTGCATGCGGGCGTGCAGCACTATCGCAAGTCGCGCGGCGCGCCGCCGGTGCCGCGCGCGCAGGCGGCATCCACCGTGGATCGCGTCGATGGCGTCAACGCGCAAACCGTCACCGTCATTCCTTCCGATGCCGCCCGCGCCGTGCAGGCGCTCGACGCGACGCACCTCGCGCGCGCCGAGCAGACCGCGCTCGCGATGCGCAAGCGGCTCGCGTGGCAAGGCGCATGGTCGGTGATGATCCTCGCGGCGATCGCGTATGCGTGGAATCTGCCCGGCTTCGCGCAGGCGATGGTGACGGCGGTTGCCGTGCTGATCTTGCCGACATCGGCGCTCGGCAAGCCGACGCGAAAGCCGATCGCCGAGCGCATGATTCAGCGTTTCATCGGCTGTCTGCTGGCGGGCGCGGCGAGTCTCGCGCTGTTGCCGCTACTCGGCGACAACGCGGTCGCCTGCATGATCGCGCTATGCGTGGGCGTGTGGATCGGCTGTCATGTGCAGACGGGCACGCAGGGCGCGAGCTATGTCGGACGGCAGTTCAGCATCGCGTTCATCATGGTGTTCGTGCAGGACCACCATTGGTCGTCGGACCCGATGCCCGCGCTGATGCGGCTCGAAGGCATTCTCGCGGGCATCGTGGTGTTGTCCGCGGTGATGGCCGCGGGCGCGGCGTGGGCCTCGAAACGGGGGCCGCACGCCGCGATGCGGTGAATCAGGCTTCTTCCGCCCAGGCGAGATTCTCGCGCGCCATCAACGCGCTCGAAGCGGCCGGGCCGAACGTTCCCGCCGTATAACCGCGCGGACGGTCGCCGAGTTCCTTCCAGCCGTTGAGAATCGGCTCCACCCAGGTCCATGCGGCTTCCAGTTCGTCGCGCCGCATGAAGTGCGTGAGGCGGCCGCGAATCACGTCGATGAGCAAGCGCTCGTACGCTTCCGCGCGCCGCTGCGTCATGGCCTGCTGCAGGTCGAGATTGAGCGTGACGGGCTGCATGTGCATGCCGCTGCCGGGTTCCTTCGCCATCATCTGGAGTTGGATCGATTCTTCCGGCTGCAGCGTGATCGTCAGGCGGTTGCCGTAATGACGCGGGCCTTCGGGGATGATCGAGAACGGCAGGTCCGCGAAGTCGATGACGATCTCCGAGCGGCGATTCTGCATGCGCTTGCCCGTGCGCAGGAAGAACGGCACGTTGGCCCAGCGCCAGTTGTTGATATGCGCGCGCAGCGCCACGAAGGTTTCCGCGCGGCTGTCGGCGGGCACGTTCTGCTCTTCGAGATAACCCTTCACCGCCTCGCCGCCGACCGCGCCCGCCGTGTACTGGCCGCGCACGGTGTCGCGTGCGATATCGGCGACGGTCATCGGCCGCAGCGACTTCAGCACCTTCAGCTTTTCGTCGCGCACGGCGTCCGGATCGAGCGAGACGGGCGGCTCCATCGCGACAATGCAAAGCAATTGCAGCAAGTGGTTCTGCACCATGTCGCGCAATGCGCCGGTGTGATCGTAGAAGCCCGCGCGGCTGCCGACGCCCACCGTCTCCGACACCGTGATCTGCACGCTCTTGATGTACGGCGCCTGCCACAGCGGGCCGAAGATCGCGTTGCCGAAGCGCAGCACCATCAGGTTCTGCACGGTTTCCTTGCCGAGATAATGGTCGATGCGATAGATCTGCTCTTCCTTAAAGTGCTTGCCGACCGCATCGTTGATCGCGCGCGCCGATGCGAGATCGTGGCCGAGCGGCTTTTCAAGCACGACGCGGGCGTTTTCGTCGAGAATGCCGGCGTTATCGAGGTTGGTGCAGATCGTCACGAACAGTTCCGGCGACGTCGACAGATACAGCACGCGCTGCGAGCCAGGACGCACGGCCTGTGCGAGACGCTCGAAATCGCCGGGATTCTCGACGTCGATGCGCACGTAATCGAAGAGCGCGAGAAATTTGTCCCACGACTGGGCATCGAAAACCTTGGAATCGATGAAAGGGCGCGCCTGCTCTTCCATGAAATTCTTGAGGTAATCCTCGCGCGTCCAGTCCTTGCGGCCGATGGCGAGAATGCGCGTGTCCGCGGGCAGGTTGCAGTGCGTGTGCGCCATGTAGAGCGCCGGCAGCAGCTTGCGCGCCGCCAGGTCTCCGCCGCCGCCGAAGATGATCATGTCGAGCGGGCGTTCATTCACGGGAGAAGTTGGATTCGTCATGGTGCGTGAGCCGGTAAGGGTTCAGATAAGCCGAAAGCGCGGCGATCGAAGCGATCGTTCGAGACAGCTATGTTGCATGTTTTGCCGGCATTTTGCACGGCAGTCGTGCTAACGGCCGTTCGATTCGGCGAGCGATGGACGATTTGTCACCGAAGACGTGTTTGTTTAACGCGCTCAGCGCAACGATTCGTTCGCGCGCAGCGTCGTCACGGCGAGGTCGAGAAATGCGCGGACTTTCTGCGTGACGTGACGCCCTTCGCGATGCACGAGATGGATCGGCAGGGGCGGCGTCTCGAACTCCGGCAGCACGATTGCGAGACGCCCGTCGGCAACGTGTTGCGCGATCTGATACGACAGGAGCCGCGCGATGCCGAAATCCGCGAGCGCGGCGGCGATGGCCGAGTCGTTGGTGGTCGTCGTCAGGCGAGGATGCGAGCGCACGAGAAACTGCCGCTCGCCGTCGGAGAGACGCCATTCCGGGGGCGTCGACGAACCCGTCGACGCAATCACGACATGCTCCGCGAGATCGTCCGGATGACGTGGCGTGCCGTGCTTCGCGAGATAAGCGGGCGAGGCGCACAGCACGCGCCGCACGCGCCCGACGTTGATCGCCTGCAACGACGAGTCCGGCAATTGCGCGATCCGCACCGCCACGTCGATGCCTTCATCGACGAGATTCACCACGCGATCGACGAACCAGCAGCTTGCGTCCGCTTCGGGATAACGGCCCAGATAATCGAGGACGATCGGCGTGACGTGCAGGCGGCCGAACATCACCGGCGCGGTGATCGAAAGCAGTCCGCGCGGCGAGGAATGCGTGCCGGTCGCGGAAAGTTCGGCGTTATCGATTTCGCCGAGAATGCGGCGGCAGTCCTCGAAATAGCCGCTGCCGGCGTCGGTGAGACGCACGACGCGTGTGGTGCGCGTGAGCAGGCGCACGCCGAGATGTTCTTCGAGTTCCGTCACGACGCGGCTCACGACCGACGGCGACACGTCGAGCTTGCGCGCCGCCGATGCGAAGCCGCCGGTTTCGACCACCGTGACGAAGGTCGTCATTGCCTGTAAACGGTCCATGGGAAAGCACGAGACATGCAGGCTTGAGATGCCGTGCATTCTCACGGATATGCGCGCGGGGCACAATCGTTACAGATCGAGTTCGAGCGTGTCTCCTTCGGCGGCGGGCATCGCGCAGCAGATCAGCGCTTCGTCATCGCCGACATGAAACGCCGGCTCGCTTTCATACGACACCGCGCCTTTCGCGATGCGCGTCCGGCATGTGCCGCAAGTGCCGCCGCGGCAGTTGAACTCGGGCGACAGACCGCTCGCTTCGGCGAGTTCCAGCAAGGTGCCGCTGCCCGGCTGCCATTGCGCGCTCGCGCCCGACTTCAGGAATTCGATCTTCACGGGCTCGGTCGCGGCGGGACGCATCGGCTTGACGTCGGCGCCGCGATCCGCCGTGCGCTTGAGCGCCGATGGACCGAACGCTTCCGCATGCACGCGCGCATCGGCGACATTGAGCGCGCGCAGGCCATCGTAGATCGACTGCATGAACGCGCCCGGCCCGCACAGATAGAAGTCGTAGTCGTTGAAGGGCAGACGGCTCGTCAGCAGATCGATGTCGATGCGCCCGGACACGTCGTAATCGCGGTCCATTTGCGCGCCGTTCGTGTCGCTGAGCACGCGGATCACGGTCACCGCGCCGCCCGCGCTCTGCGCGAGCGCATCGATTTCGCGCGAGAACGCGCGGCTCGCGAGCGAATGCGCCGACACGATCATCCACACCGGCCGCACGCGGCGCTTCCTCAAGCCTTCGTAGACGATGTGCCGCAACATCGCGAGCATCGGCGTGATGCCGACGCCCGCCGCCATCAGCACGGCGGGACGCTGCTCGAACGGATCGATCGTGAAGTCTCCGGCGGGCGCGCGCGCCTCGATGACGTCGCCCGCTTTCAGCGTGTCGTGCAGATGTGCCGACACGCGCCCGTCGCGCTTCACGCTGATGCGATACACGCCGTCCGACGGCGCGACCGACAGCGTGTACGTGCGAATCTGCGGTTTCGCCTCGCCCGGCAGCGTCACGCGGATCGGCAGATGCTGACCGGCCTTGTGCGGAACGATGCCCGCGCCATCGGCGGGTTCGAGATGGAACGAGCGGATCGCATCGCTTTCATCGACGATTCTGCTCACGCGAAACGCGCGCCACACGTTCGCGAGCGTGGCCGCCTTCAGGCGCTCGGCCACTTGCGTCCAGTCGCCGGTCATCAGCGAATTGGGCGATGCGCCGTCGCTGCGCGCTTTCCATCGCAAGGGCAGCGCCTCGGCGCGATACACGATGCGGCGCGGCGTGAAGCGCCACAGCCGTTCCGCGCCCTGAAATGCGGCGGTTTCGGGCGAGTCGAGCAGCACTTCCGCGTCGCCCGCGAGCTGCAGCATGTCGCCGGTTTCGAAGTCCGCGAACACGAGCCCCGCGCGAGCGTTCACGAGAATGTTGCCGAGCGTGTTGAAGAAGAGATTGCCGGCGAAATCCGGAATCGTGAGCGAGCCGTCGTCCGACAGACGCACGAAACCCGGTTTGCCGCCGCGATGCGACACGTCCACTTGCCGATGCCCGTCCTCGCGATCGAAATACGACGCGACGAAGAACGTATCCGCGTTCGCGACCATCGCTTTTGCGCGCGGCGAAAGGGCGTCGGATTCGAGCGGCTCGACCGGCGACGGCAAGGAAGCATCGCGCACGAACTCGAAATCGCGCAACTGGATGTACTGCGGGCAATTGCCGAAGCTCTGTTCGACGGCCACGTCGAACGCGAGGTTCGCGCCATCGCGATGAATCACGCCGTTCATGCGATTGCGGCGGCGCGTGTGCATTTCGATGCCGAGCAGGCCGATCGACGCGCCATCGTGCATGCCGGCGTCGGCGGGATCGAGCGGATCGCGGGCGGGGCTCATCGACAGCGTTTTGGCATCGGTCGCGTGCATGAAGCCGGGATGCCCGGCGAGCAGCGTCGCCCACGGATCGCCGCGTTCATCGACGGAACCGGCCACGATGAACGGCAGTTGCCCGAAGAACTGGCGATGCTGATCCGGCATGTAATCGCGCACGACGCGCCGGCCGACGCCGTCCATGCGCTCGTCGACGCCGAAAGCCTTCTGAATGGCGAGTTCGCCGCGATGCCACGGCGAGGGCGTGGCGACCTGTTTGACATTGCCAAGCGCGGAAGCGGACATGATCGTATGCCTCTTCGATTCGGGCGCGGCGGCACGGCGCGAGCCGGCCGCCGCGCTCACTTTACGCCGCGAGACCCGCGGCCGTCTTTTGGAACGGAACGAAACCCTTCAGCGCTTCGACGCGCTTCAGCCACGCGTTCACGTTCGCGTAGGCGGAAAGGTCGACGTTGCCTTCGGGCGCGCTCGAGATATAGCTGTAGAGCGCGACATCCGCGATGGTCGGGTGCGCGGCGGCGGTCTCGTCGATATCGGCGATCCAGTCGCGATTCGCCAGTTCCGCGTCGAGCACCTTGAGGACGTTGTGCGCGCGGGCGATGACTTCGTTCGCGTCGAACTTCGCGCCGAACACGGTGATGAGACGCGCGGCGGCGGGACCGAACGCGATCTGCCCGGCCGCGACGGAGAGCCAGCGCTGCACGGCGGCGGCTTCGGCGGGCGTTTCGGGCAGCCACTTCGTGTTGCCGGCTTTTTTCGCGAGATAGACGAGGATCGCGTTCGAATCGGCGATGACCGTGCCGCCATCGACGAGCACGGGAATCTGGCCGAAGCGGTTCAGCTTCAGATAGTCGGGCGTCTTGTGCGCGGCGGCGGCGAGATCGACGAACGCTTCTTCGTGTTCGACGCCCAGCAGATTCAGGAAGAGACGCGCGCGGTGCGAGTGCCCGGACAGCGGATGGTGATAGATCTTCACGGCAGATTCCCTGATTCGGTTGATGGCCGGGAGACGTCCCGTCCTGTGAATCGAGTATCGGTTCTTGCCGCGATGAGGAGAATCCCGTCGATTTTCAAATCACCATTCTCGAAACGAGAATGGTGAGCGCGCTTTCGGTGCGCGGACCCACGTCATTTATTCGCCGCGCGGCACGTTCGCCTTGTTGCCGGCGAGCGGCGAACCGTATCCGCCGCTGTTGGCGTTGTTCGGCAGGCCGTTGACGAGCTGCGCGCGCGGATCGCTCGGATTGAGATTGAGCTCGCCGGCCTGCGCGTTGCCGTGCGTCGGGTATTGACTGCCGAGCGGCGCGTTCGGCATGAGCTTGGTGCTGTTTTGCGGCGCGTACATGTCGGTTTCGGCGCTCGGATGAAGCTGCGCGAACGCCGATGTGACGGCGAATGCTGATATGACTACGACTGAAGCGCGGATCGCGTTCATGGCGGACTCCAATGCAGAGCGTGATTCAGTGTAGTCCGCGCGCCGGTGCATTGGCCGATCACCCTTCTTACAACCAGACCAGCGTTTGTTCCGGCGCGCTCGCTCCCGTATTGCCTCACCATTGAACCGATCGCAGCCGAATTTGAATCCCGGAGGCGCTCACCTTATTCGCGGCGAACGGCTTATCGACGGCACGCGTCTTGCATAATGCAACGTTGCTCCGGCCTGCGCACTGGCCGTTCCACGCCGACCACACACTAAAAGCGAGCCGTTTCCATGCCGCAAGCACCCGGGCCGCGCCGGCCACCCGCGAAGATCCTGCCGCCGGAAGCGCCCGGCGTGCGCGCGTTGGCGTCGCTCGTGACAGGCGTCATCGTCATTTGCGCGCTGTACTTCGGCCGCGCGGTGATGATCCCGATCATCCTCGCGATTCTGCTGAGCTTTCTGCTCGCGCCGTTCGTCGATTTCCTGCGGCGGCTGCGCTTCGGGCAAGTGCCTTCCGTGATCGTCGCCGTAGTGGTCGCGCTGTCGGTGCTGACGGCGGTCGGCGCGCTGATCGGCGCTCAGGTCGCGCAGCTCGCGGGCGATCTGCCGAAGTATCAGGTCGCCGTCGAGCGCAAGATCGATTCCGTGCAGAAGATGACCGTCGGCCGCGCCGATGAGTTTCTCGGCCGCGCATCGCGCGCGCTGAAGCGGATTTCGCCCGCGCGCGAGCAGGAGCCGAAGAACGAGGACAATCCGGCCGCTTCGCCGATCGACCAGCCGATGCCCGTCGAAGTGCACGAGCCCACGCCGACGCCGCTGGAACTCGCGCAGCGCTTTCTGTCGCCGATCATCAGTCCGCTGGAAACCACCGGCATCGTGCTCGTGGTCGCGGTGTTCATCCTGCTTCAGCGCGAAGATCTGCGCGACCGGCTGATACGGCTTTTCGGCTCGCGCGACCTGCATCGGGCGACGACCGCGATGGACGAAGCCGCGCGGCGCCTGTCGCGCTACTTCCTCGCGCAGCTCGGCATCAACGTGGGCGTGGGCATCGTCATTTCGATCGGGCTCGCGATCATCGGCGTGCCGGGCGCGCTGCTCTTCGGCGTGATGACCGCGCTTCTGCGCTTCGTGCCGTATGTCGGAACGTGGATCGCGGCGATCGTCGCGGTCGTGTTCGCGGCGGCCGTCGGTCCCGGCTGGGCGATGCTCGTGTGGACCATCGTGCTCTTCGGCGTGACGGACATCGTCGCGGGTCAAGTCGTCGAGCCGCTGCTGTACGGGCATAGCACGGGCCTGTCGCCGTTCGCGGTGATCGTCGCGGCGATTTTCTGGAGCTGGATCTGGGGGCCGATCGGCCTCGTGCTCTCGACGCCGCTCACGCTCTGCCTCGTGATTCTCGGCCGCCATGTCGATCGCCTCGAATTTCTCGACGTGCTGTTCGGCGACCGGCCCGCGCTCACGCCCGCCGAGAACTTCTATCAGCGCCTGCTCGCGAACGATCCCGACGAGGCGCTCGTGCAGGCCGAGACGTTGCTCAAGGAACGCTCTCTGATCGCGTATTACGACGATGTCGCGCTCGAAGGCTTGCGCTACGCGCATAACGACGTGCTGCGCGGCGTCGTCACGGCGGATCAGTTGCGGCGCATCAACGAGTCTGCGCTCGACATCATCGAAGGGCTGGAGGATGCGGAGGACACGGCCGTCACCGTCGCGCCGAAAGAGGACTTGCCCGCGAGTTTCGAATCGCCCGACGACGGGCCGCGCATCGCGCCCGAGACGCCGCCCGCGCGCTTCGATGCGCAGAAGGAAGGCCACACGGCGTCGGTGCTCTGCATCGCGGGGAGAAGCGAGCTCGACGATCTCGCGGCGACCATCGCCGTGCAGCTGTTTCGCAAGCACGGCCTGTACGCGGACCTCGCGGGCTACGAGCGCTTTTCGCGCGGACGCTTCGGCGAGGTCGATCTCGCCGGCGTGACGATCATCTGCGTCGTGTCGTTCGATGCCGCCGAGTCGCCGCCGTATCTGCGCAACCTGCTGCGGCGTCTGCATCAGCGCGCGCCGTCGGCGGAACTGATCGTCGGCTTGATCTTCCCCGAAAGTTCGCTGCAAGGCGAAGTGCTCGTGCGTACGAGTTCGGCGGCGGTGTCGTTCAGGGAGCTGGTCGAAGCGTGCGTGGCCGCCGCGCGCCGCCAGTCCGCCGACGGCGTGCCGTGGGCGGGCCTCAACGACGCCGGCGATGAAACCGCGCTGAACGGCCCGCGCGAGAACGTGGCGATTTAGCGGTTGCCGTCGAACAGATCGTTGAGCATGGTGTCGAAGGCGGCTTGCGCGTCTTCGAGTTCCTGAAGCGCGGCGTCGAAGGTCTGCAGCGCCATCTGCGAAGGCCGGCCGTCGCCTTCGGGCGGAAACTGCTTTTGCAGCGCCAGGAAAGCGGACTGAACCTGGCGCGTCGCGTTGACGATACGTTCCATCGCTCGCGCTTCTTCCGTGCGATTGTTCTCAGCGGTCATCGGAGACACTCCTCGTGGGCAATGTCCGATAGTACCAAGCGATCCTAAGCCTTCGCCACGGTAAAGAGGCGCACGGCTTCGTCGAGCACGACCGCGCGTTCCGCGAGGCGCTGCGCGGTGGCCGCCGCCTGCTCGACGAGCGCGGCGTTCTGCTGGGTCGAATCGTCGAGATGCGCGACCGCCTGATTCACCTGCGCGATGCCCTCGGCCTGCTCGCCGCTCGCCTTCGCGACTTCCATGATGATCGCCGATACGCGGTTCACCGCTTCGTCGATGGCGCGCATCTGGCTCGTCGTGCGCGCGACGAGGCTCGTGCCTTCCGCGATCTGCGCGACGCTCGTCGCGACGACGCCTTCGATTTCCTTCGCCGATGCCGCGCAGCGCTGCGCCAGATTGCGCACTTCGGTCGCGACGACCGCGAACGAGCGGCCCGCTTCGCCGGCGCGCGCCGCCTCGACGGCCGCGTTGAGCGCGAGGATGTTGGTCTGGAACGCGATGCCGTCGATGACATCGGTGATGTCCGCGATGCGCCGCGACGCCGCCGTGATGCCCGCCATCGTCTGCTCGACCTGGCTCGCGATGCGCCCGCCGTCGTCCGCCGCGGCCTGCGCTTCCTTGACGACTTCCAGCGCGCGCACGGTGGCGTCGGCGTTGCCTTGCACGGTCGTCGTGAGCTGATCCATCGTCGCGGCCGTCTGTTCGAGCGATGCCGCCTGCATCTCCGTGCGGCGCGACAAGTCCGTGTTGCCGCTCGAAATTTCGTTGGCGGCCTCGAGCATGCCGCCGATCTGGCCGCGCACGTCGAAGACGATCGCCGCGAGATTCGCCTTCAACTGCCCGAGCGCGCGCTGCACGTCGCCGAGATCGTCGTGACGCGCATCGGGCATGTCGGCGGTCAGATCGCCCGCGGCCATGCGCGCCGCGAAACCGGACATCGTGCGGACGGGCGCATCGACCTGACGCGAAAGCGCGAGCCAGCCCACGAAGCTCGCAACGGAACTCACGCCGAGCGCGATCCAGAAGGGCAGCGGCGGCACGCCGCGCCATCCTGCCAGCGCCGCGACCAGCATGCTGACGGGCACGGCGGCGAAAGCCGTGGCGAGACGCGAACTCACCGGCAGGTTCGCGAGCGCCGCGAGCTTGCCCGCGATGCCGTTCTTCACGAGCGCGCCGCGCACGAGGCGTCGCGACGCGTTGCCGGCCTTGATCTGCGCGTAGAGCGCGGTGGCGTCGCGGATTTCATCGCGCGTCGGCTTCACGCGCACGGAGAGATAGCCGACGACCTTGCCGTGGTCCATCACCGGCGTGACGTTCGCGCGCACCCATTAGTGATCGCCGTTCTTGCGGCGATTCTTAACGAGCGCGGTCCACGAGCGGCCGGCGCGCACGGTCGACCAGAGATCGGCGAACGCTTCGCGCGGCATGTCGGGATGCCGGATGAGGTTGTGCGGCTGGCCGACCAGCTCGTCGCGCGAGAAGCCCGACACCGACACGAAAGCCGGATTGCAGTACTGGATGTTGCCGGAAAGGTCGGTGGCGGAGACGAGCATCGCCGAGGCGGGGAATTCGAACTCTTGCTGGGTTACGGGCTGGTTATTGCGCATGATGTCCTTGATTCTTCTTCGCGTCGCGCGCCGCTTTTCGAAGGCGGCGCGCGTCTTATTACAAGGACATAACGGCGATTGGCCCCACAATCTTTAGGGGAATCCGACTGAAACGCTCAAGTGTGGCGATTTGTCGCCGATAGGGGCGCGTCAGTTACTGCGCGCTCCATCCGCCGTCGATTTGCAGCGCCGAGCCGCGCATTTCGCTGGCGGCATCGGAGCAGAGGAACACGGCCATATCGCCGATCTGCTGCGCCGTCACGAATTGCGCGGACGGCTGTTTGTCGCCGAGCAGCTTGGCGCGGGCCGCGTCCGGCGTGAGCGAGTCGCGCGCGGCGAGATCGTCGATCTGTTTCTGCACGAGCGGCGTGAGCACGAAGCCTGGGCAGATTGCGTTGACGGTCACGCCGGTGCGGGCGTTTTCGAGCGCGGCGACTTTGGTCAGGCCGAGAATGCCGTGTTTCGCGGCGACGTACGCCGATTTGCCCGCCGAGCCGACGAGCCCGTGCACCGACGCGATATTGATGACGCGGCCCCAGTTGCGCGCGCGCATTTGCGGCAGCGCGACGCGCATCGTGTGGAACGCCGAGCTGAGGTTAATCGCGATGATCGCGTCCCAGCGATCGACCGGGAATTCGTCGATGGTCGCGACGTGCTGGATGCCGGCGTTGTTGACGAGGACATCGACGGCGCCGAATTGCTCGTTTGCGAAGGCGATCATCGCTTCGATTTCTTCGGGCTTCGTCATGTCGGCGGGATGGTGGACCGCTTTCACGCCGGTGGCTTCGATCTGCTTCAGCGCGCCTTCGATATCGCCGAAACCGTTGAGCACGAGATTCGCGCCTGCCTGTGCGAGTGCCGTCGCGATGCCGAGGCCGATGCCGCTCGTCGAGCCGGTCACCAATGCCGTCTTGCCGGCGAGCGCTTTGTTCAATGCGGTTTGGGTCATATGCGGGTTTTTTCCTTCTTTCCGGGGTTTTGATCGGGTTCTGCGGAGTTTGGTGTGTTGGCTTGCTGTGCGTAAATTAGGGTTTTTTCTTTTTTTTCGCCGGATCCCGTGATCGTGTCGGTCTATTAGCACTGCCCCTGTGCGGGGCGGCACTCACTTTCTTTGCTGCTGCAAAGAAAGTAAGCAAAGAAAGCAGCTACTGATACGCCCGCGGTCACACGCAATTTGGGTAGTCCTCTCGTCCATCGTGGGCTGCCTAAAGAGTGCCCTCAAACACCTAATCGGGCTTGGCTCGCGCACGGTCTGTAACATCGCACCACATAACAAACTGGTTCAGCACGAAATAGCTCCAGCCCGCTTCGCGGCCGAACGGTCAATCGGGGATGCATGTGCTTCTCCACTAGCGCCTCCATCTCACGGCACTCGCCGCTCGCCGGTTTCCCTTGCATACCCGGCGGCAGCGCGTAGCGCTGTGCCGAAGCCATTTCGTGCTGAACCAGCGTTCTCAACGGTTTCGGGCGGCAGACCGTGCGCGAGCCAAGCCCGGTTAGTCCTTCGAGGGCACTCTTTAGGCGAGTGCCGCCTAGGACGAGAGGACTACCCAAATTGCGTGTGACCGCGGGCTTGAAAAGCTGCTTTCTTTGCCTACTTTCTTTGCAGCAGCAAAGAAAGTAGGTGCCGCCCCGCACAGGGGCAACGCTAATAGACCACTAAGAAAACGGGATCCGGCATAAACCGAAAAAAATCAAACAATTCCGGTCGCGTAATAAACTGCGATAACAAAGAACACAGCCAAAGTCTTGATGATGGTCACAGCGAAAATATCGCGATAAGACTCGCGATGCGTGAGCCCGGTCACGGCCAGAAGAGTGATAACAGCACCGTTATGCGGCAGCGTATCCATACCACCGGAGGCCATAGCCACAACGCGATGCAGCACTTCCAAAGGAATATGTGCAGCTTGAGCGCCAGCGATAAACGTATCCGACATGGCAGCAAGCGCGATACTCATCCCGCCGGAAGCAGACCCCGTAATCCCCGCGAGTGACGAAACGGAGATAGCCGCATTGACGAGCGGATTGGGAATGCTCTTGAGCGCATCGCTGACCACGAGAAACCCTGGCAAAGCCGCGATCACACCACCGAAGCCATATTCGGAAGCCGTGTTCATCGCCGCGAGGAGCGCCCCCGCAACGGCCGCCCGCGTCCCCACCGCGAACCGCTCCTTCACGCGCGAAAACGCGGTCAGCAGAACGAGCACGATGCCAAGCAGCAACGCACCTTCCACCGCCCAGATCGCGACGACGGTTTTGACAGCCGTCGTGACAGGCGCATGCACGCCCGGCAGCACTTCCGGCGGCACGGTATAGCTCGCGCCATACCACGTCGGAATCCACTTCGTCAGCGCGAAGTTGGCAACGCCGACGAGAATCAGCGGCGCGATCGCGAGCATCGGATTCGGCAGCGACGTCGATTCCACACGCTCCGGCTCATTCACGAGCGACGTGCCGTAGCCTTCGCCCTTGGCCATCGCCGAGCGCCGGCGCCATTCGAGAAACGCCAGGCCGACGACGATAATGAACAGCGAACCGATCACGCCCAGCCACGGCGCGGCCCAGCCAGTCGTCTTGAAGAACGTCGTCGGGATGATGTTCTGAATCTGCGGCGTGCCCGGCAGCGAATCCATCGTGAACGAGAAAGCGCCCAGCGCAATCGCGCCCGGCATCAGACGCTTCGGAATATTGCTCTGCCGATACATCTCAGCCGCGAACGGATACACCGCGAACACGACGACGAACAGCGACACGCCGCCATAGGTGAGCAACGCGCACACCGCGACGATCACCGCATTCACGCGCGACTTGCCGATGTATCGAATGGCTGCGGCGACGATCGACTCCGAGAATCCCGACAGCTCGATGACCTTGCCGAACACCGCGCCGAGCAGAAACACAGGAAAGTAGAGCTTCACGAAGCCGACCATCTTCTCCATGAAGATGCCGGAGAAAACGGGCGCGACGGCAGCGGGATCGGTGAGGAGGACGGCCGCGAGCGCGGCGATCGGCGCAAAAAGAATGACGCTGTAGCCGCGATAGGCGGCGAGCATCAGGAACGCCAGGGCGGCGAGCACGATGATGAACGACATTGAGTCTCCGTGATGGTTGTTCTTTGAAACTGTCAGCGCGCCTCTTCTGGAAGCGCTGCCGGCGCATGGATAACGCACCGCGCGTGCAAAATGCACTTTCCGTGCCAGTGTGCTGGAACTCAGGCGCGACAGGCATCAGGGGAAGATGACATCGCAAGGTTTCAGGAAAATGTCTCCGAAAGGAGACATCCTCGTCTATCGAAACAGCTGCATACAGCATTGAGAACTAGTGCAGATGCGGATAGCGGGCGCGTCTCCGGATTGAGATAGTCGTCTCGATATGGAGAAAACGGAGACTTTGGGCGCCATGCGCAACGACTGGATCAACGTGCCGGCGGACTACAGCGACGTGATGCGCCGCGCGATGGAGTCGCTTTTCAAGACCTTCGAGAATCTGAGCGAAGGCACCTTCATCGTCGACGCGGACGCGCGCGTCGTGTGGATCAACAAGCGCTACGCGGCGCGCTTCGGCTTCGACGATCCGCTCGACGCGATCGGACTCGACTGCGAAGCGGTGATTCCGAACAGCCTGATGCGCGAGGTCGTCGCGACCGGCAAGCCGATTCTGCTCGACGTGCTGGAAACGGATCGCGAGCCGCTCGTCGTCACGCGTCTGCCGCTAAAGGACGACTCCGGCGCGACGGTCGGCGCGATCGGCTTCGCGCTCTTCGACGAGATGAAGGCGCTCACGCCGCTGTTCGCGCATTACTCGCGCGTGCAGCAGGAACTGATCGCGACGCGCCAGTCGCTCGCGCAGGCGCGGCGCGCGAAGTATACGTTTTCGAGCTTCGTCGGCACGAGCCCGGTCAGTCTCGAAGTGAAACGTCAGGCGCGGCGCGCGGCGCTCGTCGATTCGCCCGTGCTTCTGCTCGGCGAAACCGGCACCGGCAAGGAACTGCTCGCCCATTCGATCCACGGCGCGTCGACGCGCGCGGGTAAGCCGCTCGTGACCGTCAACGTCGCGGCGATCCCCGACACGCTGCTCGAAGTCGAGTTCTTCGGCGCGGCGGCGGGCGCGTACACGGGCGCGGAGCGGAAAGGGCGCGTCGGCAAGTTCGAACTCGCCGATGGCGGCACGCTTTTCCTCGACGAAATCGGCGATATGCCGCTGCCGCTTCAGGGCAAGCTGCTGCGCGTGCTGCAGGACAAGGAGTTCGAGCCGCTCGGCTCGAATCGCATCGTGCGCGCGGATGTCCGCATCATCGCGGCGACCTCCGCCGATCTGCCCGCGCTCGTCGCGGCGGGACGCTTTCGCGCGGACCTGTTCTATCGGCTGAACGTGCTGACGATCCACGCGCCGCCGTTGCGCGACCGGCTCGCCGATATCGAAGCGCTCGCTTACGCGATCCTCGAAGACCTGTCCGCCGATACGCGGCCGGGGCACGTCGGCCATTTCGTGCTGCATAAAGATGGCCTGCAACTGCTCGAGGCGTATTCCTGGCCCGGCAATGTCCGCGAACTGCGCAACACGCTCGAACGCGCGTTGATGCTGTCCGAAACCGAGCACATCGACGCCCGCGCGCTCTCCGCGTTCATCGATGCGGGGCGAGTGGCGATCGCGGCGCAGGCCGAACCCGTCGCCCAGGAAGGCGACGAGCCGCCGAACGTGTCGTACGCCGACGCGATGGCCGATTTCGAGCGGCGCTTTCTCTCGGATGCGTTGCGCGCGAGCGGCGGTCGGGTCGCGGATGCGGCGGAGAAAATCGGCATCGGACGGGCGACGTTGTACAAGAAGATCGCGGCGCTCGGCATCGCCGTCTGACGCACTTTTGCGAACAGGCGAATTGTCGCGAAAGCTTCGCGTGGCATACTCCCGAAATCGAAAAATAACGACCAAGAATCAAAGGGGTAGCGGATGAAAAGCGCGACGGAACTCGGCAGAAAACTCGGCCTTTCGATCATGCTGGCGGGCAGCGCGTGGGCCCTCGCCGGATGCAGCAGCGCGCCGCCGCTTTTCTCCGCCGACGGACGTCCGACGCAACAGATTCAATGCCCCGCCTACGGCGGATGGCGCAATTGCACGGACAACGCGAAGGCGCTCTGTCCGAACGGCTACGACGTGCTTGGCCAGTCGACCGAGAACAATCAGAACTCGCTGCTCGTCGCTTGCAAGGCAAGCTGAAAAGTCAGCCTTGCTGCGTTTCGCGCAGCATCGTGACGTCGTAACCGAGCGCGCGCGTGCGCTCGATCAGCGTGCGACGCAACTCCGCCGAAGGCTTCGCCTCGCGCGTCAAAATCCACAGATAACGCCCGGTCGGTTCGCCGACGATGGACCACGTGTAATCGTCGGCGTGATCGAGAATCCAGTAGTCGCCGACATAGAACGGACCGAAGAACGACACCTTCAGCTTCGTCCCATTCGATCCGGGGACGATCTTCGCGCGTCCTTCCGCCGACCGGTACGGACCGCTCAGCCCGCCTTGCCTGCACGCGTTGACGACGGATACGAGCCCGTCCTCGCGACGCGCGTAGTTCGCCGTGACGGCTTCGGAATTGCGCTCGAAGCGATTTTCGTAACGCGCGAACTCGTGCCAGTGACCGAGATAGCGATCGATGTCGACGGCCTTCGACGGTTCGGGCACGTTGTCGTTGCCGCTTGGGCGCGCCCCGTTCGACGCGCATGCAGCCAGCGTCGCGACGCCGCCGATCAGAGCCAGCGCCGCAGCGCCGTATGCCCAAGGTCTTTTGATGGTCATGTTGCCGGGGTGGGTGAGAAGTACGAGGGCTGACAGAGCAGCAAGTGCCGTTCCGTCCGCCGAGTGGCTCCCGAATTTCCTCACCTCAAGGCGTATCCATGACGCGGGTAAATAACCGCGGGAAGCGCAAGTAGCTGTGCCGACTGGGTTTAATTCCTGGGCCGCGGCCTGACGACAAGGCCTTTTCCTGACTCCCGAATCTGCTCACCTTTAGCGGAGCGCGTCGCGTAGCCGAAGCCGGCGCGTTTCGAAACGATGACCGGGCGGCTCGAAGTACATGCCGCGCCGCATCGTGGTCAAGCAAGTCGAATGCGTTAAAGAACAACGGCTTGGGTGGTCCACTTAAGAATGTGACTGAGCTGCCGAATTGCTTCGCGATCCCGATGATCCGGCTATAAGTGAGGCGCGGCTGTATCGGCTGGCTCACCGTGGGGAGGCTCCCGAAACGTCTCACCTTTTTCCCTCGGAGCTCGCCATCATGCTGCCGGTCTTCGGTCTCATCATCGCGGGCTGCGCGTACTGAACGCGGCTTTGCTCTGACCGCGAAAAAAAGCCCGGCGCGGGGCACCGGGCGAACCACCTTCATTCCGACGGTGGAGGAGGGCCAGTTCAGACTGCTTCCTCTGATTATCGAAATCGCTGCTGTTCAGTGCGCGCTGGAGCCGTCGCGCACGCCGGCCTGAAGCTGTGCGTGTCGTTCCTGATAAGGACGCAATTGCGGATAGCTCAGCGCGTTGACCGCATCCAGATTGCCCGCGCGACGCGCGCTCTGTAGCTCCGTTTTCACTTCGGCGCGGGTCTTGCCCACAGGCGTCGATTGCGCAAAAGCGGGCGCGGTGGCGAGAAGCGCCGACAAAACGAGACCGCCGATCAATGAGCTTTTCATTTGAATCTCTTGGATGCGTGTGCGTCGGGGCCGACGCTTGAGAGGCAGTCTAGGAGGATTCCTATTGGACAAAAATACTGATTGAGCCAACACATTGTTGTTCAGAGTGGATGAATGCGGGCCCGCGATGGCAAGTAATAGCTCACTTAATACGGAGATTTTTACGCGATCAGCAAGGATGCGTTCTGATTCGTACGACCTTTTTGCGCGACTTGGGGCGCTTTGTTTCGTGGTTGAATCAGAAAATTATCGGAATCAAAGTTACTCTCGACTTATCCACAGAAACTGTGGATAACCATGGGGATAGCTCACTGTGAACCGCGTAGTGGCGCGGCGCGAGGTACATTGCTCGATTCATCGCAAAAATAGTCCCGATTGACTGCGCGCATGAAGACGGCCGACCCGCGAAGCGCCTATCATGTGCACGCGCGTCGTCGCGAGGACGGCGTTGTCCGGAACGCTTCATCCGCCTTTTCATACCTTTGACGGGGAAGATCTCATGGCCTTAAAGATCGCGGTGGTCGTCGGCAGTCTGCGACAGGGTTCGTTCAACAAGCAGCTCGCGCATGCGCTGGTGTCGCTCGCGCCGGGCGATTTCTCGTTCGAGTTTCTCGACATCGGCAGCCTGCCGCTGTACAGCCAGGACTACGACAGCGACTTTCCCGAAGCCGCGCGCACGTTCAAGCAGAAGATCGCCGAAGCAAACGGCCTCTTGATCGTCACGCCGGAATACAACCGCTCGATTCCCGGTGTGCTGAAGAACGCGCTCGACTGGGGCTCGCGTCCGTGGGGACAAAGCGCGTGGGGCGGCAAGCCGGGCGCGATCATCGGGACGTCGGTCGGGGCGATCGGCACGGCGATCGCGCAGTCGCATCTGCGCGGCGTGTGCGCGTACCTCGACATCGTGCTGATGAATCAGCCGGAGATGTACATCAAGCACGACGAAAAGCGCATCGACGAAAACGGCAATATCGTGAGCGAAGACACGCGCAAATATCTGCAGACGTTCATGGACAAGTACGTCGCATGGGTGCGGGATCGGGCGGCCTGAGCGCTCACCGTTCACACGAAAAAACGGCCCGCGCAAGCGGGCCGTTGTCGTGAGCGGCTCGGAACTCAGACGTGATGATGTCCCGTCACACGATCCCAGCCGTGACGAATCGCCGCCTTGAAGCGTTCCCACGTATCGCCTTCGGGGTGCTTGCTCTCCCAGTCGCGGCGCGTTTCGTATTCCATCTGATCGTCCCAGGTGCGGCTGCGGAATCGATCGTCGTTGCCGAGCGTCGCGCCGTAGCGATACGCGCCCTGATAGTCCTCGTAAGGCTCGCCCGTCGCCGAATACTTCGATGCGTAATCGGCGCGGAAGTCGTCTTCGTACTCCATGAATTCATTGGGCACGTTTTGCGGATTTCCGATGGGTCCGACCGGCCCGCCCGCCTGCGTTCCCGCCGAAGCGACAACCGGATCGGGCGACGATCCCGCCGCGCGCGCCGCGCCCGCCTGAGACGGCGTCGCGGGTTCGTCGAGCGGGCTCAGCGGTTCGACGGAGCGCCATTCGGACGCCGTGTCGGTACGCACGCCGGGCAACGGAGCGCGCTCGGGCGGCACCGCGCCGGTCGTGCGAAGCGGATCGCGGCCCGCGATGGCGTCGCGCTCCGATAGCGAATCGCCCGCGAGTTCGGTGCGCGCCGCGAGCGGATCGGCGCGCGTCCCGGCGAGCGAATCGGCGAGCGGATCGGCGCCGGTCGTCGCGTACGAATCCCGGCCCGTGACCGGGTCGCGACCGGCGAGCGGATCGCGGGCGGTGCGTTCGGCGTCGCTCGTCATCGACTGGGATTGGGACTGCGATTGCGACATGCCGCCGCGCGGCATCAGCGGATCGTCGGCGGGATCGCTGACGTAATCGCGCGGCGTCAGCGCGGCCGGATCGCCGACATCGGCGTGCGGATAAGCCCGCGCACGCGACGGCGTCTGGTCGGGATCGTTCACCGGCTCGCGTCCCGGCACCGCGCTGCCGCGTCCGAGGCCCAGTTCGTCGAGCACCGAATGATCGCGGTCATCGGCGGCCGCCGCGGACGTGCCGTGTTCGAGCGTCGTCCAGCTTGCCGCGCGTTCATCGATATCGATCGCGCCCTGATCGGACAGCGTCGCGCGCGCGATGTCGGCCTGCTCGACGCTCGGCGTTTCGACGGCGACGAGGATCGCACCGCGCCGCACGGCCTCGGAATAGTGCGCGACTTCCGGCGGCTGATCGCGTCCGCCGAAGAGCATGCTGAAGAAGCGCTCGATGTTGGCGAGCACGCCCGGCTCCTGATGCGTGACGGCATCGGGCATGTCGGACGGCGTGGCTGCATCGTCGCGCTTGGGATTGGCCTGCAGTTCGATATCCGCGCGCAGGAAGCCGGCGGCGATCAGGGCCGAGCGCGCGTCCTCGGCCTGCGCATAGGTGTCGAAAACTCCGATGACGGTGTGTCGCATGTACGCCTCCTGCGGATGGGCGAATTCCGAAAATCGGCGACGTCGGTCGCCGCGCATGTCGGCATTCACGCAACTCGCGTGCCGGATGCGCGTGAACCGGCGCGAGCGGCACGGCGCGGGAAAAGGAGCCGGCGCTTTTACAAACGCGCGTGCAAAAGTCGATTGCAGCGCGGGCGGTTCAGCGATCGACCGAACGCGCCGCGCGCAGATCGGAAGGCGTCGCGCCGTCGTGGATCGCGCGCAGGAGCGCGTCGAGCAGCGCGATGTCGAACGGCTTGGACAGCACGCGCGCGCCGACCTGCCGCGCGCGGTCGAGCTCTTCCGCGTAACCCGTGACGAGGATCACCGGAATGCGCGGGTGAAAGCGCTGCATCATTTCGGCGAGATCGATGCCGTTCATCTGCCCCGGCATGTGAATGTCGGAGAGCACGACATCGAACGGAAAACCGGCCGATGCGTCGGCGCGCGCGGCTTCGAGCATCGTGGCGGCGGCATCGGCGTTGAAGAGGTAGGTGACGTGGTGGCCCATCATCGTGAGCAGCGCTTCGGTGCCGGCGGCGACTTCCTCGTTGTCCTCGACGAGCAGCACGCGCAAGCCGTCCGCTTCCTGCGACGCCGCTTGTTCGTGCTTCGCGGCCGCGCCGGGCGCCGCCGCCGTCGCGCGCGGCAGGTACAGACGCACGGCGGTGCCCGCGCCGATCGCGCTGTCGATGGTCGCGAGCCCGCCCGCGCGCTCGCAGAACGCGAACACCTGCGGCAGGCCGAGGCCCGTGCCCATGCCTTTCGGCTTGGTCGTGAAAAGCGGTTCGAACGCGCGCCCGAGCACTTCGGCGCTCATGCCGAAGCCGTTGTCTTCGAGCGTGATCTGCACGAATTCGCCGGTGATCGGAAAGCCGTCCTCGTGGCGAAAGCGCACGTTGCCGGCGCGCACGGTGAAGGTGCCGCCGTTGGGCATCGCGTCGCGCGCGTTCACCGCGACGTTGATGAGCGCGAGCTCCAGTTCCGCCGGATCGACGCGGATCGCCCACACCTCCGGCGCGACTTCGACGCTGAGCGCCACCTTCGCACCGAGCGATGCGCGCAGCAACTCGCGCCCCGCCGGCACCCATTTGCCGATCGCGATGATCTCGCTGCGCAACGGCTGCTTGCGCGCGACGCCGAGCAGTTGCCGCGTGAGCGACTGGCCGCTTTTCAGCGCGCGTTCCATCGCCGTGAGTTCGCGATCGAGGCCGGGCGCGCCGCGCCGCCGCGCGATCTGCACGTTGGTCGAGACGATCATCAGCAGATTGTTGAAGTCGTGCGCGACGCTGCCGACGAGATTGCCGAGCGCCTCCATCTTGCGCGCCTGCCGATACGCCGATTCGATCGAGCGGCGCATCGACGCTTCGGCCTGCCAGCGCTCCCACGCTTCCTCTTCGGTCGCGAGGCGCCGCAACGACTGCGCGATTACGCCCCACAGCACGACGCACGGCGCGAAGATCGAGAGCGCGAGCACGCTCAGATGCTTCCACCATGCCGACCAGATCGTCGCGATCGGATAGCCGCTCGATACATAGGCCGGATACCCGCCGACGCGCCGGAACGCGACGATCTTCAGCTGATCGTCCAGCCCCGAAACCATCCTGACGACGCCGCTTCGGCCGCCCGCGCGGTACGCCTCGCGCAGCGGCGAGCTGGCCGCGAGCGCCATGCGATCGGCCGGGCGCGGCGGATACCACGCGAGCACTTCGCCGTCCGCGCGCGTCAGACCGAGCGACACGCTCGGGTTATCGCCGATCAGCTCGCGATAGAACGCGCTGAAATACGATGGGCGCAGCGCGATCGTCACCATGCCGTCGAACGCGCCCGCCGGCGTGCGCCGCGCGATCGCCGTGTTGAACACCTGCTCGCCGGCGACGCGGCCGACCATCACGCGCGAAATCCGCTGGCTCTGGCCGGCGCGCAGGCCGCCGAAATCGTCGCGCTCGGCAACGGAGATGTCGGGCGTCGGCCAGATGCGGCTCGTCGCGAGCAGCTTGCCGTCGGCGCCGAACACGGATGCCGCCGCAACTTGCTGATAGGAGCCGCTGATCGCCTTGAGGCGCTGATGGATCGTGGCGCTTTCTCGGCGGATCGCGGCGGCGTCGAGGCCGTCGAGCAGATCGACGATGCGCTCGTTGAGCGTCACGTTCAGATCGAAGACTTTCAGCGCGTGTTCTTCCGCGACGCGGGCGTTGCGCGCGACCAGATCGGAGGCGTCGGCGACGCGCGCGTGGTAATCGGTGTATGCGGTGATGGCGACGTACACGCACGGCAGCACGACCGCCGCGACCAGCAACGCATAGAGCGTGAGGCGCTGCGCGGCGAAGTTGCGCTCGGGCACCACCGGAAAAGGCGGTTCCTCCTGCCACGACTGCGCGGCGGGAACGGCGTCGGACTCCTCACGTTGCAGCGTCATTTTTGGCAGCGAATTGGAAAACTTACTCATGGCCCGTACCTTTCGTACGCGGTAGCGGGCGTGGACGGTGCAACCGCAACTAGGACGCACGAAGCATGCCGGATCGGCGCGATTCAGCCTTCCCGGCCGTCGAACGAAGCTTGCACGCGGCGCGCAGTTAGCGAGATTCTTGGAAGCGCAAACGTACACAAAAGCATGGACTGACAGCGCATCGGAACACATCGAGCAGAATTCACCCGTATCGAACCTTATTTCATCATATTAATTCTCGCTTGGCGCCTCATCGAGTTGCTTTGACATTCTGATAATCAGACAATGCAATCCTCCGATCCGAAACGCCGCTGAGAGCGTCGGCCGGGGAATACAAGCAGCCTCCCGGCGCGCGTCGGGGCGAAGTACCGCTTGCCCGGCAGATGCGGGCAGGCAGCGCGACCGAGCGAGGAGAAAAAGGCCAAGGTCCGGGATCTCCGGATCACGCACGGGGCAGGCAACATGACGCCGATCGAGAGCCAGCATCCATCGCGCACTGGGCGCGCGCTGATTACACAGCGCCCGCCCGCCGCGTGGCGCGCCGACGTCGACAGGCGACGCGCCTGGCTCATCGCCGCCGACCTGCATCACCGACAGCGCCCGCATTCCCGCCGGGCCCAAGGGCTCACGCCGGTTCTTCCGTGAACATCGCTATAAAGATCGCTGCGCGGATGCCGTAATCCATACGAGAGCCCGCCGTGTCCGTCGACACGACCGTTCTCCGCCCGAAAACAGCCTAAAAGATCCTGCCGACCATGCCGTTGCCGATTGTCATTGCCGATGATTCACTGCTCGCGCGCAAGGTGCTGACGCGCGCGCTGCCCCCGGACTGGGACGTCGAGATCTCCTACGCGACCAACGGGCGCGAGGCGCTCGAGCACTATCGGGCCGGCCGCGCCTCGGTGATGTTCCTCGATCTGACGATGCCCGACATGACGGGCTATCAGGTTCTCGACGCCTTGCAGCACGAAGATCTGAATACGTTCGTGATCGTCGTATCCGCCGATGTGCAGCCGATGGCCCAGGAACGCGTACGCGCGCTCGGCGCGATCGCCTTCCTGCCGAAGCCGGTGACGCCCGAAGCGCTGCGCCCCGTATTGAAGGAGTACGGTCTCCATGCTTGAAACCGCCCTCAACGAAGATCAGCGCGACGCGCTGCAGGAAGTGGCCAACATGGCGATGGGCCAGGCCGCGACGCGTCTTTCGAAGCTGCTCGGCACGTTCATCGAGCTGTCGGTGCCGCGCGTGCGCGTCGTGAGCGTGGCGGAGGCATCCGCGGCGCTTTCGGAGATGACCGGCATCACCGATACCGTCACCGCCGTGCGCCAGGGCTTCCGCTCGGACATCAAGGGCGAGGCGATCGTGCTCTGCAAGAGCGGCAGCGTCGATCAGCTGTGCGCGCTCGTCGACGATCCCTACACGAAGTCCACGTACACGACGACGACGCGCACCGAGCTCGTCTTCGATATCGCGACGGTGCTGATGGGCGCGTGCGTGTCGTGCATTCTCGACCGCCTCGGCCGTTCGCCGATTTTTTCGCCGCCCGGCATGCTCGGCTCGGACATCGGGCTCGACGAGGTCTTTCAGCCCGCGATGCTCGCGTGGAAGACGGCGCTCCTGCTCGAAGTGAATTTCGCGCTCGAAGACCACAGTTTTCGCGCGCATCTCGTGATGCTGATGGCCGAGGACGCGATCGCGCATCTGAGCGAAGCGCTCGATGCGCTGCTGTCGAGCCTCTGACGAATGGAAGACCTGCGCCATCTGCTGAGCGAGCTGGTGATCGAGCGTGTCGGATTCGGCATCTTCGTGCTCGATCGCGACCTCAACGTGCTGATGTGGAACCGCTTCATGCAGGACCACAGCGGCAAGACGGCCGAGCAAGTGATCGGCAAATCGATTTTCGCGAGCTTTCCGGAACTGCCGCGCGTGTGGTTCACGCGCAAGGTCGAAAGCGTGTTCCAGCTCGGGAGCTTCGCGTTCAGTTCGTGGGAGCAGCGCCCGTATCTCTTCAAGTTCGACCACGACCGGCCGATCACCGGCGGCGTCGATTACATGCAGCAGGACTGCACGTTCATGCCGCTCACGCTGGAGGGGGACGTGCGCGCCGTCTGCGTGACGATTTCCGACGTGACGCACGCGAGCATGATGCAGCGCGCCCGGGACGAAGCCGTCGCGAAACTGCAGGAATTCGCGGACCGCGACGGCTTGACCGGCATCGCGAACCGGCGCTATTTCGAGCTGCGATTGCGCGACGAATTCCAGCGCTGGCATCGCTACGGCGGCGAACTGTCGATGCTGCTCTTCGATCTCGACCATTTCAAACGCATCAACGACGATCGCGGCCACCTCGTCGGCGATACGGTCCTGCGCGTGATGGCCGAGCGCGTCGCCAAGGCCGTGCGCGTGCAGGACGTGTTCGGGCGTTTTGGCGGCGAGGAATTCGCGCTGCTCTTGCCGTGCACGAATTTCGACGACGCGATGATCGTCGCGGAGAAAGTGCGGAGGGAGATCGGCGAGACGCCCGTCGACGTGCAGAACGCGCGCGTGCCCGTGACGGCGAGCGTCGGCGTGGCGCGTGCGCGCACCGGCGTGACGTCGTCGTACGAAGCGCTCATCAACGAGGCGGATGCGGCGCTTTACACGGCCAAGCGCGAAGGGCGCAATCGCTCGGTGGGATTTGCCTGAAAACGCGCCTGAATCCGCCCCTGAAACCGCGCCCGATGCGCCGCGCCATGCCCCGCGCGGCTCCGGCGCAATCGGGCAAAGTATTGATATACTCTTTGCCGCTTCCGGCGCAGTCGCAGCCGGCTCGCGCCGGCTTTCTTCCTTGATCGTCCCGCTCAGCGCCAGGTGGTTCCGCGCGCGCCGGGCCGCGTCGGGTCCGGCGCCCGATCTCTTAATTTGCCCGTGGGGGCGCCACAGCGGAGTTCGTCTTGGCCGTTTCCAACATCATCGCTGACGATCCTGCCCCCGACGCCGCGAAAACGTCGTCGGGAAGCTCGTTTTATCTCGCGATGCGTATCCTTCCGGCTGCGCAGCGCGACGCGATGTACCAGATTTACGCGTTCTGCCGCGCGGTCGACGACATCGCCGACGAAGGCACGCTGCCGCGCCGCGAGCGCGCGCTCGCGCTCGACCAGTGGCGCGAGGACATCGATGCGTGCTACGCCGGCGCGCCGAAGAAATCGCTCGAAGCGCTCACGCAGCACATCCAGGCTTTCCGGCTTTCCCGCGACGACTTCCACGCCGTGATCGACGGCATGGCGATGGACGCCGCCGGCGATATCGTCGCACCCGACGAAGCCACGCTCGACCTCTATTGCGACCGCGTGGCGAGCGCCGTCGGCCGGCTGTCGGTGAGGATCTTCGGGATGCACGAGGACGCCGGCCGGCGGCTCGCGCATCATCTGGGGCGCGCGCTGCAACTCACCAACATCCTGCGCGACATCGACGAAGACGCCGAAATCGGCCGCGTGTATCTGCCGCGCGAGTTGCTCGCGCGCGAAGGCATTTCGACGAGCGATCCGGCGAGCATCGTCGGCGACGCACGCCTGCCGCGCGTGTGCGCCGTGCTGGCCGAGCGCGCGAAGGGCCACTACGCGCAGTCCGACGCGATCATGGCGGCTTCGCCGCGATCGCAGGTGCGCGCGCCGCGCATCATGTCGGCGGCGTATCGCACCGTGCTCGACGCCAATCTCAAACGCGGTTTCGACCTGCCGCGCACGCGCGTGCGGACGCCGCGCTCGCGCCTGCTGTGGATCGTGGCGCGCAATCTGATCTGATGTCCCGGCGGGTTTTCGTCGTCGGAGCGGGCATCGCCGGTCTTGCCGCCGCGGTCGAGGCGCAACGGCGCGGCGCGCGCGTCGTGCTGCTCGACGCCGCGCCTCACGCGGGCGGACGCTGCCGCTCTTTCTTCGATACGAAGCTCGGCGTCACGCTCGACAACGGCAATCATCTGCTGCTTTCGGGCTACCAATCGACGATGGCGTACCTGCGCGCGATCGGCGCAACCGATACGCTGATCGGCCCGACGCAGCCCGACTATCCTTTTTTCGATGTCGCGAGCGGCGACGCGTGGACGATCCGCATGTCGTCCGGACGCCTGCCGCGCTGGATCTTCGATGCCGACGCGCGCGTGCCCGGCACGCAGCCGGCCGACTACCTGCCGTTTCTGCCGCTCCTGTGGGCGAAACCGGGCCGCACGGTCGAAGAATGCGTGCGGCGCAAGGATCGCGTATGGAACCTGCTCGCGCGCCCGCTCTTGCGCGCGATGCTCAACGCCGATCCGTCCGAGGCGAGCGCGGAACTCGCGGCCGGCCTGCTGCGCGAAACCGTCGCGCAAGGCGGCCAGGCGTGCCGTCCGCTCATCGCGAGAAGCGGGTTGTCGCACGCGTTCGTCGAGCCCGCGCTGCGGCTCTTGCAGTACGGCGGCGCGGAGATCCGGCTCGGCTCGCGCGTCGCGGCCGTCGGGGTATCCGGCACGGATTCGACGGAGCGTGTAAGCTCGCTCGCTTTCGACGGCGCAGACCCGCTGACGCTCGCGCCCGGCGACGGCGTGGTGCTCGCCGTGCCGCCCGATGCGGCCCGGCGCCTCGTGCCGGGGTTGAGCGCGCCGGACGCATCGCGCGCGATCGTCACCGTGCATTTTGCCGTCGATGCACCCGTGGGCTTCGAGCCGCTGACGTGTCTCGTCAACGGCATGTCGGACCGGCTTTTCGCGGCCGACGGACGGCTCTCGGTCACGCTGTCGAGCGCCGGCCAATGGCTCGCGACGCCGCACGAAGAGCTCGCGCAGGCGGTCTGGCGCGAAGCGGCGAAGGCCGTGCGGATGCCCGCCGTGCCGACGCCGCCCTGGCAAGTCGTCGTCGATGAACATGCGACGTTTGCCGCCGTGCCGGCGCAGGAAGGCTTGCGGGCCGCCACGCGCACCCGCTGGCGCAATTTCACGCTCGCGGGCGACTGGACGGCGACCGGCCTGCCCGCGACGATCGAAGGCGCGATCCGCTCCGGCCAGAAGGCCGCGGATGCGCTGTTGAATCAATCGATGGAACGCTGATGAACGATTTATCCCTTTCGGCCGTGGGCGCGCAGGTTTCGGGCGCGCCGCTCGACGCCGCCGTCAACCACGCCACCGATGCGCTGCTCGCGGCGCAACATCCGGAAGGCTACTGGCTCTACGAACTCGAAGCGGACGCAACGATTCCCGCCGAATACGTGCTGCTCGTCCACTATCTCGGCGAGACCGCCGACGAAAAGCTCGAAGCGAAGATCGGCCGCTATCTGCGCCGCATTCAGCGCGAGGACGGCGGCTGGCCGCTTTTCACCGACGGCGCGATGGATGTCTCCGCGACCGTGAAGGCGTATTTCGCGCTGAAGATGATCGGCGATTCGCCCGACGCACCGCACATGGAGCGCGCCCGCGCAGCAATCCTCGCCGCGGGCGGCGCGGAGAAAGTGAACGTGTTCACCCGTATCCTGCTCGCGCTGTTCGGCGTCGTGTCGTGGCGCGCGGTGCCGATGATGCCCGTCGAGATCATGCGTCTGCCGATGTGGTTCCCGTTCCATCTGTCGAAGGTGTCGTACTGGGCGCGCACGGTGATCGTGCCGATGCTCGTGCTCAACGCCAAGCGCCCGCGCGCCCGCAATCCGCGCGGCGTGCGTATCGACGAAGTGTTCACGAACCCGCCGGTCAATACGGGGATGCCGTCGCGCGCCGGGCACCAGAGCCGCGGCTGGTTCGCCTTTTTCCGCGTGGTCGATTCGATTCTGCGCGTCGCCGATCCGCTTCTGCCGAAAGCCGGCCGCGAACGCGCGATCGATGAAGCCGTGCGTTTCGTCGACGAGCGGCTGAACGGCGAGGACGGCCTCGGCGCGATTTTCCCGGCGATGGCCAACTCGGTGATGATGTACGACGTGCTCGGCTATCCGCCCGAGCATCCGAACCGCGCGATCGCGCGCAAGTCGCTCGACAAGCTGCTCGTCATCGACCCAGCCGACGACGGCGAAGCGTATTGCCAGCCGTGTCTGTCGCCGGTGTGGGACACGTCGCTCGCGGCGCACGCGCTGCTCGAAACCGGCGTGCCGAAGGCGCGCGCGGCGGTCCGGCGCGGCCTCGACTGGTTGGTGCCGCTGCAGATTCTCGACGTGCGCGGCGACTGGGTTTCGCGCCGCCCGGACGTGCGGCCCGGCGGCTGGGCGTTCCAGTTCGCGAACCCGCACTATCCGGATGTCGACGACACCGCCGTCGTCGCGATGGCGATGGAACGCGCCGATCGCGAAAACGGCACGGCGCTGTACGGCGAGTCGATTGCGCGCGCGCGCGAATGGGTCGTCGGCATGCAGAGCAGCGACGGCGGCTGGGGCGCGTTCGAGCCCGAAAACACGCAGTTTTACCTGAACAACATCCCGTTCTCGGATCACGGCGCGCTGCTCGATCCGCCGACCGTCGACGTTTCCGCGCGCTGCCTGTCGATGCTCGCGCAACTCGGCGAGACGTCGTTGAACAGCGAGCCGGCGCGTCGCGCGTTCGAGTACATCGTGCGAGATCAGGAGCGCGACGGAAGCTGGTACGGGCGCTGGGGCATGAATTTCATCTACGGCACCTGGTCGGCGATGTCCGCGCTGAACGCGGCGGGCGTCGCGCCGACGGACACGCGCATGAAGCGCGCGGCGGACTGGCTCATCGGCATCCAGAACGACGACGGCGGCTGGGGCGAGGACGGCGACAGCTACAAGCTCGACTATCGCGGTTATGAGCAGGCGCCGAGCACCGCGTCGCAGACGGCGTGGGCGCTGCTCGGGCTGATGGCGGCCGGTCTCGTCGAGCATCCGGCGGTCGCGCGCGGCGTCGGCTATCTGCTGAAGACGCAGCAAAAGCACGGCCTGTGGGATGAAACGCGCTTCACCGCGACCGGTTTTCCGCGCGTGTTCTATCTGCGATACCACGGCTATCGCAAGTTCTTCCCGCTGTGGGCGCTCGCGCGCTATCGCAATCTGACGCGCGACGGGCTCACGCGCGTGACGGCGGCGATGTGAACGCGCCCGTCGTCGCCGTGACCGGCATGGCGTTCGAGGCGAAGATCGTGCGCGGACGCGGCGTCGATGTCGTATTCGCGGCGCGCGCCGATCTGCTCGAGCGCGCGCTGTCCGATGCGCTCACGCGCGGCTGTTCGGGAATCGTCAGCTTCGGCACGGCGGGCGGGCTCGCACCGGATCTGAAGCCGGGCGCGCTGATCGTCGCCGACAGCGTGTGCGGTCCTTTCGGCGAGCTGCATACCGATGCGGCGTGGTCGGCGCGCATCGTCGATGCGTTCGCGGGCACGCCCGTCGAGCGCGTCACGCGGCGCGGCAAGACGGCTGGCGTCACGGCGCCCGTCAAGACCGAGGCGGAAAAGCGCTCGCTGCATTCGTCGACGGGCGCGCTGGCCGTCGATATGGAATCGCATATCGCCGGGGCCATCGCGACGGCGCGCGGCTTGCCGTTCGCAGTGTGCCGCGCCGTGGTCGATCCCGCGTGGCGAACGTTGCCGACCGCCGCGACGGCCGGTTTGCGCGATGACGGCACGACGGCGATCGGTCCGATTTTGCGCGAATTGGTCCGCGATCCCGCGCAGTTGGGCGCGCTTCTGCGCCTTGCATCCGATGCCCGCGACGCCCGCGCGACGCTTGTGCAGGCGCGGCACGCGATGGAATCGGCGCGGGCGTTGGTGGTGGCATAGCGCTTCGGTCTCATCCCTTGCTTTCTGCGGGTTAACCCTCATCTCGGTATAATCAGGGAAAACCCTGATCTGGCGCGCGTCTACAGAACTCCGCGACGCGCGCAGCAATGAAAGCGAGGTACCGCAAATGAATTTCCACACCCGTAAATGGGTCAAGCCCGAAGACCTGAACCCGAACGGCACTTTTCCAGACTGACATATCAACTCGTCAACCGGAGAGATCGGTTTTTGGGTCTGTTACATTTTGTAACAGACCATACCGCGGCAATCGAAGTTACAAATTTTCTTTATGCTTTCCATTATTGGGGCGGCGTCCAGGGTTGGGACATCGTCCATGGCTTAGGAGATGCCGGCGGAGGCCGCGAGTAGTCGGCACGCAGGTATTCGGTCAAAGCGGCCCCAGGAATGGCAGGCAACGGTTGGGGCATTCGGGATGTAGTTGGCCCGAACCGCTCTCGCGATCACGGCCGTCCCGCGCAGTCATGCTCGTGCCGTTATTCGTGCACGACACCATCGTGACTATGCTCGTCGCATTGTCGGGCCGCGTGTTCGGACCGACCGGCACCGTGCCCCGTCGGATGCTCGACCACGCCTGCTTCCAACTGCGAAGGACGTCGCTTCTTCGTCGGCGTCAATAGCCTGTGAGCCGGAGCTCCGCTTCGGGATCATAGCGACGCCTGCTATTCAATCCTCGGGCGACACTTGTTGCTTCCTCTTCCGACCGGCCTCGAGCCGTATCGGCACTTCGTTACTCTCAACCAGTAGCTCGACTGCATCGACTCCGAGCGCTTCCGCCAAGGCCACAAGAGTGTCGACCATGACATTCGACTGCCCGCGCTCGATGACGCTGAGCTGGGTGCGATGCAAACCAGCACGGTCCGCAAGCTTCTCTTGGGACATGCCTCGTTTGCCGCGAAGTACTTTGAGATTGCTCGCGATTCGCCCGCGGACTTCCGTTTGGCGCGC
Organism: Caballeronia sp. ATUFL_F2_KS9A; assembly: GCF_023630765.1. Classification (NCBI taxonomy): domain Bacteria; kingdom Pseudomonadati; phylum Pseudomonadota; class Betaproteobacteria; order Burkholderiales; family Burkholderiaceae; genus Caballeronia; species Caballeronia sp. ATUFL_F2_KS9A. Next base: position 225,306 of record NZ_JALQEK010000031.1, on the reverse strand, counting down.
GCCTACGTTTTCTGCCATATGGGGCAGGAGCATCGCCTATCGCAGCGCGCAAATCTACAGTTTATAAACTGACCGGCTACTAACTGGCTGACTGGACACTACATATTTTTTTTACTATACTACGCAGCAGTCGTGGCGGTCATTGGATGCCGCGCGGCGAGCAAGCGCCGGCGACCTGCATTGGTGGCTAATTCGGTTCATCGCCGAGTTGATAGCACTGTGTCGACCTGGGCTGAGTGAACAAGAGGGGGCTATCGGCATACTTCACTCCAGCTCAGTGCCGCAACTTTGCGTCGCGACCGACGTCACAGTGAATCTGTCCGAGATATACGAAGAATTCGAATTCCGTCAAGGCCTTCAGGAGAGAGCGGGCTGTCGAGGGGTGAACGTGTTGGAGTTACTAATAAGCTCTGCAAGGGCGACGGATTCGAAGTCGTCGGTAGTCCAAAGGATACGTTTGCGGCGTTCGGTCCAACCAGCGGCGCCCTCTAAAAGGGGAAATCCTTTAATCGACATTTCCAATGTCGCGCACGATGCGCTCGCGGCTCTCGAGTGCGCCCAGGCGCAAGGAGCAAGCCTTGCAGTCTCCGGGGATGAAGTGATTTGCACGCGCAATAACGCGACCGCAAACGGCAGCACTATGTCGACGCAGCGCTTCATGCACTGGCGAAACAGCAATCTATGATCCGAAGCTGACCATGCGTCACCGAGTTATCGCGCATCGTTGTGAGGACCGCCAACCGCCAACCGCCAACCGCTGTGCCCGCTTGACCGCTTTTCGCTCTGGCTGGTGGACATCGATTGGGGCGATATGAAACTGACTCAGAGGCAGTGATGTGAGCACCAAGTGCACGATTCGATATCAGGACAAGGAAGGCGAACTGCCCGCCTGGCACCTGTACGAAGAGCTGTTTGATGACGACGATGTCGTCTATCTCGAGCTCGACGGCGTTCAGGCCGACGTGGTGATGATTCGGGGCTCGCTAGCAGTGACGACGCCCGGGACAGTGCTGATTCGGTTGCCAACGGTCACCGCGCGTCAATTAGGTTTATTGCCGCCGGAGTGGTCAAGAGACACGTCGTGGTCGAAGAACTAGACAACAAGGGCTCCAGTCGCCTGCGGCGTATCGTGAGCGTGGGAGAAACGTCGGCGGAGGAGTATCAAGGGCCTGTTCGGCCGGGGTGCCCTTGCTTCGTGTCCGTTGATAGCGTCCCATATCAGACCCGCGGTCGAGTGGTCAGGAGGAGCGTATGAGAAGCGAGGGGTGGAGCAGTGAGAACTCAGCTAAGTTGCTGCGGGTTGCGCGTGTCTTAGCTCGGGCCGCCGAGGTGTTTGACGATCTTGATTTGGCATTCGCCTGGATCGAGACACTGGTCGACGCCTTGGGAGACGCCACGCCAATGAGCCTTATGGACCCCGACGTCGGCGAAGAAAGCGTGACGGATACGCTGGGACGGATCGAGCACGGCGTGTTTGCCTGATACGTTCAGCGCACGCGTCCGCGGAGAACCCCAGAGCATCAAGGCAAAACATCATGCGTGTCAATATCAAACTCGATGATTGCCTCATCGACGACATGCTTGTTTCACCAGGGCTGAAGCGCGTGCAATCGGGACAGTGCCGGAGACCGGCGTCGTGAATTGGAGGCTCTCCGCCGTATGCGTGGCTTCGTCATTTTCTACGAGTCCGTCCGCGGGCGGAGGAGCCATGATCGAGCGCACGCCGGTCCACAAATACGTCCCACGCGCGTCGGCCTTAAGCCCCCGCCTACCGGCACAGCTGGCGCGCGAAGATGAGCGCGGACATAGGAGGAAGCAAATTGAGTCCCGGATCGGATGCCAGGCTGCGCGCCGACTACCCGCTGATCTTCGTTGTCGAGCCGATTGCAGATCCCGACGATCCGGTGATGCCTGCCGTGCAGTCGCCATTTGCGCACTGGGGTTTCGAATGCGGAGACGGATGGTATGACCTCATCGACGCCCTATGCCTGCAGTTGCAGTTCGCGACGAAGAACGGCGCGCCGCAGGTCGTTGCCAGGCAGGTGAAGGAGAAATTCGGCAGGCTTCGCTTCTACACGTGTGGCCAAAATGACGAACAGCAAGGCATGATCGTACTGGCAGAAGCGATGAGTGCTCGCCTTTGTGAAGTTTGCGGGAACCGAGGCCGTATTGTCGAAGATCAATGGCTCCGGAGCCGTTGTCCCGAGCACGCAATAAACTGAAGCTGCACGAGAAACGAGTGTTCCGATCGTAATCCAACAGCGCAAACGAACATGATCTCAAGTGACTTCAATCCGCTTGAACCGCTGACCGCCGATGCGGCTAGGCTTTACGCTGACTTGGAAGACACTGGCCGTCGAGCAATGGAAGCGCTGCGCACGATCGATCCAGTCGTGAGCGAGGAACTTTTCGCGACGTTCGAGTCGGAAGACCGAGCGGCGCGCTGGCTCATCAGCCGGACCATCGGCTTTGGCGGACGCAGTGCATTGGAATTGCTTTCGCAGGGAGATCGAGAGGAGGTTATGCATGTATTGCATCACCTTCGCTATGGGTTCTGTGCATAAAGGAAGTGCCGCTAAAGCTCGACAAGTCAGATACTCGACGAACATCGGGCGGAAGTTCGTTCGGTAAACAAAGCTTTCCGCTTCGCTAAGTTAACCTGGAAGAGTTGACCGTTTCGTATCGATGGCGCGTTGGAGGGCGCTGCGTGGCGCCGTGCGTGCGGCGATTAGCCTGCCTGCGCGTTGTAATGCAGTGATGCTCGCTCGCCAACAGGAGTGTGCTGAAAGCCATGATCATAATCGACCACCTCTACATTATGGCTAACGAGTCCATGCCGGGCATCTACAAGATCGGCTGTAGTGGGAACCCTGCCAAACGGGCTTTCGAACTTAGCAGCCCGGCTGGTGTGCCAACACCGTTCTATGTTGTCGGCACGTTCCATCACCCCTCGGCCCAAGCCTACGAGCGCGATGTGCATAAGGAACTTCATGTGCATCGCGTCTCAAAGCAGCGAGAGTTCTTCTGTGGACTAGGTCTTGATCAAATGCTGGCAAGGATCATGAAGGTCGGAAATCTTCACTACGAGAACTACGAGTTCTGTCTCGACCGCATCGATGCTATATGGACCGACCCAGTATGTGGTCCGCGCATTCGTCAACATTTGAAGCAACTCGGAATCAGCAATCCCGAGACACACAACGACGCCCATTTCGATGCCCTTGTAAGAGTCCTCAATCACATCATTTGTGGCGAAGACATGTTCGAAGAAGGTATCGGGCAGGAAGCGCTGAAAAGCTAACCGGGGGAGCAAACTTTGTCCACGGCGATTAACAGGTTGCGCCAAGCAGTCTTTTTGGCCACTCCAAAAGGAAAGCAAATGCGACGCCCCGCACGGTGGACGAACGCCAGTACTTCGCCTGAGGAGGCTCGAATCGAATATGCCACCCGTCAAGCGGTCGTCGCCGCCATCCTTTTCGACCCAATAGGCATTGAAGCCATTCTTGAGCTTTCCGACGCAGAGATTGGCCGACTTTTTAAAGACACGCTACGCAAAATGGCCGGCGTTGCCACGGTGTACAACCTCGACCTTCCGGCGATTCGTGAGGAGGAAGAAGATCTCCGCAGACGCATACAGCGAACTTCGAAGCGTCGAACGTCGGTACCTGAGGCTTCGACCGAGAGCGTGATTTGCGAACTCCGAGCGCTACTGGCTTGTTCGACAGGGAAAGGTGCTCCGACGAGATGACTTTTGCAGGCCCGCCGCTATGACTGAGAAGAAACTTAGCAAGAACGTCGCTTCGGGTCAGATTCAGCGTTGACTTCGGACAGGAACCGTACTACCCGGCTTTCTTTCTTCCGTCCGTGATCCACCGCAATGACTTCGCGAAGGTCATCCGACGCTTGGGTGAAACATCCGGTTGGAACAAGTGGGACTTTTCACGACCCCGATCGAGTTTGAAGGCGGCGCCACTCCGCTTCAACTTCTCACGATCAAGAAGGTTAAGGAAGCGTTGACCGCCGCCGCAGACTTCGTAGAGCGCTGAGCGAAGCAACTACGTTTCATTTTCAAGCGGGGGGTAACTATGCACTGGTCGCAATTGGAATGGGGGCACTTGTTATGTTCTTCTTTGCCTCTGCTATACATTCCAGCCGGCGCGGCCGGGCTCGGCTTCGCGGTTGGCCGCCTTATACGTGGTCGGCCGTACATCGGCAGGCACGTCCGCGAGCCGCGTCGGTGACATGCGCCGGTTCGGTCCTTGAAGGGAATCGTGACGGACACTCTGTTTTCTGCCGAGCGGTCCAAGGGTATCGAAGGCGAAAACGGTAGGTCCCCGAAGGTCTTACTGGCGAAGGGAGTTATCGATGAAGGTTCGTGAGCTGGTAGAGCGTCTATCCGCTGTTGACCCTGAAAGTGTCGTCTTGTTTCTCGAGGCTTGGTCGTGGATCGACGAAGCGGATGAAATCGCGGCGGTCACCGTTCCGACAGAGGCTTGGACGTTCGAGGAAAGCAGCGAATCGGGGCATGAGTACTCGGTCTTTTACCCGGGCAATGACGGCGATATCGAAGATCGCCCGGGGCAGTACGTTCGTCAGCGACAGGTGCGCGTTGTTATTTTGTCGAACGGTACGACCAACCTGGAGCGGGGCAGCCAGCCGTTGACAGCGAGGTGAAGTCATGAGCGGAACGTTGGTTCGCACAATCATTCATTGCTGCTGCACCTCTGTGACGCGCGGCGACACGCTTCGAGATGCGATTGGCTACGCCACGAACCGGTCCAGCCCACGGCTGCGGAGGTACCGATGATTCACGTCCCTGACGACTTCCCTCGCGCCGCACCCGGCGTTGTCGCTGGCGCCCAACGAAAGGTCTGCGTGGTCCTATGCAAGGACGGAAAGTACCGGGAAAACTCCTCGGAGGAAGTAAGGGCCGAGCGCTACGAATTCTGCGAGGACCTCGCCGATCAGCTCCGGCCCATTGCGCTAACGGACGCCGAACAGCATTCCCGCCAAGCGGTGCTTCAGCGCGTCGCAGTGGCTGTGCAGGAAAAGGCTTGGACGACGGGACCGGAGACGACGTGGCTGATCCAACGGCTACGACAGTTGTTGGCTTGGTGACAGTACTCTGTCGTGTTAAGCGTTGAGAGAGTACGTGCGTGAACGAATGTCGGCGCGGCCAGGCACTAGGCTTAAGGAGACGCAAGACGATTGACCTTCGCCTTGTCGACCGCAGCTTTGATAGGCGGATTTCGGATTAACTGTCCTATCGCTCGAACTGACCGCGCAACGCATGTTGCGGACGCTGAGCGTACCGTCTGAATTCGGGAAGCAGGAAGCAGGAAGCTAATGTGATGAGCCGCTACACGTTTGCTGACTTTTTTGACGTCCGCCAGCGATCCGGGGACTCCCAGGCTTTCCGCCATCAATGTGGCCAGCCTTCTCGGCATTCGGCAGGAAGAGCTCGCGACAATTCCGGGCGTCCATCGAAACACGCTTCATACGCATCCGGAGTCGCCGAGACTGCAGGCCGCGCTACATGACTTTATGCGTGCCCTTTCGGCGGCTGTCCGTGTACAACCGGATGTCGAACGCGCACTGTTTCTCCTCAAGTACCATCGGGTCGCGGCTCGGCCATAAGCCCATCCTCCAGTTGATTCAGGATGGCCGGGCAGCCGATGCGGTCGACTACCTCGGCTCTATAAGCGGCGGTTTCGTTGGATGACACTGTGCTATCTGCCGAAGAAGACTGTGGTTCATCGCGCTCGATTGCAACGGGCGGCGTAATCCAAGCGCTCGAGTATGCGCGAGACGGCACCATCTCCGAGGAAGAAGGCCTGCGGCAGGCACGCGGGTTCCTTGACAGTATGCGGCGCCGACCGGCGGAGGGGCAGTCGCAAACATGAACACAATGCAAAATATCTCAGCGAGTCGCTCGACGCGTGGCCTTAGTGCGGTCGAGATATCTCCGCGCAAAGGGAGGTCTACGTGATGAAGCTAAAAAAGCTCGAGTCGTCCGATCTCTTCCTCACCGTGCGATTACCGCGTGGCGTAAGCCCGGCTGTAGCAGCCTCACTGAAATCTGGCATTGAGGAGGCAATAAGCTTGCTGGGCGCAGACTTTGACGCGAGTGTGCTTTCACGAGCGGACGACCTTGCAAAGTTAATCGCGAAGCTGACGAAGCCCGATGCAGGGCTGATTCAAGAGCGCATTCTGCGTCGAAAGACGATGCAGGCAGTGTTTGAGGAAGGGGAGTGGCTCACATCCGAGGACATTAACCGGTTGCAAGCCTTACCGCCGCGAAGCAAATCGCTTCCCGCTAATGACTGGAAGCGGCGATGTCGTGTCTTTGCGGTGTTCTACGATGGGAAAAATTACTTCGCGCGGTATCAGTTCGATGACGCGTATCAGCCCCTTCCCATCATCAAGGACATCCTGCGGGAAATCGGCGAAGTTGCGGATCCGTGGGAGACCGCCGCTTGGTTTCACTACCCCAGCGGGTGGCTCGGCGACCTTGTCGACGGCACGAAAGCTATTGCCCCGAAGGATGCGCTGCATCGCCGCGATGAGGTGTTAATGGCCGCGCGCCGGATGCACGGGATCTATGAAGCTTAAACGTGCCGGTACAGGTCGCGGCCTGTAACAACTTCGGAAGCGGTCCAGGGACGTTTCTGGTTCTCGTCGTCGATTCAAGACGGTCGCACACATCAGCGCGGACTTCCCTTTGACTACCGGGTATTCGCGCATAGTTGCTTTCTATCCCCGCGCTCGTCGCGCAGCGAGAAATTCTAAGCCAATGCGATCTGGCGGATCTTTGACGAGACTAAAAAGCAACGTTGTCCTCGGAAGCGACAAGGATGACTGACTGACCGTTGCAGTTCATCAAGAAACCGATGGCCTCTAAGTGTCGGACGGCCGATGAGTGTTGGTAGTCCGCACTGCCGACTGGCCGGTTCCGGGAAGCGGAATACGACTTGCCGCTTTCCGGGGGTGATTTTGAAGAACGGTCCGCCGCGGCCGACCCCCTAATCGGCCGTCCAACCCGCGGCCGTCCTTCGTCTCTTGATGAAGTGACGTTGTCGGTGATGAGCTCATTCTTCCCCGGACGCCGAAGCTTGATAAGCGTCTGCTGCCGCGTCTCGCGCCGCAAGATAATCCAGCACTGATGCCTTCGTGATAAACCGGTCGACCCCTGTTTCATGATGAAGTTCGAGTTTCCCTTGCTCCAGCAGCTTCGAGATGTTTGGACGAGACACGAATAGCTGCGTGGCAGCCTCAGCGATGGAGAGGAAGTCGTCCGTTTCTGGTCGGTGCGAGGAGAACTGGCTTATCGCATCGACGAGTATTGCTTCCAGTCCAGCAGCGAGCTCCCGTCGAACGTCGGGTGGCAGACCGGCCCCAACACGCGTCAACAACTCGTCCATACGTACGCGTGACAGCTGCACTGCGTCGATAACCAGAGGTGTCATCTTTCCGTCGGTCGACATGTCGGCTTCCAAGCGGAGGTAAGGAGTTCAGTGTATCCCCTTTGAGAAGACGTCGAAACGCTGGAAGATCGGCTCTCATCCAACGTAAAGTCGACGGTGGAGTCCTATGTTTCCGCTTAGGCGGGCGGCTGAGGTTGGCCGATTGGGTTAAGTCGCCGACGAGCGCTTAGTGGCATTCCAGTTCGCAAAACCGGGATTTGGCTAATTGACGGGTTCGGCGAAAGTAGTCTGACCGGAGTGGGTCCGACTGCTGTCCGACCGCGACGTTCTGCGCCGGGCCTAGGCGGCCGCGCTTTCTAAGACTGGGATCGGCCATGAAGGGACGTTCGTTCCGCACTCGGCACCGACGTCCAGACGGCGGCTCTACCCAAGAAACGTCCCTTCGATTCGCTAGCGTCAAGAGGGGCCGGCGGACTTCTTCGATCTGCATAACTTGGCCTGCCCGTTGACCGCTGGCCGTTTTCAGCCGTCTGTAGAAGAAAGCCAAACGTCGCGAACTGCGGCGCTGGGCGCGGACAGACTTGGCATCTTGCTTTCATCGAAAGCCATATCAGGATTGCCATTTTCTAATTGCAAAATGTGAAATCGGCCAGTGACGTCAGTCGCAAATATCTGCTGAATATGCGACTGGACTACCACGTTGGCAATGACGGAATCTGAAGTGAATGTCGCAATTGGATGAACGGAGCTCCTGAGAATCTGCCACACCGTCAACGTGGGGCTTTCACTAGCGGATAGCAGTCTTCGATCTGATAGTAACGCTATCTTTGCAGTAGCTTTCGTTTATGCATCGACGGAAGCACCGCGGTCAAACCAGTCGAATCCTGGAAGGAGAGGGCAATGTCTATGGATTCCAAGCTTAGCATCGTGTTCTGCCACGGTATTCCATCGCAGCGTTGTCGGAGTGCGCTCCGCTCGCAAATTTTCAGATGCGCATTTTGAAATAAGACTTCGAAAGAAGCCGCTGGGAGCATTCTCGATACCGTGCGGGAAGCTAGGGTATGTCTTTAGCACACCGTTCGCGAGCAGGTCGACCGCGCGGGGCACCGAACTGGCGAACGGGACGATCTGGTCGTCTTCGCCATGCATGACCAGTACCGGCACAGTGATCTTCTTCAGATCTTCGGTGTAGTCCTCCAGCCAGGAGAATACGGTCTCGTAGTGGGCCTGGGCGCTGCCGGCCATGCCCTGGCGCCACCAGTTCGCGATCACCGCCTCAGACGGCTTGGCGCCCGGACGGTTGAATCCATAGAACGGGCCCTCCGGGACCGCCCGGTAAAACTCCGACCGGTTGCCAAGCATGCCTGACTTAACCGCGTCGAACCACTCCTGCGGCTGACCTGCAGGGTTTGCGTCGGTTTTCACCATGTTCGGCGTCAACGAGGCCACCAGCACTGCCTTGGCGACCCGCTCCTGGTGGCGAGCGACGTAGCGGGCCACCTCGCCGCCGCCGGTGGAGTGCCCGATGTGGATCGCGTCGCGGACGCCGAGGTGTTCGGTCAGTGCAGCGAGGTAGGCGACCCAGTGGTCCATGTCGTTGCCGGTGCCGACTTGCTCGGACCGACCGTGCCCACGCCGGTCATGGGCGATCACCCGGTAGCCGTGGTGAAGGAATAACATCATCTGGGCGTCCCAGTCGTCGGCCGACAGGGGCCAGCCATGGCTGAAGACGATCGGCTGACCGGACCCCCAGTCCTTGTAGAAGATCTTTACGCCGTCCGGAGTGGTGATCGTAGGCATCGCTGGTACCTCCTATAAGAGATTGATTGAAGTGTTGGTGCTCCGCGAGGCATGCTGACTACCCACGCGGAGGTCCTCAACCCCGACCTTCTCGAGTTCATCAAATCCTGACGGGACGCCAGCCCGAACCAGAAATAGGCAATTCGAGTGGCGCGCTCCACGGGTGCGCCACTCGACTTACGTGTCCGCTGAGGATCCGGCGGCTGCCTGACGCAGACGATCAATGGCCCGTTACCCCCATGCTCTGTCGGACCGAGCTCGGCGATCTTCAGGGATCTCCCGGGCCGGCTGAAGGCGGGTCCCACGGATCGCCCTCAACCACGTCGGCTATGTTGTACCGCCGAGCGTGAGGTCGGCGACACGCTGTAAGCCTGCCGGCCAGGCGCTACCTTGATCGCTTATCTCCGAGTTAATTGATTACGGGAACGCCCGGTTTCTATACTCCACGCGCAGACGGGCGACTGGCATCGAAACGCTGACTGGCGCGAGCCGAACGCGAGCATGGGGTTTCCTCTAACCATGCGCGCTGACGCGTCGTCCAGTTCTGCGACTTCGCCATTTGGAGCTAAGTGATGAACAAGTTCTCAAGACAATTGGCCGCATGCGCAGTATTGGCCTTTGCAGCTTCGCAAACGGCGCTGGCGCAGCACGACAAGGCGGTCGATCAGGCGAACGCGGCCTGGAACGCGGCTTTCAACAAGGGAGATGCTCACGGCCTCGCCGACATGTACGACAAGAACGCGGTGGTCTCGCCGGGCAACGGAACGACCGTTCAGGGACGCGCTGATATCGAGAAGCTCTTCAAGAGCTACTTCGACGCGGGCGTACACGATCATACGATTGACGTCGTGCAGGCCCACCGCGTCGGCAACGTGATGTACGAGACCGCGAACTGGACGGCCGTTGCGGAAAAGGATGGCAAGAAGACCCCCTACAAGGGCGTGCTGGTGAAGGTCATGACCAAAGGCGCCGATGGAAAGTGGCAAACGACCGTGCATGCATGGAACGCGGCGCAATGAGCGATGGGCCACCACGTCGGGCAGAAGCCGTGCAGTCGAACTGGACGCGCAAGTGACCAAAGCGTTACGGCGCGAGATCGTTCTCTCAGCGGTTTCCTTCGATTCGCGGGGAGCGGCCTGGAAGATCAGGTAACCTATGGAATGCCCATCCTGCAAGGCCGTCGTTCTTCATGGCAACAAGTTCTGCGTCGAGTGCGGTGAACTGCTGCCGGTCGAGTGTCCGTCCTGCAAGCATCCGAATTCGCCGCACGCGAAATTCTGTGGGGGCTGCGGTAGCCGGCTGAATATCGGTGCAGGCACTGCAAGTGTCGAGGCACCGGCAACGCCGGCGCACGCAACCGTGCTGCCGTCGCCCTCGGCGGAACGGCGGCAAGTGACGGTGATGTTCAGCGATCTGGTCGGCTCAACGGCACTCGCTACGCGACTCGACCCCGAAGATCTCCATGATGTGATCAACGCGTATCACACATGTGTTGCGGATGCGGTCAGTTCTTTCGGCGGCTTCGTGGCGAAGTACATGGGCGATGGCGTCCTGATCTATTTCGGTTATCCGCGGGCGCACGAGGACGATGCCGAGCGGGCAGTGCGGGCCGCCCTCGCCATCATCGAGGCCTGCTCTCTCATGGCGTCCGGTCATGCGCCGGGCCGGCTTCAGGTGCGCGTAGGGATCGCAACGGGGCTCGTGGTCATCGGCGATCTGATCGGAGCGGGTGAGGCTCAAGAGCGCGGCATCGTCGGCGAGACCCCCAACCTGGCGGCGCGAATGCAGGCCCTGGCCGAACCCGACGCGGTCGTCATCGAGCCGCAGACACGCCTGATTCTCGGAAACCTGTTCGAATACCGTGACCTCGGCAAGGTACAGGTCAAAGGCTTTGCGCAGGCTGTTCAGGCATTCCAGGTCATCGGATTGAGCGCCATCGATAGTCGATTCGAAGCCCTTCATTCGACGGACCTCACGCCGCTCGTCGGGCGCGACGAAGAGACACGATTGCTGCTTCGCCGATGGGAGAAGGCCAAAAGCGGCTGCGGCCAGGTTGTGCTGATATCCGGCGAGGCCGGAATCGGCAAGTCGCGCATGGCCGCTGCAATTCTTCGACGGATCGGAGAGGAACCGCACACCCGCTTGCGCTATTTCTGTTCTCCGCATCATGTGGATAGCGCGTTTTATCCGATCATTCACCAGCTCGAACGGGCCGCGGCCTTCCAGCGCAACGATGATGCGCGCTCGAAGGTCGACAAGCTCGACGCGCTGCTTGCGCGCGCAACGGCCTCGGCGAAAGAAAGCCGGCTCATCGCCGACCTGCTGTTGCTGCCCGATATCGGACGGCATCCGGAAGTTCATCTCAGCCCGCCGCAACGCAAGCAGAGGACGATCGACGCGCTTCTGCGGCAACTCGACGGTCTTGCCCGACGGCAGCCCGTGGTGCACATCTTCGAGGACATTCACTGGATCGATCCGACGAGCTTCGAGGCGCTGGATCGGACCGTCGAGCAGATCCGCCAGTTACCCGTGCTGCTGCTCATGACTTTCCGGCCGGAATTCGACCCGCCGTGGGTCGGCCAGCCGCACGTCACGATGATGGCGTTGCGCCGGCTCGAACAGGACGATGTCTCGGTACTCGTCGATACGATTGCGGGCGACACGGTGCTGCCGCCGGAGATCGTCAGTGAAATCGTCGAGCGCACCGATGGGGTTCCGCTCTTTGTCGAGGAGCTGACGAAGGCGGTAGTCGAAGCGGGCTTCGATGGACTCGAAGTCGCCAATACGCTGTCCAGAACGCCGGCTCGTACCATTCCGGCGACCTTGCACGCGTCGCTCATGGGCCGTCTCGACCGGCTCGGTCAGGCGAAGGAGCTTGCTCAAATCGGCGCGACAATCGGGCGCGAATTTCCCTACGATCTGTTGGCTGCGGTGGCGTCGCTATCCGAGCCGGCGTTGCGCGCGGGCGTGAATCAACTCGTCGCGTCGGGTCTGGTCTTCGGCCGCGGCGTCCCGCCTGAGGCATCCTATCTCTTCAAACATGCGCTCTTGCAAGATGCCGCCTACGGCACCCTGTTACGCCGGACGCGCCAGCAATTGCATGCACGGATCGCAGAGGTGCTCGAACAACGCTTTCCGGAAAGGGTGGCACGCGAGCCTGAGTTGCTGGGACGCCATTTTTCCGAAGCGCAACGGCCGGACCGTGCCGCGGATTACTGGCTCAAGGCGGGAAAGAAAAGCGCCGAAAGCTCGGCGAACCTGGAGGCGATCAGGCATCTTTCCCGAGCGCTCGAGTCGGTGAGCATGCTTCCGGAGAGTGCCGAGCGTGATCGGCAGGAACTCACGATACAGAGCACGATCGGAACGCCGTTGATTGCTGTCTACGGCTACGCGGGTCAGGAGACGGGCGTGGCCTTCGACCGGGCACGTATCCTCGGCGAACGACTCGGAGACGCCGGTGCTCTGTTCGCGACGCTTAGCGGGCAGTGGGCCTTTCACTTCGTGCGCGGCGATCACGACATGATGCGGCAACTGGCCGACGAGGCGCGCCGCACGTCTCAGCAGATGGCCGATGAAGCGCTTCAGTTGGCGGGGTATCGGCTGGCGGGGTTGAACGCAATATATTTCGGGCAGTTCGTGGAGGCACGATCCGCGTTCGAGACGATCTTGCGTATCTATGATGCGAGCCGGCATCGTCCTCAGCCCGTGCATTACATCCATGATCCGAAGTTCTATGCGCTGGCGTATCTGCCGGTCATTTACTGGGTTCTCGGGCATCCGGAGCAGGCGAGAAGCTGGCAAGCAAAAGCATTCGAATATGCGGCTGAATTGAATCAGGCGACGCTCACGACTCACGTGAAAATATACGGCGGAGCAGGGCTCGACGAACTGCGCTTCGACGCAAGCGCCGTACGCGCTCATGCCGACGCCATCGTCGATCTCGCGGATCAACACAACCTGCGCTACTTCCGGCTGAGCGGCCTGATCTTGCGGGGCTGGACGATGGCGCAGGCCGGAGCGGGCGAGGAGGGCCTTGCGCTGATGCGTCGGAGTTGCACGGAGCGCCTTGCAATGGGTGTCAGCTGGTATCAGAGCAGATACCTGTGCATGCTGGCGGGCACCTCCCTGCAACAGCGCCGCCCCGATGAAGGCCTGGCGGCCCTCGCGGAAGCCAGGAAACTCGGGACGCGCACCGACGAGCACATGTGGGAGGCGGAGCTCAGGCGTATGGAAGGCGAGCTCTGGCGGATGCAGGGTGCTCCGTCGGCCGAGGTCGAGGGACATTTCCAGGAGGCGCTTGCAATCGCTCGCGACCAGTACGCCAAGTCATTCGAATTGCGGGCTGCAATCAGTCTCGCCCGTTTGTGGCGTGATGAGGGAAGCCACGCCGACGCGGGTCGAGTGCTTCTCGCTCCGATCTACAACTCATTTACTGAAGGATTCGACAGACCTGATCTAAAGGAAGCGAAAGGACTGCTGGGTGAAATATAGTGTATCCGTCCGTGCGAGCAAGTTGGCGGGTCGGGCTTGTCGCTTCTCGCCGATCCGCCAATCAAGGGCGCTCGACCTGCGGCACGGGCTTTCGCCGCGAGGAGCCACGTTCCGCCATCCACCGAGTCTGTGGAAAGCACCGATTAGTCCCCCAGCGAAAAAGATCTGGTGCAAACTGCGCGTCTGCGCTAAGGCCGTCTCACGCTTCGCCACATCCTCGCTGAAGGCACTCGGTCTAACATGACCGCTGCCGTGACTAGTTCCTCTCGTTAGCCACCCTTCGAAGATCGACCACCTCACCAGCAGGAATACCCCCGAGTGCGCAGGTTTGGAGGGACATCGGTTCGTCGGCCTCGATCTGCGGTCTTCGGCAGACGGCCAGGAAGAGCCGTTCTCGGCACCACTCGCAGCATGTATTCGATGACCGATTCTCTTAAGATCCGGTCACTGACCGTGATAGTCAATGGCGTTGCTCAATCGGGAAGGACGCGACGCAGTAGCGCTCGATCGAGCGGTCATGCGCCACGAGGCTAGTGCACTGAGGGCGCCACGGATGCGCCGTTGATCCGATGCCGCGCCAGCGCATGCGCGACGAAACCCGACGCTTTCATGTCCTCGACGAATCGCGCAAGCGCATCCGCTGCGGCGGGTCCGCGGGTTTTGGGCACGCCCATCGCCTGACGGATGACCATGAACCGCTCGTCGAGCAGGCGCAGTCCCGCGATTTCGCGCGCATCCGCTTCGAGTTGTTGCTTCACGCCCGCCGCGACTTCGAGTTGCTGGTCGATGAACGTCCGCACCACGGCCGGCGATGTCGGCGCGCGCACGATCTGCGCCGCCTTCAGTTCGCGCGTGAGAAAGAGGTCGTACGCGCTGCCTTTGCCGACGGCCACGCGATTTTGCGCGCGATCGACATCGGCGTTGGTTCTGACGGGCGAATCGTCGCGCACGAGGTAGAAGCCTTCGATCAGCACATAAGGCGCGGTGAACGCGATGGTTTCGCCGCGCGCCGGATCGATCGCGAAGAAGCCGAAGTCCGCGCGCTCTTCGCTCACGGCCTGCACCGAGTTTCCCGCGGCATCGAAGACCACGAGCTCCAGTTCGACGCCGAGATGCTTTGCGAACGCACGCGCGAGATCGACGGATACGCCGAACGGCTCGCCGGTTTGCGGATTCCTGTTGGCGAGGATCGGATTGCCGAGATTGATCGACGCGCGTAGCTTTCCGGTCGGCGTGAATGCGGCGACGACGTTTTGATCGATGGTCATGAGCGCTATCAAGGTTCGAGAATCTCGCTGATTCGCGAGAGCGAATCAAGCGTATGCAACAAGTGCCGGCGCATTGCTTCGGATGCTTCTTCGTTCTTCTCTCGCTCCAGAAGCTCGAGCACTTCGAGATGCTGCTTCGCGTGCTCGGCATAGCGTTCACGATGCTGCATCGAGCGATACGAAAGCAGACGCCGCACGCGGTTCACACGCTTGATCGTATCGATGAAAAAGCTGTTGCCCGATGCCTCGACGAGGGATTCGTGAAAGCGCACGCCGCGTTCGTGAAGCTGATCGGGGGTGTCGGTTTCGATGCCGCCCGCGAGCAGATGCTTCTCGACATCGCGGCAACGCTCCAGCACTTTCGTCTCAAGCCGATAGCCCGGTTCGAGCAGCGCCGCAGGCTCCAGCGCGAGACGCAGCCGGTACGACTTGAGCAGGCTGTCGGGCGTGGTGAGCATCGGCGAGAACTGCCAGCCGTAGCCGGGCTTGCGCTCGGCCCAGCCTTCCTGCGAAATGCGTGTGAGAGCCGCCGTGAGCTGCGCGCTCGTGAGACCGTAACGCGTGCGGATCATTTGCTCGGAGAACTCATCGGGCAGCGCGCCTTTCAGGCGGTCGTCGGCGATGCGGAAATACACGCTCGTCACGATATCGGTTTCCGCAAGACCGAGTTCGTCGACGACATCTGACAGCGAGTCGATCACCGGCTTCGCGACGAAGAACCCGCGATTCTTCTCGCGTGTCAGGATGCCCTTCTCGTGCAGCAGCGCGAGTGCCTCGTTGACCGGCGAACGCGAAACGCGCAGCCGATCCGCGAGCATTTGCGCGGGCAAGTGCGCGCCTGCCATCAGGCCTTCGTTCCTGATGAGTTCGATGATTTGAGTCGCAATCGAGCGGTCGATCATGTGATGTGCCTTCTGCCGGACGCGGTCGGCTGCCTCAGGCCTCCTGCGTCGTCAAGTGTCGTTTCAGTATCAGCGGAATGACGCCGCCCGAGCGCAACAGGCGGCATTCGAGTTGCGTTTCCACGGCCGCCGTCGCTTCGACGGGCTCGACGCCGCCATCCGCGCGCACGATCCTCACAGGCACCTTGCAGCGCGGCGACAGCGCGTCGGCGGGCGCGTCCACGTCGAGCTTATCACCCGGCCGCAGATCGAGCGTGTCCGGGCCCGTGCCCGAAGCGAAGCGCACCGGCAGAATGCCCATGCCGATGAGATTCGATCGATGAATGCGCTCGAAGCTCATCGCGAGCACCGCACGGATGCCGAGCAACCGCTGGCCCTTCGCGGCCCAGTCGCGCGACGAACCCGTGCCATAGCGCTCGCCCGCGACGAGCACGACAGAATCGCCGTCGTTCCGATAGCGCTGCGCGGCCTCGAAGATCGGCAGCACGTCGCCACTCGGAACGTGCAGCGTATGCGCGACGGGTGCGTCCGGCTTCAGGCGATTCACGAGCGTCTTGTTGTAGAACGCGGCGCGCACCATCACTTCCCAGTTGCCGCGACGCGACGCGAATACGTTCAGATCGTTGCGATCGTCGCCGCGTTCGACGAGGAAATCCGCGACATGGCTGTCTTTCGGGATCGCGCTGGCGGGCGAGATGTGATCGGTCGTGACGTCGTCGCCGAGCACGAGCAACGGATACGCGCTGTATGCGCCCAACTGACTGCCTTGCGATGCCGACGCGAACGGCGGCCTGCGCAATGCCGTCGACGCGGGATTCCACGGAAAGCGCGCGCTCTCGGGCGCTTCCAGATCGTGCCACGCGGGATTCTTGCTCGCGATGGCGAACGCGCGCGGATAGTCGCGCGGATCGGCGGCGGCCTCGACGAGCGCGGCGACTTCTTCGCGCGTCGGCCAGAGATCGCGCAAGTAAACCGGCTCGCCGTCTTGCGTATGCTGAATCGGGTCGCGGCTCAGATCGGCTTCGGCATCGCCCGCGAGCGCGAACGCGATCACCAAAGGTGGCGACATGATGAAGCCGAGATCGAGATCGGGGTGAATCCGCCCCGGGAAGTTGCGATTGCCCGACAGCATCGCGACGGGGTACACGCTCTTGTCGGCCATCGCTTCTCGGATCGGAGTGGTCAGCGGACCCGAATTGCCGATGCACGTCGTGCAGCCGTATCCGACGATATCGAAGCCGACCGCCGACAGATCGTCGATGAGATTCGCGCGTTCGAGGTACGCGGCAGCGGCGGGCGATCCCGGACCGAGCGAGGTCTTGATCCACGAAGGCACTTCGAGTCCGAACGCACGCGCCTTGCGGGCGAGTAATCCGGCGGCGATCAACAGCGCCGGATCGGACGTGTTCGTGCAACTCGTGATCGCGGCAATCGCGACGGGGTGCTTCGGCATCGACGCATGCGGCGCCGCGGGACGGAAATCGAGCTTCGCGAGTGCTTCGCGCGTCTGCGAATAGTCGAGCAGATCCTGCGGACGGCGCGGCCCGGCGATATGCATGCCGATGCCGCCGAGATCGATATCGATGGTGCGCGTGTAGCGCGGCGTGCCGTGCGGATCGAACCACAATCCGGCCGCGCGCGTGAACGCCTCGACGAGGCGAATCGATGTTTCGGCGCGATGCGTCGCACGCAAGTAGTCGAGCGTATGTTCGTCGACGGGAAAGAAGCCGGTCGATGCGCCGTATTCCGGCGCCATGTTCGCGACGACCGCGCGATCGCCCGCCGTCAACGTCGACACGCCTGGCCCGAAGAACTCGACGAATTCTCCCGATACGCCGATCGCGCGCAGCCTTTGCGTGACCGTCAGCGCGAGATCGGTCGCGAGCACGCCCGCGCGCAACGCACCGGTGAGCCGCACGCCGATCACATCGGGAATCCGCTGCATCACCGGCATGCCGAACATGACCGTTTGCGCTTCGAGGCCGCCCACGCCCCAGCCGAGCACGCCGATGCCGTTAATCATCGGCGTATGGCTGTCCGTGCCGATGAGCGTATCCGGCACGGCCCACGTTTCGCCGTCGCGCTCGACGGTCGTCACGACGGTCGCGAGCTGCTCCAGATTGATCGTATGCATGATCCCCGTGCCCGGCGGGTGAATGCGCACGCCCGTCAGCGCCTTCGACGCCCAGCGCAGGAAGCGGTAACGCTCCGCGTTGCGCCTCAGTTCGAGCGCGAGATTCTCCGGCGCGGCGTCGTGCCTCGCGAAGTATTCGACCGCGAGCGAATGATCCACCGACGAATCCACCGGCAGCACCGGACTGAGCGCGGACGGATCGGCGCCGGCTTCGGCGAGCGCGTCGCGCATGCCGGCGATATCGACGAGCGCGGGCGTGCTGGTCGTGTCGTGCATCAGCACGCGATTCGGCTGGAACGCGATTTCCTCCACGCTCGTCGCGCGCGCCGTCCATTCGAGGATGCCGGCGACCGCGCGATCGCGCTCGGCGCCTTGACCGTTGCGGATCACGTTTTCGAGCAGCAGACGCAGCACCACGGGCAGTTCGCGTAGTTTTTCGCCGAAAAGAGCGGGCAGATCGACGTAGCGGTACGACTTTCCGTCGACGCTCAATCGGGCTTCGGAGGGGGCGTTAGTGTTTTCCATGACTGTATTTTTGCATTTCAATGGTTAAAAATGCAATCTAGTGCAAACCCCAGATCATGAAAAACAGGAGCCATCCGTGGAGAAAACCAGCGCTTCGAGCCGTCGCGGCGTATTACAGGGCATGGCGTCGCTGGGCGCGCTGGCCGTTTTCGGCGGTATCGCGTCACCGGTTCTCGCCAGCGGAAAGACTGCCGGCCAACCCAACATCAAGGAAAGAACACCCATGTTTGCTTACGTCGGATCGCGGACCACGCGCGAACGCAACGCTCGCGGCGACGGCATCAGCGTCTATCGCGTCGATACCGCGACGGGCGCGCTCACGCTCGTGCAACTCGTCAAGGATCTCGTCAACCCGTCGTTTCTCGCGCTGTCCGCGAACGGCGAGCGCCTCTACACCGTGCATGGCGATCTGAGCGACATGAGCGCATTCAAGGTCGATAAAGCCACGGGCGAACTGACTTTCCTCAACAAGCAGAGCACCGAAGGCAAGAACCCGGTTCATCTCGCGATCGATCCGACGGGGCGCTACGTCGTCGTGTCGAACCATATCGGCGCGAGTCTCACCGTGCTGCCGATCGCCGCGGACGGTTCGCTGCAACCGCTCACGCAACTCGTGAAGCTCGAAGGCCCGATCGGTCCGCATCGCGTGGAGCAGAAGCAGGCGAAGCCGCACTTCAATCCGTTCGATCCGACCGGCGAGTTCGTGATCGTGCCGGACAAGGGGCTGGACCGAGTGTTCTCGTTCCGTTTCAAGGACGGACACCTGACGCCGGCCGTGTCGCCGTTCGTCGTCACGCGAGAGTCGGCCGGGCCGCGCCATATCGCGTTTCACCCGAAAGGCGCGTATGCGTATGTCGTCAACGAGCTGGATTCGACCGTGACGGCCTATGGCTACGACTCGACGACGGGCACCCTCAAACCGCTGCAGATCGTGTCGTCGCTGCCCGATACGTTCACCGGGAACAGCCGTGCATCGGAAATCGAAGTCGATAGAAGCGGGCGCTTCGTTTATGCGTCCAATCGCGGCTACGACAGCATCGCGATCTATAGCATCGATCGGTCGACGGGACATCTGAGTTTTGCCGGCACGACGCAGACCTCGGGCCGCACGCCGCGCTTCATCACGAGCTCGCCGGATGGCCGCTTCATGTACGCGTTGAACGAGGATAGCGACAGCATCGTCGCGTTTTCCATCGACGGAGCAAGCGGCGCGCTGAAGCCCACGGGTTTTTCCATCGCATCGGGGAGTCCCGTCTGCATGGTGTTCTCGGCGCAGCACGCGTAAAGCCGCAATTTCATCATCGAATAAATCATGCAAACATCGACAGCAATCGACGAACGCGCGCTAGTCCGCAAGATCGCCTGGCGCATCATTCCGTTCGTGTTCATTCTCTACATCATTTCGTATCTGGATCGCGCGAACATCGGCTATGCCGCGCTGCAGATGAACAAGGAACTCGCGCTCTCCAGCGAGGCGTTCGGCTTCGTGTCGGGCATCTTCTTCATCGGCTACTTCCTCTTCGAAGTGCCCAGCAACGTGATGCTCAACAAATTCGGCGCGCGCGTGTGGATCGCGCGCATCCTGCTTACGTGGGGCGTGGTCGCGGTGATCTCGGCCTTCGTGCAGAACGCGACGCAGCTCTATGTGCTGCGCTTTCTGCTGGGCGTCGCGGAGGCGGGCTTCTTTCCGGGCATCATCGTGTATCTGACGTACTGGTTCCGCGCGAAGGAGCTCGCGACGACCGTCGCG
Organism: Caballeronia sp. ATUFL_F2_KS9A; assembly: GCF_023630765.1. Taxonomy (NCBI): domain Bacteria; kingdom Pseudomonadati; phylum Pseudomonadota; class Betaproteobacteria; order Burkholderiales; family Burkholderiaceae; genus Caballeronia; species Caballeronia sp. ATUFL_F2_KS9A. The sequence goes on along the minus strand of NZ_JALQEK010000031.1, from coordinate 205,012 downwards.
CTCTTCACGGCGGCGATCCCGGTGTCGTACATTATCGGCGCGCCGCTCTCGACGTGGATCATGGACAACGTGCATTGGTTCGGCTGGAGCGGCTGGCGTTGGATGCTCGTGCTCGAAGGCGCGCCAGCGCTAATCGGCGGCATCCTGTGCTTCCTGTGGCTGACCGACCGGCCGTCCGACGCGAAGTGGCTCAAGCCCGAAGAGCGCGACTGGCTGCTCAATCAGCTCGCCAACGATGCGAAGTCGCGCCCCGGCGCGAAGCACTTCGGCTCGCTCAAGGCGATGACCAATCCGAAGGTGCTGTATCTGTCGTTCATCTACTTCGTGTATCAGTGTGGCAGTCTCGGCGTCGGCTACTGGATGCCGCAGATCATCAAAGGCTTTTCGAAGACGCTGAGTCACACGCAAGTCGGCCTCATCGCGATGGTGCCGTATCTCTTCGCGACGATTGTCATGGTGATGTGGTCGCGCAGCTCGGATCGCCGCAACGAACGCCGTCTGCATTCGGCGATTCCGCTCGCGCTCGCGGCGGCCGCGCTGCTCGGCGCAGGCCTGAGCACGAACCCGTACGTGTCGATCACGATGATCAGCCTGAGCCTCGCGGGGCTCTATGCGTTTAAGTCGCCGTTCTGGGCGCTGCCGACCTTGTTCCTCACTCGCTCGACCGCCGCGGTTTCCATCGCCGTGATCAACTCGGTGGGCAATCTCGGCGGCTTCGTCGGTCCATTCGCGATCGGCTACATCAAAGGCTCGGACGGGAGTGCGACGCATGGCTTGCTGTTCCTGTCTGGACTGCTGGTCGCGTCGTTCCTGATGACGCTGTTCATCCGTCTCACCGAGCAAACGGCCGATCAGCACGCCGCGATGGCCAAGCAGAGTCACTGAAGCAAACACAAGTCATATTGGAGGAGATTGAAGCGTGAACAAGAAGTCGCTTGCACCTGTAGTAGTACTGATGTCATTGCCGTGCATCGCGCACGCGCAGAGCAATGTCACGTTGTACGGCATTATCGATAGCGGTCTCAACTACACGAACAACGTGCAGACGGCACGAACGGCGTCGGGGCTCGCCGGCGGTCATCAGATCGCGATGATCGAAGGCGGTTCGGCCGGTCTTCAGGGCAGCCGATGGGGTCTGCGCGGCACCGAAGATCTTGGCGGCGGACTCAAGGCGCTGTTCGTGCTCGAAAGCGGGTTCTACAGCAATAACGGCGCGCTGAATCAGGGTGGCGCGGAGTTCGGGCGGCAGGCGTATGTCGGGTTGAGTCATGCGTTCGGGACCGTCACGCTCGGCCGTCAATACGATCCCGTCGTCGACATGTACGGGCCGTTTCTCGCTGCGCCGCAGTGGGGCGGCTATATGGCGTCGCATCCGAGCGATCTCGATAACGCGCTCAACTCGCGCCGCATTAACAACTCGATCAAGTACCGCAGCGCGAACTATCGCGGCCTCACTGTCGAAGCGATGATGAACCTCGGCGGCACTGCGGGCTCGTTTTCGAACAACTGGATCTGGGGCGCGGGCGCGGCGTATGCGGCGGGGCCGTTTTCGATCGGGGCGGGCTACCTGAACATCCGCAATCCGAACACCTCGTTCTTCGGTGCGAATCCAAACGCGGGTCCGGCGACGACCAACAACCTGGGGAGCTTCGGTAGTCCGACGAGTCCGGAGAGCAACCCCGTTTTTGCCGGATACGCGTCGGCCAAGATGCTGGAGATCGTGGGCGTCGGCGCGGGCGTCAGTCTTGGATCGGCCAACGTGAACTTCGCGTATTCGAACACGCGCTTCGAGGACATGGGTTCGTCGTCCGGCCCGAACACGCTGCGCTATAGCGGCACGGCGGCGTTCAACAACTTCGAAGTCAACGCCAAGTATCAGTTCACGCCGTCGCTGCTAGCGGGGCTCGCATACGACTACACGCGCAACGGCGGTGCGGGCGGCAAGGGCGGCGCGAACTACAACCTCTTCAGCGCGGGCGTCGACTACTTCCTGTCGAAGCGCACCGACGTGTACACGGTCGCCGTCTACGAGAAGGCTAGCGGCACCGATTCGCTCGGACAAAGCTCCGTCGCGCAGATCACCGGGCTGACTCCATCTATGACCGACAAGCAGGTGTCGCTTCGTGTCGGCATGCGGCACAAGTTCTGAAGTAGCTCCGAACCCGCGTGGTGCTTCGGCGAAAGATCTTTCCGAAGTTGAGCCAAAATCGTGGAATCGCACATGGACGCGTCGCAAGCGACGCGTCCATTTTCTGGCTGGGCTCGGCCAGAAGTCGCCGGTCGAGGCCGATATTCAGCTTGATCAGCCGAGGTCTCGTTTGCCCTCGCTCAATGGCCGGTTTCCGGCGAGCGAATTGCCGGGGGCACCGCCCCAACCCGGCCAATTGCTGCCGGTCATCTGTCCCGAAGAGCCATTGGAACGACCGGTCGACTGTGGATTTCGACGTTTAGACTCTGTTGAATCTAGCGCGAACGCGCCGTGATTTACCCGTCAAGTTCGGCATGGGGCCGATTTACCTCTTCGAGACTTTACCGACAGCGAGCACCGCGGGGTCGACCAGTCGATCGTATTCATCGCCATCAAGAAACCCGAGCGCAATAGCTGCCGCGCGTGGTGTGACACGGTCGCGCAACGCCTTCGCTGTGATTTCGGCGACACGGTCGTAGCCGAGTATCGGATTGAGGGCAGTGACTGCGAGTAGTGACCGATCAACGTTAGTCGCGAGCTGTACGCGATCCACTTCGATGCCACGGATCAGGCGTCTCGCAAAAACGTTGGCTGAATCGGCCAGCACACGCAACGACTGCAGCAGGTTATAAACAAGCACGGGTTTGGCGACGTTCAGTTCGAAGTTTCCGGATGCGTTCGCAAGGGTGATCGTCTGGTGGTTACCGATGACCTGGAAACACGCCTGGACGAGCACTTCCGCGATCGTAGGGTTGCGTTTGCCGGGCATGATCGAGGATGTCAGTCCGTCATCGGGAATTAACAATTCGCCGAGACCACAGCGAGGACCGGAAGCGAGCAACCTGATGTCGTTCGCGATCTTCAGAAGCGAAGTCGCGATCGTATTCAACGCGCCTGACAGCTCCACCAGAGCATCGTGCGCGGCCATTCCTTCAAATTTATGCAGACTCGGGACGAATGGTAAGCCGGTAACGTCCCCGAGATTCGCGCAAAAGAATCTGTCGAAGCCTTCAGGCGCGTTCAGCCGCGTGCCGGCAGCTGTGCCGCCCTGAGGCAGAATCAAGAGCCGGGGCAAGGCGTCGTCGATGCGAGCCAGCGCATTGGACAGTTGGCGCTCGAATGTTCCGAACGTTTGGCCCATGGTCATTGGCACGGCGTCCATCAAATGCGTGCGAGCGACTTTCACGATGTCGGCGAACGCATGGCTGCGGTCCGCAAGCGCCGAGCGAAGTTCTTCCAACGCGGGCCGCAAACGTGCGGTCAACTCGATCGCGGCCGCCACATGCATCACTGTCGGAAAGCTGTCGTTCGATGATTGCGAGCGGTTGACATGATCGTTGGGATGCACCGGCGTCTTGGTCCCGAGCGGTTCGCCGAGTAGCTCATTTGCCCGGTTCGCGATGACCTCATTGGCGTTCATGTTGGTCTGCGTGCCGGACCCCGTCTGCCAGATAGTCAGCGGAAAATGGTCATCCCATCTTCCTTCGTGCAGTTCGGTTGCGGCCTTCTCGATCGCCGAAGCGAGCTCTGGCGTGAGCACGCCACATTGGACGTTGGCGCGTGCGGCCGCGAGCTTCTGCAAACCGAACGCGCGTATCAGCACAGTCGGGAAGCGCTCTTCACCGATTTCAAAAAGGCCCAGGGCACGCTGCGTTTGCGCTCCCCAATATCGGTCCGACGGAATCTCGACGGGACCGAATGCGTCATGTTCGATTCGCGATGGCGTGGTCATAGCAAGTGGCACAGGCTGGAATGATTGCGCTTAGCGCTGCACGACATCTCCGCGCGTTGTGGAGATGTCGCATTCGGATCAAGGCGTGTTTCGCGCGCTTTTGAGTGGAATACCGTTTGGATGCGGATTCGCGTCGCTCATGTCTTCGGGAAGCAGATTGCCGTCCGCAAGGCTTTCATCGGCCTGCGCGGTTTCAGGATAGCGCTCGGGATACAGATGTCGTTCCGCAATGGTTGCATCGAAGGTCCGCGACCATCTGGCGATTACGACCGTTGCGAGGCTATTGCCGATCGTATTGCAGGTGGCGATGGCCATCGACATGAAGCGGTACACGCCGAAGATCAACGCAAGTCCCTCCACGGGCAGAATGCCGGTCGACGTGACGGTTGCCGCAAACACGACGAACGAACCGCCGGACACTGTGGCCGCACCTTTCGACGTCAGCAGCATCAGCAGCAGAATGCCGATCTGGTGATCCAGCGTGATGGGCACGCCATACGCATGAGCGATGAACATCACGCCCATCGACATGAAGATCGACGTGCCGTCGAGATTGAACGCATAGCCGGTCGGCAACACGAGCCCGACGGTCTGCTTCGCGCAGCCGAGCCGCTCCAGCTTGATCAGAAGACGCGGCAGGGCGCTTTCCGAGGAAGCCGTGCCAAGCACGATGAAGATCTCGTCTTTGATGTAGCGCAGGAAGCGCCACAGACTGAAACCCGCGAGCTTCGCGATGACACCCATCACCACGACGATGAACAACACGATCACTGCATAGAAGCTCAGCACGAGTTGCGCGAGTGCGATCAGAACGGCCGTGCCGTTGCTTCCCACCGAGAAGGCGATCGCGCCGAGCGTGCCGAGCGGCGCGAGCTTCATCACGAGATTGATGAACGAGAAGAGCACTTCGGAGATGAGATCGAGCCCTTCGTTGATGCGCACGCGCCGGCGCTCCGGAATGGCGAGAATGCCGATGCCGACCATCACCGCGAGCACGACCACTTGCAGCAGCTCGCCTTTGGCGAACGCGCCGATGAAGTTGTCCGGCACGATATGCATGACGAATTCGGTGAAGCCCTGCGGCGCGGCTTTTGCCGCTGTCGCAGGCACGGCACCAACTGCCACGCCGGTCATGCCTTTGCCGATTTGCAGCAGATTGCCGGCTAGCAGACCGAAGGCGAGCGCGATCGTCGAGACGACTTCGAAGTAGACGATTGAGCGCCAGCCCACGCGCCCCGCGCTCTTCACATCGCCCGCCGACGCGATGCCGTGCACGATCGTGAGAAACACGAGCGGTGCGACGCCTGCCTTGATGAGCGCGAGAAAGATATCGCCGAGCACCTTGAGTTGCGCGCCGAACTTCGGGAACAACAAGCCGACCACAATGCCGATGACAAGCGCCAGCAGCACCTGCATGCCAAGCTTGCGGTACCACGGCAGTTTCTTTTTCGCTGCGACTATGGCGCCGTCGTGTGATGCGTGTTCGTTTTGCATCGCGTGCTCCTCCATGTTCTTTACGTTCAGATTTCGCTCGACAGCGCGATGGCCCGATCCGCCATCTGCGGCGCGAGACCGAGATAGTTGGCGGGATCGGTCATGTGGTCGATCGCTGCACGATCGAAGTGCTGCGTGACTTCGGGCAGCGCGGCAAGCGCCTCCGCGAGCGTGCCGCCTTGCTCGTTTACCGTGCGGCATGCGTCGTACACGATGTCGTGCGCCTGCTGACGTCCGGTGTAGGGCGCCATACTCATCATCACTGCTTCGGCGACGATCAAACCCTTGCTGATGCCCAGGTTGTGCTTCATACGCGCTTCGTCGACGATCAGACCGCCGAGCGCGAACTTCGCCTGATGCAACGCGCCGGCCGTGAGGATGAAACTCTCGGGAATCGCGATCCACTCCGCATGCCACGGGCCAGTGGCGCGCTCGAAGTCCTGGATCATGGCGTCGACCATCAGGCCGGCGTGCTGTCGCACGGCCTTCGCTGCGGCGAGCATGAGCTCGCTCGAAATCGGATTGCGCTTCTGCGGCATCGTGCTGCTCGCGCCGCGTCCCTTGACGAAGGGCTCGTAGACTTCCGCGAATTCGGTCGACGCCATGATCATGATGTCGAGCGCGATCTTGCCGAGCGAGCCCGTAACCAGCGCGAGCAGGTTCACGGCTTCGGCGAAACCGTCGCGTGCGACGTGCCATGTCGTCGCGGGTACGCCGAGCTTCAGCTCATCGGCGAGCGCCTTCTGCACCTCGAAGCCCTTGTCTCCGAGCGATGCGAGCGTGCCCGCCGCGCCCGCGAATTCGACGACGGCCACGCGTTCGCGCATCTGCGTGAGACGTTCCTGATGACGATCGAACATCGCGAGCCAGATCGCGACCTTGTAGCCGAAGGTCACGGGCAGCGCCTGCTGCAAATGCGTGCGGCCGGCCATCGGCGTGTCGCGATGCTTCTTCGCCAGATCCGCGAGAATCGTGCGCAGCTCGCGGATATCGCCATCGATCGAATCGAGCGCGTCGCGCACCTGCAGCGCGACCGCCGTGTCCATGATGTCCTGCGTCGTCGCGCCCCAATGGACGTAGCGGCCCGCGTCCCCGCACATCTCCACCAGTTGATGCACCAGCGGCAGGATCGGATAGCCGACGATATCGGTCTCTTCGCGCATGTGATCGAAATCGATGCGCTGGATCGTCGACTCACGCGCGATCACTTCGGCTGCATCGGCCGGAATCACGCCCACGCGCGCCTCTGCCTTCGCCAACGCAACCTCGACGTCGATATAGCGTTGAATCAGCGCGTGATCGGAAAACAGAGCGCGCATTTTGGCGGTTCCGAAGGCGTCGCGAAACAGGATGGAATCGACCACGGTGCTGGCCATCGGAACGGTGACATGTGACATTGCGACCTCGAGAATTTCAAACTGGAACGGCGGACCAAGCAAGCAGCGCTTCAATAAGTCCGGACATATGCAGATTATTATGTTCGAACATATGGAGGCAAGCTATGATTTACCCGTAGCCACGGAACAAGACACTTAGAGACAAGACCATGAACCGACCCCACTTCGCGGAGATCGCGCGCGAACTCACCGAAGCGATTGCTTCCGGGCGTTATCCCGTCGGCACTGTCCTTCCGACCGAACTCGAACTTCGGGACCACTACCGCACGAGTCGCCATACGGTGCGCGCGGCGCTACACGAGCTTCAGCAACTGGGTTTGGTTTCACGTCGCAAGAACGCGGGAACGCGTGTCGAGTCGTCGCGCCCTCGAAATGAATTCCGGCCGACGCTTGCGTCCGTGGACGATCTGGCCCAGTTTGGGGCCGAGCACCTGCGGCTCATGCAATCGACAGACGTGATCGCTGCGGACCGCGATCTCGCCAGGACGCTGCAATGCGCGGACGGGACGCGATTTCTGCGCATTTCGAGCCTGCGTATCGACGGCGGAAACGCTCGTACGCCGGTGGGATGGACGGACGTCTACGTCGCGCCCGATTATGGAGACGTGGCGGATATGGCACGCGAGCAGCCCGACCGGCTGATCAGCGACTTGATCGAGGAGCGCTACGGGCACGGCATCGCGGAGATCCAGCAGGGAATTAAGGCGGTGCTGATTTCAGGGGAGATGGCAAAACGGCTGCGCGTGGAGCAGGGGACGGCGGCGCTCGAGATCGTTCGGCGCTATCTGGACGCGGAGGGGAAGAGTTTCGAGGTATCGGTCAGCGTTCACCCCGCCGAGCGATTTTCAGTCGCGATGCGCCTCAAGCGCTCGAATAGCTGACGCATTTCACAGTTGGCGGCATCTCGCCACCACTGCCGAACCGCTGTCCCATAAAACCGCCGTTCAAAGGCTCGTCCATATCCGATACCGGCCGTTCAATTTCTGCGGTGTGACCGGCGGGTGAGGGTCGAAGATTGACCATTCCGCAAAGCGCACAATCGATCTCCCTTCGTTGAAGAGGAGATTGTCATGGAAACGCTTAATTCTTCCGGCGCTCGTCGGGTGCCATGGAATAAGGGAAGGCTAACCGGCCAGAAGCCTCCGCTGAAGCTCCGTGAAATCTGGGCGATTCGAACAAGGCTGCAGATGTCGTCCAACGCTCGCGAGTTGGCGATGTTCAACCTTGCGATCGACAGTAAGCTTCGAGCGTGCGATTTGACGCGCTTGCAAGTGCAGGACGTCTACATGGGAGGTCATGTCTTGGCTCGCGCGACTTTCATGCAGCAGAAAACGCATCGACCAGTGCAGTTCGAAATCACGGAGCAGACTCGTCAAAGTGTCTCTGCCTGGATTTCGGCGCGGGGATTGAAGCCTGCCGACTATTTGTTTCCAAGTCGACTGCATGCCTCAGCGCATGTGTCGACGCGCCAGTATGCGCGCATCGTTCATCGTTGGGTCGCGTCGATCGGGCTCGATGACACCGCGTACGGTACGCACACCATGCGACGAACGAAAGCGTCGTTGATCTATCGGCGCACCAAGAACTTGCGCGCGGTTCAATTGCTCTTGGACCATACAAAAATTGAAAGCACCGTGCGATACCTCGGGATCGAGGTAGACGATGCTCTCGAAATGGCTGAGCAAACCGAAGTGTGATCGCCGGTGGCCGGCGAGCGTGCGCTTGTCGGCCATTTGCGGTCATTGATGGTGTTGTGTTCGATGGCTCTATTGAATCCATCAACAGACGTTGAAAGCAGCCGGAGAGTCGACCGTCGAGCGCAATGGCTCGTATTGTGATAGCTCATGCGATGAGCTTTCTCATGCACACGGCGGTAGACGGGCAGAGCCGTATGAACTGTGCCGTTTCACGTACTTCATTCGGTACATTGCTCCGCTCGACTGCGCTGTAGCCGTGATGTTCGAAGAATTGCCGCGCGCTCGTTGTGAGCAACCACAAGCTGGCATAGCTGTACGCTCGGGCGTCCCGTTCTATCGCCAGAAGCAGAGAGGTGCCGAGACCCGTTGCACGTAGATGCATAGGGACAGCAAGCGATCTGAGCAACGCATCAGCGCCCAGAGGTTCCAGACAGACACTTCCAACTACCGCTCCCTCTTCATCGACGGAGACGAGAAATCCCGGCAGGAGTGCAGTCGTGACGTCCTCGGTTGGCAACTCACACGTTGCCAACAAGGATCTGATCCCGACAAGATCGTTGTCGACGGCGGCTCTCATTTCCATGACGTGCTCCGTTCTCGTGTGGGGACCTTTGTTGATGTATCGCCATCGAGCGCACGACGACGATCGGCGCGGCGGGCGACTTTGATCAGATACTGGCCTGGTTCACCCGCTTCATCAGTTCCTCGGCGCTTTCCTTTCGTTCGCTGTAACGGTCGACCAGATACGGACCGATGTCACGGGTCAGCAGCGTGAACTTCACCAACTCTTCCATCACGTCCACGACCCGATCGAAGTAGGCCGAGGGTTTCATCCGGCCGGCTTCATCGAACTCCATGAACGCCTTGGCCACCGATGACTGGTTGGGGATCGCCAGCATGCGCATCCAGCGTCCGAGCACGCGCATCTGGTTGACCGCGTTGAACGACTGCGAGCCACCGCTTACCTGCATCACCGCGAGCGTCTTGCCCTGCGTCGGCCGGACCGCGCCGACCGAAAGCGGAATCCAGTCGATCTGCGATTTCATGATGCCGGTCATCGCGCCGTGGCGCTCTGGCGAGCACCAGACCATGCCTTCCGACCACAGCACCAGGTCCCGCAATTCGGCCACCTTGCGATGCGTGTCCGGCGCATCGTCCGGCAGCGGCAGGCCGCTCGGGTTGAACGTCCGCACTTCGGCGCCCATCGCCGTGAGGAGGCGCGCCGCTTCTTCGCTCAGCAGTCGGCTGAAAGAGCGTTCACGCAGCGAGCCATAGAGCAGCAGGATGCGCGGGGGATGGGAAGAAGCTTTCGCGGCCTGGAGGCGGTCGATGTCGGGAACGCGGAACAGCGCCGGGTCAACCTGCGGCAGTTCGGTCGAAAGATCAGACACGTTTGCCCTCCACGTCGATGACCACATTGCCGTCTTTTTTTGCGACGATCGTGGGTTCGACGTTCGCGTTGTGAATCACCGCGAGCGTGTCACTCGGGGCTCCGAACCCCAGATTGAGATAGATGATGACGTCGTTCATGTGTTCGTTTCCATAGCGTTTAGGCGCACTCGTACCAGTTCTTCGAACGGTTGACGATGCGTACGACGAGCAGCATGACCGGCACCTCGATCAGCACGCCCACGACGGTCGCGAGCGCAGCGCCGGAGTTGAACCCGAACAGGCCGATTGCTGTCGCGACGGCCAGTTCGAAGAAGTTCGACGCGCCGATGAGGGCTGATGGACAGGCAATGCTGTGCTTTTCGCCAACCGCACGATTAAGCCAGTACGCCAGCGCCGAATTGAAGAACACCTGGATCAGGATCGGCACGGCGAGCAGCACGATGACGAGTGGCTGCTTCAGGATTGCTTCGCCCTGGAAGGCGAACAGCAGCACCAGCGTCGCGAGCAGCGCAGTGATCGACCAGGGACCGATTTTCGCCATGGCCGCTTCAAACGCAGACTCTCCCCTTGCGAGCAGCATCTTGCGCAGGATCTGCGCGAGGATCACCGGAAGGACGATATAGAGGACCACCGAGGTGAGCAGCGTCGCCCACGGCACCGTAATGGCGGAAATGCCGAGCAGCAGGCCAACGAGCGGCGCAAACGCGACCACCATGATGCTGTCGTTGAGCGCGACCTGCGAGAGCGTATAGAGCGGGTCGCCGCCGGTGAGGCGACTCCAGACAAACACCATTGCCGTGCAGGGCGCGGCGGCCAGCAGGACAAGGCCAGCCACGTAGCTGTCGAGTTGCGCCGCGGGCAGCATCGGCGCGAACAGATGCTTGATGAACAGCCAGGCGAGGAATGCCATCGTAAAAGGCTTGACTAGCCAGTTCATGACGAGCGTGACGCCGATTCCCCGGATGTGCTGACGCACTTCATGCAGCGAACCGAAATCGACCTTGATCAGCATCGGGATGATCATCACCCAGATCAGCAGCCCGACCGGGAGGTTGACCTGAGCGTACTCCATCCGGCCAATTGCCTGAAAGACGCCGGGCAGGGCTTGACCGCACAGGATGCCTGCGACAATGCACAATGCGACCCAGACGGTCAGGTATCGCTCGAAGAAGCTGATGGCCTGTTTGGCAGCGGTCTTGCGCGAAGCGGCGACGTTGGGGGTGTTCATGGGACAACTCGATGGAGAGGGGTTCAGCTTTTCAGGATGTCATTGAGTGCCTGCTGAAGCTCGGCATCGCCCAGACGGTCCAGGGGAAGTTCAAGCAACTGCAGCATGCGATAGCCGATGGCCTGTCTGGTCAGCTCGAACGCCTGACGCTTGCCTTCATCGCCGCCCGGTGCGTTCGAAGGATCGGCATAGCCCCAGTGCACCTTGACCGGACTACCCGGCCACAACGGACATGCTTCGGCGGCCGCGCTGTCGCATACCGTGATGACGATGCGCATTTGCGGCGCACCGTCCTGCGCGTTTCGTCCCAGCTCTTGCTGCGATAGCCGCTGACGTCGATACCTGCCGTTGTCAGCGCCTCGATTGCGAGCGGATTCACGCGGCCACTCGGCGAACTGCCCGCGCTGAAAGCGCGCACATTTTTGTCCAGCTTCGAGGCGAGGTGATTCAGCATGGCCTCGCCGAGCACACTACGCGCCGAGTTGTGCGTGCAGAGGATCAATACGTTGGTCGTCATAGGTTTCTCATTGAATGGCGCGGACTCAGCAGCACGACGAAGACTTGACCGGAACACCGACGGGTTTGCTTGACGACGGAGCGCAGCACGCTACAACTTCAGAAGCAGGTGCACTGTTCTGCGCACGACGCGACTCGCCGAATACCGGGATGCCATTCAGCGTGTGATACGACTCCCATGCGATGCCTTGACGATCGACGGTCCAGTACTTGTTCGACTTTGCATAGCAGCAGGCCGTATCCATCTGGGTGTCGACCGGCAAAGCCGCGCCTTCGAGTCGCTCGTGCATCTCGGCCAATTCCGCTTCGTTCTCGACCTGCACGCCCAGATGGTCCAGGCCCGGCGTGGCGCCACGTTGCGAGATCGCGAAGTTGACGCGCGGGTCGTCGAGCATCCACTTCGCGTAGTCGCTCTTGACGACGGTCGGCGCGGCTGCAAACAACGACGAGTAGAAGTGGATGCTCGCGGTGAGATCCGTGACGGCGACGTGAATGTGAAAGCGCTTCATGACTGCTTCTCCCGGGAGGGAGAACACGCTGAAGCCGGCGAACAGGGGTTGCCGCCACAGCAGTTCTCGGTGAGATAGGCCAGCAGGCCGTTCATCGTTTCGAAGTTCGCGCAGTAGTAGACAAACCGGCCTTCCTGCCGACTGGTGACGAGCTGCGCATGAGACAGCTCCTTCAGGTGGAAGGAAAGGGACGACGGCGCGACACCCAGCAGCGTCGCGATCTGGCCTGCGGGCATGCCTTCGGGGCCTGCCTGCACCAGGGCGCGAAAGACTGCGAGCCGCGACTCATGCGCGAGTGCCGCCAGAGCGGCAATGGTCTGGTTGGTTTCCATGATTCGATAATAGTCGAAATATGGAACAAATGCCAGAAAGTGCTTGCTTGACCGACCCTTGATAGGAAAGTAATGCTGCAATCAGTGACGAGGCTGAGACAGAGATGCCCGTCGCACAACGCCAAACGTTGATTGGCTATGAGACGCCCATTGCACGACGAAGTGTTTGCCGCATTTGCGCGAGCTTGCGAGGAGGAAGAGTTTGAACTTGTCGAGCATCTGCTTCGCGCCATCGAGGTGATCGCACGGCAGCAGGACGACTACGAGCAACTTGACGCTGCCTATGCGCTCCTGGCACAGACCGTAGACCGACCGCGAAGCGGTGCTAGCAAAGGCAAGCGGTAGATGTTGAATGGCCGCTCGTTAGGTGAAAACGGTCGCAGGCCTTGCGTGCTCATTCGGTAGTTGAGGGTCGACTGCGACAATCCGGGGGGCGCGCCGGGTGCTCAGCGTTCCCGTCTCCATTTTCGGGAACCGGCCATCAGCGGCCTTTCGAGCACGTGTGTATGTTCCTTTTTGAAGGGCCGCTGAGCGTACGCAATCGGTCGTTCGACCGTGGGGCCCGACCGCGTTGAAATTTAATGCAATGGACGACCCTTGTTTCGTTTATTGCGCTCCCAATATCGCTATTAGTTTGAGCAAGTCTGTTCCCGCGAAGGGCTTGACCAGAAAGTGCACACCGCCCGCGTTCGCTACCGCCAAGCGCGTCATCTCATTGTCGTGCGATGTGATGAAGACGGCTGGAGGACGCGGTTCGCCGAGTTGTGCGTAGAGAGTCGGCCCTGACGCGCCGGGAAGCTGGACGTCCAGCACAAGGCACAAAGCGCGCTCTATACCGCTTGCGGCGTTGAGTGCCTCGGCGCTCTCGTATGCAAGCGTGTTGTATCCCGCCAGTGTTAGCAGGCGTTGTAACGCACGCCGCATGCCATCGTCGTCTTCGACAATGACGATCGTCTGTTTGATATCGCTCATGGCCGGCCACGGGGAGATACCTCAAGTGTGGTACCGAGCGAGTTGCTTGACTATCGGGATGAGGGGCAACGTCGTTGCCCTTGGGGGCAAGCGAGGTTCACCGTGCATCCGCCGCGCGGGTAATCGGTCCGGCGCGTCGAATGAGGTCTGCAAGTGAGTGTGCGTCAAACTTGCGCATGAGCTCGGCTCGACACGATTTGATTGTTCGTTCGCTTAGATCCAGTTCCGCGGCAATCTGCTTATTCAACTTTCCGGCGATGACGCCGCGTAACACGACTTGCTCGCGCTCGCTCAGCGCAGCATCACGAGACGACGGTGACTCATGCTCCACCGCGGTGCCCTCGGCTGCGGCGAGCGCACTTTCGATAGCCGCGAGCAGCGCTTGCGAGTCGATGGGTTTCAGTAGAAAGTCGCTGGCACCGGCTTTTATGGCAAGAACCGTTTTCGGAATGTCTTGATAGGCGCTGATGAAAACGATCGGAATCGCGTGCTCCCTGCGTTGCAGCGCGTGCTGCAGTTCGAGGCCGCTGGGACCAGGAAGTTCCAAGTCCAAGAGTAGGCAGCCCGAAAGTGAATTGGGTTCTGCAACGAGGAAATCGCCGGCGCTCGCATAGGCTCGCACCGAATAGCCCACGTTCGTCAAGAGCCGTGACAGGGCGGTACGCATGGATTCGTCGTCATCCACGATGTGGACGACCGCTTCTGCATGATCGATCAACTCTCGTGTCCTCGCTTTGGCGCCGTTTTCGTAGCATGTCAGATCACGATCGGTATCACCGATTCGGCACACGGCGTGTAGTTGCGTCATTTCACACTCACACAGATATCACAAGTTTGGGCGAAGCTGTGCGCCCCGTGGATATCGCTACGGGCTGGGAATTGAAGCCGCCGTCGCTATCAAGTTTTGCGGTTTCACCCGGATGAGGCCGTTCCGCGGACTATCAATGTCCGCGATGAGTGTGAACGAAATCGAAACGATCAACGGCATGATCATGAGGAAGCGTCTCCCCGGCCTTGAACTTCGCGTGCCGTATCCGATCAGGACGTTGCAGAAGACACCGATGATAACCATGAGCGCCCATGCCGAGGCTGGGATATGGTTCCACCAGGCGGCTTGTGTGTAACCCTGCGTATTGATGACGTCGTTCATTCCGGCGACCGCGAGTGCGGTGAGCGGACTTGGTTGCGCGGCCGCGCCGGAGCGCGCGGCCGTCCAAAGGTTCGATTGCAACTGAGCCGTCCTCGTGTTGATTTGGTGCAGTTCATCGCCATCAACGGTCTGATAAAACTTGATTCGCTGATCGAGGTACCGTCCCAGAAGCGTACGGATCTCCGAACCCTGGGCTGCCGGGAGGAGTTCTGCACGCAGTAACTCCGTCCCGATCGCATTCGCTTCCTCTTCTTCGAGGTTTTTGCGCTGATCGTAGCGTCCCACCGCCATCGAAAGGCTGAAACCGATGACCAAAGCGAGAAGGGTTAGAGCCGCCGATTGCACAACTCCGAAGTCCTCACGCATGTCGTCTGCCATTGGTCGCGCTCGGCGTAATACCGAGCCGAGGTAGGCAGCTACGGACATTAGGAATAAAGCGAGCACTAGGAAGGTAATTGGATGGCTAACCAGCTTTGGCACGTTTGCCTCCTTCCGGGATCTGTGGCAGTTAGCGCTCAGAGAAGCGCCTTCACAATCTTTCCCATCACGGCGGGAAGGGGTAGCTGCATGGCGGCTATGAAGAGCATAGGTGCCGCGGCAGGCACCATAATCGCCAGCACCCCGAGCTTGGTGAATGGAAAGGGCTTGATGCGACGGACTGCCTCATAGATGCTTTGCACGTCGGCGACGGGGCCGAGTTCCGGCGCGTCGAGGATCTCTGGCGACCCAATATCCTCGCCGGTGATCCAGCGCCGGTGTACAAGCCGACCATGCCGTCCGACCAAGGACCCATACTCGAGCATCGCCCGACGTTTAAGCCGCGTGAGCGTGAGAACAAGCGGCGCGAAAGGAAGCAAAAGGACGAGCGAGACCAGGGCGGCGGCGCCAAACAACAAGCCCTTCATTGTCATCGGATCGATGCCATGGTAGACAACGTCGTGGGCGAACGCCGCGGCGACGACCGCAGAGACTGCGAAGGCGACAGGACTAAACACGAAGGCAAGTCGTTCAATGAAGCCCAGTCCTCCGGCCCGATCGGGATGGGTCGGGACGAGCGAGAGTGGAAGTCTCGCCAGATTCAGCATCAAGATGAAGACGATGCTGGCCCGCCAGATCCACGCCAACACAAGAGCGGTGAAGATCGGGCGGACAACCAGGATGAACCACCAACCCGCGAACGGTATTCGGTCTGACGTACTGATCCAGCCAACGTCCTCGTCGGGCGAGAGGAGAACGCCGACACTCGCCCAAGCCACCGCACAACCCAGAATCAGAATCCACGGTAGTACCCGGCGCTTAAGGCGAACGACGCGAGCAATAGCCGCGTCGAATCTTGGCACGTCGGCGGATGAGATGAGGCCCGTCTCGAGGAAATATCGTAGGAACGGCCCAAACGAACGTTGAGCCGTGTGTTCGGCGATGATGAGCAGAGGGACTGCAACAAGGCAGCGGACGTGAATGCCGAAATGTGAACCGAACGAGTCCTCGCCCTGAGCTAGCGACGCTCGACCGGTCGCAAACGCCCATAGAGCGATGGGAAGCCAGCAAATCGCCGCCAGGAAAAGCGCGCGCCGAGCGACGCCTAAACCTTCAGAGGGTATCAGACCGATTCGTCGCTGTAAGCGAAATGCTGCATCGTCGCGGACGATCGAGAATTCCAACGCAGATTGCTCGAAGCCGGCGTTCGGGGCGCCACCTGGCTTTTCGTCTGATGCCCGCATCTTTGACTCTCGATGAACGGTTTGTCGTGGAAAGATGGCATCGGACGGCCAATCGCGCTATTGGGAGAACGGGCAAAGCGATTGCCCGCAGGGGCAATTCAATTTTCGACGGGAAAGCCATTGCCCCAAGGGGCAACGCCAGTTGCCCCATATCCCTATGGCGCGCACCGGCGTTGGCGTGAATGATTCTTAACGTCGTTCATTCCAACAGGGGTAGAACATGTCCAGGAAACTCAGCTGGCTGGCCGCGATTTCCATCATGGCTTTCGACGCTGCCGTCAGCGTGACGAGCGCCGCGCCCAATCCGGCGACCGACGCTACACGCAAGGCCAACCAGGCGGTCGCAGACTATCTGCCATTCTCGAACACGCAGGATTTCGAGGACGTGCGTCGCGGCTTTATCGCCGATCTGCCGAGTGCAGTGATCAAAGGCACCGCCGGCAACACCGTCATCGATCTCTCTCAGTACGATTTCCTGCATCAGAACGGTCCTGCTCCGGCCACAGTGAATCCGAGCCTATGGCGGCAATCGGAACTGCTGAGCACGCGAGGACTCTTCAAAGTGGTCGATGGAATCTATCAAGTGCGTAACATCGACCTCGCAAACATGACCTTCATTCGCGGAAAGACGGGCTGGATCGTCATCGATCCGCTGACGTCCACTGAGACCGCAAAGGCTGCGCTCGATTTGGTGAACGACAAAGTCGAGCGCTTACCCGTGACCGGTGTGATCTTCACGCACTCGCACGTCGATCACTTCGCAGGCATTCGAGCGGTAGTGGACGAAGCGGACGTTCGCTCGGGCAAAATCCCG
The DNA here is from genome assembly GCF_023630765.1 of Caballeronia sp. ATUFL_F2_KS9A. Lineage (NCBI taxonomy): Bacteria > Pseudomonadati > Pseudomonadota > Betaproteobacteria > Burkholderiales > Burkholderiaceae > Caballeronia > Caballeronia sp. ATUFL_F2_KS9A. The sequence continues at coordinate 187,870 of NZ_JALQEK010000031.1, read as the reverse complement.
GTTGTCGCGCCCGAAGGTTTCATGGAGGAAGCCGTCAGTGAGAACGTCTTCGCCGGCAATGTAATGAGTCGGCGCGCGTCGTACATGTACGGCAATCTGCTGCCGAAGAATCCGGAAGGCACAGTCGGCGGCGGTCTCGGCCTCACGACCGCAGCGGGCACCATCACGCTGTTCCCGCCGAACAAGATCATCGACAAGACCGGCGAAAAGATGACCATCGACGGTATCGACATCGTCTTCCAGATGGCACCGGGCACTGAAGCGCCCGCCGAGATGCTCTTCTACTTCCCTCAGTTCAAGGCAATCGACCTAGCAGAGGACGCCAATCACACGCTGCACAACCTCCTCACGCTGCGCGGTGCGAAAGTGCGCAGCGCGCAGAAATGGACGAGCACGCTCGACGAAACCATCGACATGTGGGGCAGCGACGCCGTAGTGTCATTCGGCAGTCACCATTGGCCGCAGTGGGGCAATCAGCGCGTCGTCGAACATTTGGAGAAGCAGCGCGACCTGTACAAGTACATCAACGATCAGGTGTTGCGCATGGCCAACCAGGGTTTGACGATGAACGAGATCGCCGAACAGTTCAGGCTTCCCGACAGCCTCGCCAAGGAGTTCTATAATCGTGGCTATTATGGAGACCTGAAGCACAACGTTCGTGCGACATACCAACTTTATCTCGGTTTCTGGGACGGCAACCCGGCAAACTTCAACCCGTATCCGCCGGCGGAAGAAGCTAAGAAGTACGTCGCGATGGTTGGCGCGGCCAAGATGATCGACACCGCAAAGGCTGCGTACAAACAAGGCGATTATCGCTGGGCTGCCACAGTTGCGAACAAGGTTGTCTTTGCTGATCCGCAGAATCGTGAGGCGCGCAGTGTCGAAGCGGACGCGCTGGAGCAACTGGGCTATCAGGCCGAATCGGGCCCGGCGCGCAACTTCTATTTGTCGGGCGCGCAAGAGTTGCGCGGCGGTGTACAGAAGGCGGCGACACCCAACACGAGTTCGCCCGACATCATCCGCGGCATGACAACGGATATGTTCCTCGACTTCCTGGCTATCCACTTAAACGGACCGAGAGCGGGAGACAAGTCGTATGTCTACAACCTGAGTTTCCCGGATACGAAAGAGCAGTACGTGTTGACGGTGAAGAACGGGGTGATGAACTATCGGAAGAACAAGCAACTCGACAAGGCGGATGGCACCGTCACGTTGAATCGCGCGACGCTTGACGACATCGCTCTCGGGAAGATCAAGCTCGGCAATCTCGCCGAAAGCGGTCAGGTCAAGATTGATGGCGACTCGGCGAAATTCAAAGACATGCTCGGAAACTTCGACAAGTTCGATTTCTGGTTCACAATCGCCGAACCTTGATATGAGTTGCCGGCCCACGATATCGCTTGGTCACGTTTCACGCGCCGCGTTGCGAATGTGCAGATGCCGCGCGTGGAGACGACTTCGCCCTGCAGACGGCAGCCATACGACAAATGCGCTTCCGCCGCCTTCTCTGGATCGGGACGTGATGGTGCCACCATGGCACTCTACGATCGTCCGGACAATCGAGAGCCCAAGACCCATACCGTCGACTTTAGTGGTGAAAAAGGATTCAAAAAGCTTCGATCGCGTTGCTTCTGGGATGCCGTGACCGCGATCGGCAACGGTCAGCTCGACGCCGTGCGCGCTGGGCCGCGTCGTTATCGTGAGAAGGCGCTCTGAAGGCTCCGTCTCATGCATTGCGTCCATCGCGTTGACTGAAAGGTTGAGAAGGACCTGCTGAAGCTGAATCGGATCTCCGACGACGTCGGCACAAGTCGCACGGAGGTCCGACTCGATGGCGATACGGCGACGTCGAGCTTCGGGCGCCACCAACGTCAGTGTTTCGTCGATAGTGGTATTTAAGTTCAGTTCGACGAACTCGACGGGGTGCTTTCGCAGCAAATCGCGCAGGCGTTGAACCACCTGACTTGCGCGTACCGCATCACGGCGCACATCGGCAAGAATCTGCTGAAGTTCTGCCACTTCGGGCTCGCGATGCTCCAAGATCATCCCCGCAGCGTCGGCGTTGCTCAGAATGGCACCTAGCGGTTGCCCAACTTCGTGGGCGATTGAAGCGCTCAACTCACCGGCAGACGAGATGCGTGTAGCTCTGGCGAGCTCGTTGGCACGTATTGTTGCGGCTTCCTCGGCAAGTCTTCGCTTGCGATGCTGCCAGAGCAAGGCGGCAATTGTTAAAGCTTGCAGCGCTACCACAGCAGCCCCGAAGAGAACAGTGCCTCGATATTGATTCCAAAGGGATAGAGGCACATTGAGCTGTTCACAGTCGTCCGGAATCAGAGCAGAGTGAACCGCCAATTTATCGGCCTGGCCTCTGTCGACGACGCATCGAGATCGCTCCGTCGGCAAAGTCGCACCGAGGGGCGATACCTTGCCAAGCAAGATGGATGCGGCGAGCTCGCCGGCGCGGCGTCCGTTGTCCTCGTAGCTGATGACAGCACCGCCTATCAGACCGTGATTTAGGTAAGTCGGATACCACCCGTAAATGGGAGCACGCGACGCATGCGCGATAGGAGCGACAACTTCAAACGGGAAATAGGTTCGATTTTCACGGTCACGGTACATCGTCGTATAGATAACTGCAGCGGCGGACGGGTCAAGTGCGCTAAGCCGGGTTTTTAGTTCCTCGAGCGTTAGTCCGCTCCATATGCTCACCTCCCATTTGCGGGATCGTCGGGAGCGAGCCGCCTGTTCAGCCAGCCGCGAGGTGAAGTCATCGAAATTGCTGTTGCCTGCCACGATCACTAGTTGCGTCGCTTGCGGCTGGAGCGCTTCTGCAAGCGCAATCGTCTTGTCCGCGTCGAAATGCCAGGGGATATACGCGAAATCTGAAGGTATGCGTGCGACACGGCTTTCGTCGATGCTTGTGATCAGGATGGGTGTCTTGGGCCAGATGTCACTGTGATATCGCGTGGTGAAATCGAGCGCGAAGTCGGCGATGCCAATCACCAGATCGATTCGTTTGTTCTCGTACTTCTTTCTAAGAAGCGCGAGAAACTGTGGAGTCAAGTCGTTACGCTCGAATCGCAATTCGTCAAGAGAGTCTGTGTAAAACTCAACGCCGTCTGGCGCGGCCGCCGTTAGGGCGCTACGCAGTGCTCGGATTTGGATCGCGACCGCTGGCTGTGTAGGATCTGCGCCTGGAAGAATGACGACTCGCCAACGCTCGCCGGCATGGACGGCCGTGGAGAACATGCCAAGAAGCAATATCAGACAATATAAGCTCCAACGTCGCTGCAACTGTGCGGGGTAAGGCGATGCAACGCGCGTTGCCACAGTTCCCTCAGGCATATCAACTCCGAAAGTTGGCGAGCCGATCTGGTCGTACGCACAATCGGAGCGGCCTGCGGTTGTTCACCTCCGATGATCGCGCGACGCCCAATATAGCAAATTGCTTACATTGACCTTGGCTCCTTTCGTTGCTTCGTGGTCATGTCGACATTCGGCGCTGCGCGCGTGGGTCTTGCCTTTAAAGGGCCGCTTTACGTTGCCTACCGGCCATCTGCTGTTGGTGTGCTGGATGGCCGAGAAGGGTCGTAAGTGTGAAATTCGCTGATCCGGTCAGTTGCGGCCTTGCCGCCGACGCCGGGAACGTGCGTCATGGTATGCTTGCCGCTTGTCACGCAAGACGTTACAGCTGCCATGGCTTCCGCGCCCCTCCCCCGCATCACTTCCTATCAGGACAAGGCACGCCATCCCGGTGATCTTGTCAAATTCTTCGTCCTGCCCCATTTGGGCCTGTCCGTGAGCCAAGCGGCTCGAGATTTGGGCGTGGCTCGTCAAACGCTTCACCGAATCTTCGACGGCAGCGCGAGCATTACACCCGAGATGGCATTGCGGCTCGAAGCCTTTTGCGGCGTGCCGGCGATGTACTGGCTGCAACTGCAATCCGCGCATGATGTCTGCGACGCTCGTGCTGCGCTGAAGCAGGCGTTGCCCCAAATCCCAAAACACAAGCTTTCCCGCGTTGCAATGAAGCAGCTTGGAGCAACAGATGAACGATAGCACCGTAATGCCCCAATACGCGCAAACGGGCGTCCCGGGACTCGACGACATTCTCGTTGGCGGGTTGAGCAGGGGCAACTTGTTTTTGCTCGAGGGAAGTCCTGGCACGGGCAAGACAACCATTGCGCTCAGTTTTCTGCAGGCGGGCGCGGAGTTGGGCGAGCAATGTCTGTACATCACGCTGTCGGAGACGACAACCGAGCTGCGCCATGGTGCGTTGTCACATGGATGGCGGCTCGCTCCGGAGATCAACATCTTTGAAGTGAGCCCGTCAGAGAGTCTCCTCGACGCGGATCAGCAGCAGACGCTGCTCTATTCCTCCGACCTCGAGTTAGGTGAGACGACGCGGCTGATTCTCGGCGAGTTCGAGCGCGTCAGACCGAAGCGAGTGGTCATCGATAGCCTCTCTGAGATTCGCTTGCTCGCGCAAAGCTCTCTGCGCTACCGGCGGCAAATCCTCGCCTTCAAGCACTACTTCGCGGGGCGCGACGCTACCGTGCTGATGCTGGACGATCTCACATCAGAGGCGGCGGACAAGACGGTCCATAGCGTGGCGCATGGTGTGATCAAGCTAGAGGAACTGTCGCCGCAATATGGCGCGGAACGGCGGCGTCTCAAGGTGCTTAAATACCGCGGTCAGCAGTTTCGCGGCGGCTATCACGACTTCGCCATCAGGCGCGGCGGTGTTTCGGTATTTCCGCGACTTGTTTCCGGCGAACACCGCACCAGTTTTGCGCGGACGCAGATGACCAGCGACGTCGCCGAACTCGACGCGCTGCTCGGCGGAGGTGTCGAACAAGGATCGAGCACGCTCATTCTTGGTCCTTCGGGGGCGGGCAAGAGCCTCTTCGCCATCCAGTTCGTCGCGGCGGCGGTGAGGCGGGGAGAGAAGGCGGCGCTATTCGTATTCGATGAAGAACTCGGACTGTTGTTCGACCGCGTGCGCCCCATGGGCATCGATCTCGAAGCGATGAGAGACGCCGGCAGCCTGCACATCGAACAAGTGGATGCGGCAGAGTTGTCGCCGGGGGAGTTCGCTCATCGCGTGCGAACGAGCGTCGACGATGCGCGCGCCAAGACGGTTGTTGTCGATAGTTTGAACGGCTATCAGGCGGCCATGCCGGAAGAAAACGCGCTCGTGCTGCACGTGCACGAGTTATTGCAGTATCTGAATCGCCAGGGCGCGAATACCTTTTTGACTGTCGCACAGCATGGCCTCGTCGGTGATATGAAAGCACCGGTCGATGTGACCTATCTTGCCGACACGGTGATCCTGCTTCGCTACTTTGAAGCGCTCGGCCACGTCCGACGCGCCGTGTCGGTGATCAAGAAACGCACCGGTGCGCATGAGGAGTCGATCCGGGAGTTCCGAATCAGCTCGGAAGGCCTGACACTTGGCGAACCGCTAGAAGATTTTCAAGGCGTGCTACGTGGGGTACCGACGTTGGTCGGAAAGTTGGCGCCTCTGCTGGCACAAAAGTCGGCTAGCAAGGGCTAAGGATTGCATGGCCGATACTAATGCATGTCCAGTCCTGCTCCTGACGCCCTCGGGGCGCGACTGCGTTGTTGCCCAGGCGCTCCTCGAAGCGGCCGGGATCGCTACGGAACCCTTCAGGGACATATTGCAACTGGGTGCGAAGCTGAGGGACGACGTCGGCTGCGTTGTCATCGCCGACGAAGCTATAAACGGGGCAGACCTCACCGCGCTCGGCCGATGGGTGTCGTCGCAGCCACCGTGGTCAGACCTTCCATTTGTTGTGCTGACACAGCGCAGCGGCCGGGATCGTCGGCCGCTGGCCGAACGGCTGACCCGGGCGCTGGGGAACGTCACATTCATCGAGCGTCCGTTTCACCCGACAACGTTCGTGAGCGTGATTGAAACGGCGGTGCGCGGTCGGAACCGCCAGTTCGAGGCACGGGCTCGAATTCGGGAGCTGCATGAAGGGGAAGCGCATTTGCGCATCGCGCTCACCGCCGGCCAACTCGGTTCGTGGACCGTCGACCTCGCTAGCTACGCGCTGACGGCATCCGCCACTTGCAAGGCGATATTCGGCCGCCTCGAAAGCGATCTCTTCACCTACGAAGAACTGCTTGCGAGTGTTCATCCCGAGGACAGAGCGAGGGTAGAGGAAGCGGTCGCACTCAGCAGCGAAACCGGCTGTGACTTTGCGGCCGAGTATCGGAGCGTCTGGCAGGACGGAAGCGTGCACTGGGTCGATATGAGCGCGCGCGTCGTGCGCGACGACCGGTTCGCGCGGCTCGTCGGCGTGTGCTCCGACGTCACGCTGCGCAAGACGTCGGAAGACCAGCTGCGCCGCGTGAATGAATCGCTCGAAGTCAAGGTTTTGGAACGCACGGCACAGTTGGAAGACGCCCACAGAACGGTGCTGGAGGAAATCCGGCAGCGCGAGCACACAGAGAAGTTGTTACGACACGTCCAGAAGCTGGAAATGATCGGCCAGTTGACAGGCGGCATCGCCCACGACTTCAATAATCTGTTGATGGCGATCATGGCGAACCTCGAGCTCGTGCGAAAAGAACTGCCTTCGGCGGAGCGGTCGGGTCGTTTGGTCGATGGCGCACTAAAAGGCGCCCAACGGGGTGCAGCGCTCACTCAACGGCTGTTAGCGTTCGCACGACAGCAGGTTCTCAAGGTTGAGCCTGTGCAGATGCCCGCCCTGGTTAACGGCATGGCGGACCTGCTGGAAAGGTCAATCGGTTCGACAATCGAGTTGGTGATCGATACGCCAGACGAGGTCCCGTTCACCCGTGTCGACACGAATCAGGTCGAACTCGCGATACTGAATCTGGTGGTCAATGCCCGCGATGCGATGCCCGATGGCGGCGCAATCCACATCGGCGTTGATACCGCGCATTCTGCGGGCGATAGCGACCTGAATGCCGGCGACTATGTTCGGGTGACAGTGAGGGACACGGGCACTGGTATGGACGCCGCGACGCTCGCAAAAGCCACAGAACCGTTTTTCACGACGAAAGACGTCGGGAAGGGGACGGGGCTCGGCCTTTCGATGATTCACGGTCTGGCGCGGCAGCTACAGGGGGCGCTTCGCCTAGACAGCACGTTGGGAGAAGGTACTTGCGCAACGCTTTGGCTTCCGGTCACTGATCGTCCGGCTGAGGAAGAGCGAATCGCTGAAGAACCGAAGGACGACGGTTCGGCCGATGCACGGAATGTGCGGGCGACGGTGCTCGTCGTCGATGATGACCCGCTCATTTTGTCCAGCACATCGTATCTCCTGCAGGACCTCGGACAGGATGTGATCGAGGCGGCCTCGGGCGATGCTGCGCTTGAAGTTCTTCGCACCGGCCAGAAAGTCGACGTTCTGCTCACTGACTTCTCGATGCCTAAGATGACGGGTGTTGAATTAGCCACTGCGGCGCGAGCACTCAGGCCCGTCCTCCCGGTCATACTCGCCACCGGCTACGCGGAGTTGCCCGAGGGTGCCGGAGCGGACCTTCCAAGGCTCCGAAAGCCGTATCAGCAAAGCCAGCTTCTGCAAGAAATAGGAAATGCGGTTAATAACCCAGTATTGCGCCAACGCGCGGGGTAATAAGGAACGGGTGCGCTGGAAACGGGCGGATCGCGCACCGCAGAGCCAGCGATGCTTGCTAAAAAGATCAAATCCGGCCGTCTGAAGGACCGAAGTGTTCCGTTACCTGCCTGTTGACCGCGCAGGTAGCGACCGTCTGCAACGGGTCGGCAAGGGATGCTCGAAGATCCATGCGATCAGCGGCGACCAGCGCGTCCGACGAACTGCCAGGGGCGGCCAATTGCCGACTTTCGCCAAGACCATCGCGCGGTCATTCGAGCGGCTCCCTCACGCGCGTAAACGGACGTTCTCTTCGCATGTCAGAGAAGGTTTGCGCTTAGGACGTTCCCGGGAGAGGACTGGACACAAGAACTGCAGCGACGCCAACCACGGCAGCGAGCACGACCGACTCGAGTCGCAAAACAGCCCTGAAACGTTTCAGCGGTCCTGCAGCGGCATTCGCACCTGCTTCGTCAAACGACGCGAGCAGTCGTGGCATCTCGATGAACCGATTATGTGCGCCAAGCGCGGCGGCAGTAAGCACTAGGGCGAATTTAAGCAATAGTACTTGCCCGTACGTCGACGTCACTAAGCTCTCAGACGCGTTCGCCCCGCGCCATCCGTTGTAAGCGCCGGTGACGAACAGGACGACCAGCGCGAGCGTGGCGGCGTCAGACAGCGACCGGACGAACGCCGAACTGTTCGCACGCTCGGGAACTGGAGCACTGAACATACGTGGCAGAACGACAAAGGTTGTCACGAGGACGAGCCCGACCCAGACGCTGATGGCAAGCAAGTGGAACCAGTCGACCCACACCGGCACGCTCAGTACTCCGGCATCGACGGGATGGCCCGCATGACTACGTGACAAAGCGACACCTGCGAGCGCGAGCCAAAGGACGCGCTTAAAGCGTATCGGATTTCCCGACTGCGCAAGCGACAGAATCATCACGACAAGCGTAAAGCCTGCGCCTGCAAGCCATGCGCGACCAAAGCCGGTTTCCACGAGCATCGAGCGGACAGCGGGACCCGCTTCCGCCAGTGTTGAATCGCTCATCAGCGCGCAATGAATCAAGAATGCGCTAGCGCTGCAGAAAAGCACAGCAAATGACGCGATGCGCAAGGTGAGGAGCAGGTGCCAACTGAGCCGGGTCTGCCATCGCGACGTGCGGCGAGACAGCCACGTATCACTCAGCAACGCGCCTAGGACAATCGCGAAGCTGATGTTTTGAAGCGCAACAAACGCCAGCCGCAAAACCCCGAGGAAACCGTCGTTCATCACTTCACCGCAAACGTGTAAGTGCCCTTTGTCTTGTGGGCATCATGCGTCATAACGGCCCACTGCACGGTGTAAGGGCCAGAAGCCAGCTTCGGAACCGCAATCGTCAGCACGCGCGGATTCGATGGGTCGACCTTGGCGTTCTCCTTGGTCGCAGGCGACCCCGATGCATCGACGACTTTTATTGTGCTGAACGTGGACTCGAGGTCCTCGTTGAACGTCAGGCGAAGCGACTCTGGCGAGCCATCGATTGTGCTGCCGGCCGTCGGCGTCGCGCTTTCAAGCTTGCCGTGGGCAAATGCGAGTGCGGGCGATAGCACAAGAGCAGTGATTGTCGCTGCTCGAATAAAAAGCTTGTACGTCTGGGTATTCACGATTGTTATCTCCCGAGATTGATTCGGGCGCTTAACAGCTGCGTCGTCGGCGCCCCATTCAGGTTCACTGCTTCTTCAGCTTCGTCACAGTGAGTGCGCCGCTGACTTCTTCTACGACGAAATCAATCTTGTCGCCCACCTTCACTTGCGACAACATGGCCGGGTCACTTACCTTGAACACCATCGTCATCGCTTCCATGTCGAGATTTTCGAGCGGCCCGTGCTTGATGGTCAGCTTGCCGGCGGCGGTGTCCACCTTCTTCACTTCGCCATGCGACATGCCGTTCTTTGCGTCCGCGCTGGCTTGCGCGCCGCTTGCCGTATTCGTGCCGGCCGTGTCGCCGGCCGCATAGGCGGTCCCGGAAATTGCCACGGCACAGCCCATCACAATCGAAACAATTGCGTTCTTCATCACGCTCTCTCCCAAAGTTGAAGTCACAAACATCGGCCGAAGTCATCTCCGGCCTTCTACCAAGTCAGGTATCCGGCAACTCGCCGGTGTATTCGTAAGCCACGGTTCCCTTCGGGTGCTTGAACCAGCCCGGGTCGCGATAGTCATTGCGACCGAGTCCCTCACGCACCTTGACGACGGTAAACATGCCGCCCATCTCCAGCGCGCCGAACGGCCCCGTCCCCGTCATCATCGGAAGCGTGTTCTCCGGCAGCGGCATTTCCATGTCGCCCATCGAGCCTCCCGAACTACCCATCGCCATGTAGTCCGGCACGAGCTTGTTGATGCGCTTCGCGAGGTCTTTCTGCGGCACGCCAATCAAATTTGGCACCTGATGTCCCATCGCATTCATCGTGTGATGCGACTTGTGGCAGTGAAACGCCCAGTCGCCGGTCCGGTTTGCCGTGAACTCGATGGCGCGCATCTGACCGACCGCGACGTCGGCGGTGACTTCCGGCCAGCGCGCGGAGGGCGGAATCCAACCGCCGTCGGTTCCTGCGACCTCGAAGCTGTACCCATGCAAATGGATCGGGTGATTGGTCATCGTCAGGTTGCCGAAGCGGATGCGAACACGGTCGCCGGCGCGCACAGGTAGCGAATCGATGCCCGGAAAGACCCGCGAATTCCACGTCCACATGTTGAAGTCCGTCATTTCGTTGACGCGGGGCGTGAAGCTGCCCGGGTCGATGTCGTACGCGGACATCAGAAACACGAAGTCGCGGTCCACCGGCATGACGCTGCGGTCCTTCGGATGGACGATGAACGTGCCCATCATCCCCATGGCCATCTGCACCATCTCGTCGGCATGCGGGTGATACATGAAGGTGCCGTGCTTCTCGAGCTGAAACTCGTAGACGAATGTCTTGCCCGGCGGGATGTGTGGTTGAGTCAAGCCCCCGACGCCGTCCATCCCTGAAGGCACCAGGATCCCGTGCCAATGGACGGTGGTGTGTTCCGGGAGTTTGTTGGTGACAAAGATGCGGACCTTGTCGCCTTCCACCGCTTCGATGGTCGGACCGGGTGCCTGGCCGTTGTAACCCCAAAGATTCGCCTTCATGCCGGGCGCCATCTCGCGGACCACAGGCTCGGCAATCAGGTGGAATTCCTTCCACCCGTTCTTCATCCGCCATGGCAGTGACCAGCCATTCAACGTCGCGACGGGCGCATACGGGCGACCGTTGGGTGGGACCAGCGGTGGCTGGGTGGCGGTTTTTTCCATTGTTGGCGCCTCGGGAAGCGACGCCGCGCCAGCCTTGCTGACCAACGCCGCGCCGAGGAGCGCAGCGCCCGAACCGCCGATAAAACTTCGACGTGAAACCATGTTCATTTACCTTCCGAATTCGTCGGCAACGCCGGTTGGGTCGCGGGAGCGGGCGACGGCGCATCCTGCCCCGATGCCTGAGGGGCCGAAGGTGATTGCGACGCAGCCGGAGATGTAGTCGCTTCTCCTTGGGATGGGCTTGCAGCCGATGGCGAGGCGAGAGGTGGGAGTCGTCCACCGAGCGACTGCTGCAGGTCTGTCTCCGCCGCCCAATAGTCTTTCAGGGCGTCGATGTATCCATTGACGGCCGCGACTTGGTCGCGTGAATCAGCAAGCAGCTCGAACACGCTCGTGAGCATGCCGTTGTAGCGCAGGAGCATCTCGTCCGAGATGGTCTTGCGTAGAGGCACGACCTCGTCGCGGTAGTGCTTCGCAATGTCGTAGCTCGTCACGTAGGCGGAGTACGACTCACGTACCTCGGAGCGGGCGTCAATTGCCGTCTGGGCGAGTCGGTTCGCCGACTGCATATAGATGGCTTCGGCCCGTGCAACCTTCGCGCTACCCCAATCGAAGATGGGAATCTCGACACTGATTTCATACCCATGCTCGCGCCCCTTGTCCGTCTCGAAGTTGTTGAGATAGCCGACATCGAGCGCATTGATGAATCGGGTCGCTTTGCTCAGCCCCAGAGAGGTGGCAACACTTTGTGTTCGCAGTTTCGCCGCCTTAATGTCCAGACGGTTCTCCATCGCAAAGCTTTCGAGCTCGTTCAATTGGGGCCTGTCCTTCGGCAGGTCGGGCAGTCGGTCCGGCAACTTGTACTGAGTCCCCGAACCCCACAGTCCCATCGTGCGGGTGAGCTTTTCCCGGGCCATGACTGACTGTTGCCGGGCTTTTGCCAACTGCGTGACCGATTCCGCGTAGAAGGCCTGCTCGCGCGCGTAATCGAGCTTGCTGAAATTGCCCGCCTGACGCATGCGCAAGGCGAGCTCCGCGCCGGCCTCGGCCGAGTCCTTGACCTGGGCAGCGTAAAGGGCTGCCTGCTCCGCAGCGACCGCGTTCACATAGGCTCGGCGAGCGTCAGCGGCCACGGCGAGCATCGCGTTGGCCGTCTCGAGCTTCGTCTGTTCAAAGCGGCGGCTCTCGATGCGCGTCGCCAAGGGAAGCGTGAGAATTCCCAATACGCCCATCGAGAACGTCCGGCTGATTCCAAAGCCGTCGCTCCAGTGCGTGCGGCTGAACGTAAAGCCCGGATTGGGCAGGCGACCCGCCTGTACGAGGTCGGCCTCGGAAATGCCGAGCTCCCCGTATGAAGCCTGGAGTCCCCGGTTGTTCAGCAGCGCGACTTGGACGGCATCGTCCATGCCGAGCGGCTTCGACAGCAGTTCCCGGGTGCGCTTGAATGCGGCGTCGCGGTCTTCGTCGGCCTTGACGTAGACCGCATCCTTGCCAAGGCGCTCGGACGCGGTCGTCGACACGGTGTTGAATCCACCGTCCTTTGAAAACGTCGTGCAGCCGGCCAAAAGCAAGGTAGCAATGGCTAGGGATGCCACGCGGTTGGGGGCGAAGTTCCGAATCATTTCGACTCGCTCCCGTGTTCGTGACCGCTCTTTCCTTCTGGTGTCGCAACTGGTTGCTGGCCGCGCTTGATGGCCGTCGTGCCTCGACTGGGCGCAACAGCACGGTTCAACTGTTGCCAGCTCGGCGCGTCGCCGTCGTGCCAGGATTTGTATCCGTCGAATGCAGATTGCGCTGCGACGAACGGAACCGATGCCCCGGCATCAGTCGGGTCGGGCACGACTGTTGTGGCGTGCGCGAGCAACGGCAACACTGCGCTTGCGCCCAAGAGCGCCGCAGATATTGTTCGCATGAATTTTTCTCGTCGTTAATCATCCGGCGTCCGTGAGAGACGCCAGAAGCACTTGCTGGTCGCAGCGAATGGCCGCGAGTGAGCGGATTAGACGAGAATGAAGCGGGGAGGACGTTCGATGCCGTCGGTCAGGAACAACACGACACCGGCATCGGGAGGCAGTGGGACGGAGAAATGAACCAGGTCAGCCATAGCGGAAACCGTAGGCACTACCGGTAGCGCCGCACCGACACAGCAGGACGCGCAAGTCAGACAGGCATGAACATGGTGGCCGCCGTTGTGCTGATGACCATCGTGGTCATTGCTGTCGGCCACAGCCGTATCTCCGTCCGCTGCACCAGATTGATGGAAGTGATGGGGGGTCGATGCTTCGTCATCGGCCGCCTCCGACGGCGCACAAATCATCGAGACGGCCGCAATCGACTGAACCGGAAGGCTCAGCATAAGCAGCACGACGAGAATGAGTTTGCGCCAATAGGACATGGGTGCGAAGTCTAGCACGGGGTGTCGAGCCGTGTAACCGCGCGAAGGTGTCAGTGTGTAACCCGACCGGCTGCGTCGCACGCACTCCATACAACGGTTCGGCTTTCGCGTCTACTGGCCCCGCTTAACCCTCTTGACCTTCTCATCATGGGAAAGTTCATGCTACGAGGAATCGCAGACGATGGAGGCGGAAATGGAATTCAGAGTACCAGACATGTCGTGCGGCGGATGTGCCAGCGCAATCACCAAAGCAGTCGCAAAACTCGACCCTGCGGCAAAGGTACAAATCGACGTTGCAGCAAAGACGGTGAAGGTCGAGTCGTCGGTGAATCCGGGGGACATCGCCTCTGCCATTGCGCAAGCCCGCTTCCATCCAATCGTCATTGTTTCATAAGCCGCGAACACGGCCGGCGCGGTCACTGGGTTGTTATCAACCGTCGCTTTCACCAGCCGGTAAGTCTCCCGCAGGGGCTCGCTGCGGGCGAAAAATGGGTGGGCATGACGGGTGCTGGCTACGTCGCTGCTATCGATTGGCGCGCCTGGAGGACCAGTCATACCGACAAGGATGCACGCCATTTTCGCTCGACTGCTGAGGGGCACTTGCGCGCGACGAATCGCGCGGACGCTATCGTCAGCATGCTAGACGGAGGACACGCGGGTGACCGCGGGCACCGATTTGCTCACTGACCGGACGATATGAAACGACATCATCAAGGTCGGAACGTCATCTCGCCGGACCCTTCTTCGCAGTCGAGCCCCACTGTCAAGCCCCACTGTCATAAGGGGAGTCCGGGATGAACATTCTCAGCGCTCTTGGTCACGCCCTGTGGATGTCTTTTGCCATGTTATGGCAGATATTCTGGGGACTTAGCCTGGGCTTTTTGTTTTCTGCCGTGATTGAAGTGACGGTTTCGAAGGCGGAAATGTCCAAGCTGCTACCAGACCATTCCTTGCGTTCGCTGACGCGGGCGAGTCTCTTCGGCGCGGCGTCCTCGTCCTGCTCATATGCCGCCGTCGCCATGGCGCGCTCTATGATTCGGAAGGGGGCCGACTTCACGGCAACGATGGCATTTCAGTTCGCCGCGACCAACCTGGTTCTCGAGTTAGGCGTGCTGATGTGGGTGCTAATTGCCTGGCAGTTTGCCGCCGCTGAGTTCGTCGGTGGCGCCATCATGATTGGTGTGCTCGTTCTGTTCTTTAGGTTCTTTCTGCGTGACTCACTGAAAAAGCAGGCTATCGACCAAGCAAACAAAGGTATCGCAGGCAGCATGGAAGGGCATGCCGCGATGTCGATGGATGAACAGAACGGGACGTGGAAGCAGCGGCTCACGTCAAAGGATGGCTGGACGACTATCAGCCATAGCTATGTGATGAACTGGGCCATGCTTTGGCGGGACATCGGCGTTGGACTACTCGTTGCCGGAGCCATAGCCGCGTGGGTACCAGACAGCTTCTGGCAGAAGTTCTTCATGGTGAATCATCCAACCGTCGCCATGATTTGGGGCGCTTTCATCGGGCCGCTCATTGCGGTTGCCTCGTTCACCTGCTCGGTCGGAAACGTACCGTTGGCGGCCGTTCTATGGAAGGGAGGAATCAGTTTCGGAGGCGTCGCCTCGTTCATATTTGGCGACCTCATCATCCTTCCCATCCTGAACATCTATAGGAAATACTACGGTGGAAGAATGACCGCGTTCATGGCCGTGACCTTTTATGTTGCAATGGTTGTGGCTGCGCTCATCGTGGAGGTGGCGTTTCAGCTAGCGGGCTGGGTTCCAAGCGAGCATCATACTGCCGTGGTCGACGCCGCGATTTCATTCGACTACACGACGATACTGAACATCTTTTTCGGCGTCATCTTCGCAATATTGACGGTTGTTTTCTTCAAGACCGGTGGCCCCGAAATGATGCGGATGATGGAGCGCGGCGAACATGACCACCACGGTGATGGACATGAAGCAAGCTCCCACCGGCATCGTGCGGAGTCACCCGGCCACGGCTCCCATCAGCAACATTGATTTTTTTAACACGGGAGAAAGATATGCAAACGCGAGCTTCAGTTCGGACGGCGGTGCGATGCGCAGCGCTCGCGCTTGGACTCACAGTCGGTCCGGCAATCGCCCAGCAAGGGGCGTCTATGCCGGCCATGAGCATGACAAGTTCCGCTGACGCTAAGTCATCAAGTTCCACCGACGCGTTCAAACAAGCCGACCAGAAGATGATGCAACAGATGCAGGCACCGGCTTACACCGGTAATGCCGATAACGACTTTGTTGCCCACATGATTCCCCATCACCAAGGGGCGATTGACATGGCCGAGGTAGAGCTGAAGTACGGAAAGGACCCAGAAATGAAAAAGCTGGCGCGCAGTATCGTGAAGGCTCAGAAGGAAGAAATCGCATTGATGCGGCGATGGCAGGCAAAGAACGGTCAAAAGTAGTTCGAGCAGCCTGCATCAAGAACGATGCAGGTGACTGTCGAGAAGGCGCCACGGATGTAATCGCACGCGCTAAGCGTAGATTGCATGCGTCGATTGGCTTATATTCGTGTCCCCCGCAGCCGCAGAGCGTTTCCAATTACAGAGACCGAGCTCAGGACCATAGCGGCGCTCGCGATGATTGGACTGAGAAGAATGCCGAGCCGCGGATAAAGCACGCCCGCCGCGACCGGGATGCCTACCGCGTTGTAGGCAAACGCGAAGAACAGGTTCTCGCGGATATTCTTCATCGTCGCCATGCTCAACGAGCGAGCTCGAACGATGCCCCGGAGGTCGCCTTTGACGAGTCGGACGCGCGCGCTGTCGATCGCCACGGCAGTGCCAGTTTCCATAGCAACACCCACATTCGCCCAAGCAAGCGCGGCGCATCGTTCACGCCGTCGCCTGCCATATTGCATTCGATGACGCGCTCGGATAGAGATGCCTGTCGTACAGCGCGGCACGTGCCGACCGTGAAGCGGTGCCAGCAAAGCACGTGTAAAAGGGCCTAGGAGGGGGCCGGCGATTAGTTCTTGCCATCCGCTGACCCTAAAAGTCAATGCAGCACGGACTCCGCGACCCCGGCTAGTGCGCACAGGACTACCACCGCGAGTGGTGGATTTTTCCAACGGGTCAAAAGAAAAAAGCCGGCGACAGCGATCGCGAAGTCAGATTTGTCGTGCACGGCGCTGGTCCAGACCGGCGAGTACAGGGCAGTGGCTAGCAGTCCGACGACGGCAGCATTGACGCCGGACAGCATGGCGGCCATCGAGGGGCGCGCCCGTAGCGCTTGCCAGTACGGGAGCGCGGCAAGAACAAGCAGCAGACCCGGCAGGAAGATGCCGGCGGTCGCAAGCAACGCGCCCCACGCGTGACCCTGCGTCCCGGTCATAATCCAGCCAAGAAAGGCCGCGAAGGTAAAGAGCGGGCCGGGAACGGCCTGTGCAGCGCCGTATCCCGCGAGAAAGTCGTTTGACGACACCCAACCCGTCGCCAACGTTTCCTGCTGCAGAAGCGGCAGGACCACGTGGCCGCCGCCGAAGACCATAGCGCCTGAACGGTAAAACGCATCGAACACTCGGATCGCGCGGGTGGAATCAAACGCTATCACCGCAGGAAGTCCGAAAAGGAGCACGAAGAACAGGATGAGCGCGATTGCGCCGGCGACTCGCGACACGTGAAACTCCTGCGTGTGTTCTTGGGCCGCAGCGAGGGTTTTCGGCGTGGTCGTTCGGCACAGCGCAATGCCGAGCAGTGCCCCCATCACGATCACGATGAGCTGCGCGTAGACCGTGGTTAGGACGGCGAGAATCCCGATGGTACCGAGCGCGATTCCCGCCCGGCGATGATCCGGACACAAGCGACGCGCCATATCCCACACAGCTTGCGAAACGACCGCGACGGCAACAAGCTTCAGCCCATGAATCAGGCCGCCTCCGACCGGACCACCCATCGATGGCGCGAGGATCGCGAAGACGATTAAAAGTGCGATAGACGGCAGCGTGAAGCCGCACCATGCTGCGATGCCGCCGAGCCAGCCTGCGCGCAGCAACCCGATGGAAAAGCCTGCCTGGCTGCTGGCCGGGCCCGGCAGAAACTGGCAAAGACCGACTAGATCGCTGAACGTCTCGTCATTGAGCCAGCGACGGCGCTCGACAAACTCGCGGCGGAAATAGCCGATATGAGCGACCGGGCCGCCGAACGACGTCAACCCGAGCTTCAGAAAAACCGAAAGAACTTCAAATGCTGACCCCGACCGGCGCTGATCGGACGTCGATACGCTTTTTTCCATAAAATTTTCTAATCCCGGGGGGCGTTAAGCGCAATTTTGGAGGGGCGCGAACCAGTCATCTTCGGAAGGCTCGCCGAAGACTTCATGCGCTTTACAGCTGGCCGACGTCACTGCGCGCCGTCCGCCGGTGGTCGCTCGACGGACACGTCGTCCCATTCGACCGGAGCGTTCCGGAGAGGACTTAAGATATTTCTTCTTCTCGAGGCCGTGCAGGATCGGAACGTACACCGTCACAAGCTCAACCTCATTGTCGGCGTCCGATGGATGCACTATGTTCCGGTGCCTGGTCTATCCCTTTGCTGTACCGGCGTCTTTGTTCGAAGTAAAGCGCTGAAATGGCGCGGATGACCGAATGACGTTCAGCAACGGACGTCAAGCCTACAAGCGCTGAGTGACTCAGAAGGGTCGGGTCCAGCCGACGGCGTCGGACAGGGACCGGCCACGACGCGACATTTCGGACTCACCGTCGCGCTGCCGTTCGAATGGCTGCTCCGCCGCCGGCATAGTCGGTTGCAGACGACTTTCGTGCAACCGCCGAGAGGACCAGTGGGGGCGTGAAACCGGTGCGACGGGAGCGTTGAGCAGCTAGCGCTCCAGTTCGCGTGCCCGCGATCGCCGGGGCCTGCGGTCGATGTCGCACGAGCACGTCAAAGAGCGACTGGAAGCCGCTTGCCAGCACACCTCGTGATTCGATCGACGACCCCGCGGCTTAACCGACCGCTTCCGTTTCATCGCCGCGATACGCCGCGAATTTGGAAGTTGCACCGATGAAGCCGGTCCGTACCACACTTACGGTTCGCTCGGCCATGTGCGGCTGCCAGCGTTTGCGTATTCAGACGCCATCTAGTGGAAAATGGACACCTTAGCAACGGTCGGTTATTTTGGCCTTAATCACCGAATGGGTCGGTAGCGGATTTTGATTCGGTGCTAAGGTTGTACTCGGCGCGTACGGCCTTAAGTACACCATCTATGTTGCGTTCGAAGCCAACCGCATTTCCAAAGTGCGTCATGTTCCAGTTACATCCCGTTTTATCGGGCTCCTGCAGATGGGGCCGCGGCACTCGAATCTTTACGCCGTCTTCATCGATTTCCTGTAACCGATGGATTCGTCGGTCAACTTCTTGCTGAAGTCGAGAGGCATTAAGTGTCTTGCGTATCATTCGACGCTCCTTCTCTCGCGATGTTCCGTTCCACCAAGCTATGCTCGAGCAGCCGACCGTTACGCCGCAAGTCGATGCTCGTAGTATGGTCGGTCTCGATCATCAAGGATGGCATACATCGCATTCAAGTTGGACTGGCTGGGATTGAGCCACGCTTCGATATTGTCGACTTTGATGGGCACGATGCATCGGTCGTGGCCAGCGGCCTCGACTTCGGGCGGTGGCTCGTCCGTGATTGCGGCGAAGGACAGCAGGTCGGGCTGCCCTGGCGCGGTCCATCTGGACCAGAGGCATGCAACATGCATTAACTGGCCATTGTTTGGGCGAAACTCGAGGACGACGTTCTCGTCTCGGTCGTGCGTCTCAAGCAGCGTGTTCTCGTACTTCGCCTTCTTGACGTTTTCGTAGAAGACGTCCACTAGCATCACGCCATGCGTGTAGCCGAAGCAGGGCTTCCAGAAACCCTCGAGATTATCGCGTCGCGCGTTGTAAGTCCCCGGGTATTTGAAGTCGTAGTTCGCGGGCTTGCCTGCGATTCTGCACTGGTAGCGCATCGGCTTCACCACATATCTTCCGTTCTCCATCACAAGCACGGGCGCGTAAGTGCCGGGGAAGATGCGTGAGTCGCGCGGTTCTGGCTTGGTCCGATTGATGTCCTCGAGTCGGCGTAGCGAGGCTTCGATTTTGGCGGTCGCAATGCGCATGCTCTCGGTGGCCGCCTTCGTAACCTTCGACTGCAATGTGCGCTCGGCATCCGCAAGGCGCGTTCGCTGCTTGAATAGCTCCTGCTCAAGCTTCGTCGTCTGGTCTTGATTGTACCGGTCGATTAACGCTTTTATCTCGCTCTCGGCATCAGTCTGCGGTTCGCGAAACGCGTCGTCGACCGCTTTGGGAATCTTCGCCTTGCTGCCCTCGGCACGCTCGAAGTATAGGCGCGCGAATTCCTCGATGTCCATGTGTGCACCGAATAGCTTGACGTACTTGCGATAGTCCGCCTGAATTTGGGCCGAGTAGCACATGCGTTGCCTTCCTTTGGTCGATTGATTGGCTGACCGGCTCAGAGAGATTGTTTGCACAGTTTCATCATCTTCTGAACGACCGCGCTCGCGTGATTAAGCTTCATTTCGCCGGTGAACAGCACCTGCACGTCGCTCTGCCGTACCGCGATGCCAGCGGCCTTCAACTCGCGCTCGGCAATCTTCATCGCAAGCTGGCCAAGCAGCACTCGGTTAAGCCAATGCATCGATACACCGCTTCTCGCCAGCCAAAGTCGACTGCTCTCAACGACATGGTCAATGCGCCATTCGCGCGTCAGCGTGTGCGACGCAGCGACGGTTGCCACCAGGAAGCACAGCAAATCGGCGCGTGCGCCCGGCACTTCGTCTATATCAGGTTTATCCATTCCGTGGGTCCCGTTTGTTCTCCTTGCTCGAACTTCGGTGCAGTCGGTGATGGTTCGGTCGACGACGTGTTCAACCGGTCGGCGCCGTCAATCCCTTCAATCCTCCGCGCTGACTACACCGCGTTTCGTTCCGACGCAAGAACCGTCGCACCCCTAGGGTACCTCCGCACAAGCATAGCCATTCGACTTCCCAGTAGCGACTAAAAGGGGCAATTCACTGCTTCACTTTTTGCGTTACGATACTGTACATCCATACAGTGTTTTAGCAACATGGCCGCTCTACCTCAACACATCGAGTCGATTCATCCCAGCCTTTGGCGCGGGTCTCAGCTCGCCCGTGCGTATGGCAAGACGGTCGACACCGGATACGCCGCACTGTCGGCCGAGCTGCCGGGCGGCGGCTGGCCGCTCGGCGCGTTGGTGGAACTGCTTGTCCAGCAGCCAGGGACTGGCGAGATGCGGCTATTGAAGCCGGCTCTCCTCGAACGCAGTACGCGCCCCATCGTGCTTCTGCAGGCGCCGCACGTTCCAAACGCGTTGGCGTTCTCGTATCTCGGTTTGCCGTTGAACAAGGTGTTGAGATTACAGGCGCCCAAGACGGCGGACGCCCTCTGGTGCGCCGAACGCGTGCTGCAAGCGAAGAGCTGCGGCGCGTTGGTGTTCTGGCAGCAGCACATCAGGGCTGAAGCGCTTCGGCGCCTTCACGTGGCTGCCCAAGCGACCGAAACTTTGCTCGTGCTCATCCGGCCGTTGGCGAGTGCGCAAGACGCCTCGCCCGCAACGCTGCGGCTTGGAGTGAGGCCCGCTGATGGTGGCCTCGTCGTCGATGTGGTGAAGCGACGAGGCCCAACCAAAACCGAGCAGCTGTCCGTCTCTTTGCAACCATCGCCGATTCTATTGAGCCCTTATGGCCGTGTTCGTCGCCATCTTCCTGCCCAGGCTTTCGCTGGAGGTGTTTCGTCCGAGGTGGTCACCTCCGACTGAACACGGGTGTGCGGTGCTTGAACGCGACAAGGTGATTGTGATGGATGCGGCGGCACGAGAAGCAGGCGTGCTACCGGGGATGAAACGAGGCGGGGTGACGACGCTCGCCCCGGATGCGGCGGTGTACGACCGGAGCGTCCAGCTCGAGGCGGAGATGCAGCGTGCAGTCGCCTTTGGCCTGCTGCGCTTCTCGCCACAGGTCGCGCTATGCGACGAACAAACCGTCGTCATGGACGTGACCGCCAGCCTGCGGCTCTTCGGCGGCATTCGAAGCGTCTGCTCGCAAATTCGACGCGTCGTGAAGTCGATAGGCGTAACCGTTCGCATGAGCGTGGCGCCCACCGGGCAGGGCGCCTGGCTGCTTGCCAAGCGCGGCCGTTGCCGCGTACTCAAGATGCGCTCGCTCGAGCGGCATCTTGACTCGTTACCGTTTATGGTCGTACAGGAAGTCCGCGCATTCGCTGACTGGTTTCACGGTCTCGGCTGCCGAGCGTTGAGCGACATCCGGCGCCTGCCGCGCGCTGGACTAAAGAAGAGGTGTGGTGTGGATTTGTTGGATTCTCTCGACCGTGCTTATGGTCTGTCACCGGAGCTATATGAATGGCTCGAGGTCCCGCCAAACTTCAGCGCGCGCACCGAGCTTCCGGACCGTGTCGAGCATGCCGAAGCGGTGCTGTTCTCCGCACGTCGCCTCATCGTGCAGCTCTGCGGCTGGTTGAGCGCGCAACAGCTTGCGCTCACGCATGCGACGGTGTCGCTTGAACACGAGCGCGGTCGCCAGGCGGTCGAACCGACCATTCTCGAAATTGCGCTCGCAGAGCCAACGTGGCACGAAGAGCATCTCGTTCGTTTGCTGAAAGAACGGCTCGGTCGCACGGAGTTACAGGCGGCAGTTATCGCAGTGCGCTTGACCGCGTCGAAGGTTCAACCAGCCGAGCCGCCGTCGGAGGACCTATTCCCCGACCCGGGCGGTTCGGCGGAAGACCATAACCGCCTCCTTGAACTGCTAGTCGCAAGACTGGGTGCTGAGAACGTGCTGCGCCCGGCGCCGACGTCCGACCACCGGCCCGAGCTCGCGAACCGATGGGTGTCCGTCCAGGACGACGCAAAGTTGTCGGTGCCGCCCGAAGGTTTGCCACGTCCAACATGGCTGCTCGAGGAGCCGCTTCGCTTGATGATGAAGAACCATCGTCCGTTCTATGGTTCACCGCTCAAGCTCGTCTCGACGGGTGAACGCATCGAAGCGGGCTGGCACGATGGCGAGCTGGTCACGCGCGACTACTACGTCGCCGAGGCGAGCGACAAGAGCTGCTACTGGATATACCGCGAACGCCCGAGCGTGAAGACGGAAGAAGTCCGATGGTTCCTCCACGGCCTGTTCGGATAAGCAGGTGTCGTCGTGGACTTCCCCTCGTCGGCGTTGCCGGACTACGCGGAGCTATTCGCATTCACCAACTTCTCTTTCCTCCATGGCGCTTCTCACGGCGAGGAATTGGTGCTGCGCGCATCGCAACTCGGCTATTCTGGGCTCGCCGTTACCGATGAGTGCTCGCTCGCGGGTGTAGTGCGCGCTCACGTCCAGGCGAAAGAAGAGAAGCTCCCCCTCATCATCGGGTCGTTTTTCCGGCTTGTGAATGCAGACAAGAGTCCGGCGTTCGGGCTCATCTTGCTGGCTCAAAACCGCAATGGCTACGGCAACCTCTCCGAACTCATCACGCTGGGCCGCATGCGGGCAGCCAAGGGCGAGTACCTGTTGACCCCGAATGACATCTCGAGGCCGGAGAGAGAATACGCACATCTGAGAGGCATGCCCGATTGCCTCGCGATTCTCGTGCCAGATTTCCCCGCAAAGGAAGGCCCACTTGCTGCTCAGCTTGAGTGGATGACCGATGTCTTCGCCGAGCGCGCGTGGGTCGGTCTCACGCTGCATCAGCGCGCGATGGACGACATCCACCGCGGTGTAGTTGAGCACATCGCCGACCAGTATCGCGTTCCGGTTGTCGCGACGGGCAACGTCGTCATGCACGTGCGGTCGAGAAAGCCGCTGCAAGACACGATGACGGCAATCCGAATTGGGAAGCCCGTTGCCGAGTGCGGTTATGACCTGGCGCCAAACGCAGAAGGGCATTTGCGCTCGCGGTTGCGGCTCGCGAATCTCTATCCACCGCATACGCTGTCCGAAACGCTCAATATTCTGGAGCGGTGCAATTTTTCGTTGGAAGAGCTTCGATACGAATACCCCGACGAACTGGTCCCCGAGGGGTTCACGCACGAGGCCTACCTGCGACAGGAAACGTACATCGGTGCACACCGTCGGTTCCCGTCCGGCATCCCGCACGCGGTGCAGGAGCAGATTGAGCACGAATTGCAGCTCATCCGTGAACTGCGATACGAGGCGTATTTCCTCACCGTCTATGACATCGTCCGCTTCGCTCGCAGCCAGCATATCCTCTGCCAGGGGCGCGGTTCCGCTGCTAACAGCGCCGTGTGCTACTGCCTCGGCGTGACCGAGGTCGACCCCTCTCGCGGCAACATGCTGTTCGAACGTTTCATCTCGAAAGAGCGAGGCGAGCCGCCTGACATCGACGTCGACTTCGAGCACCAGCGTCGCGAAGAGGTCATCCAGTACATCTATGGCAAGTACGGTCGCGACCGCGCTGCAATCGCTGCTGCGGTGTCGACCTATCGTCCAAGAGGCGCCCTGCGTGAAACCGGCAAGGCGCTCGGCATCGACCCACAAATCGTCGACAAGGTCGCCAAGTCGCATCAGTGGTTCGACCATTCTCAGGACCTGCTCAGGCGGTTCGAGGAGTCCGGCCTCGACCCTTCCAATCCACTTATTGCGATGTGGGCGACGCTGGCCGCGCAGGTACTGAATTTCCCACGCCACCTGTCGCAGCACTCTGGTGGCTTTGTCATCAGTCGCGGCAAACTTACGCGGCTCGTGCCTGTTGAGAATGCCGCCATGCAAGACCGCAGCGCCATTCAATGGGACAAGGACGACTTGGAGGCGCTTGGCCTGTTGAAGATTGACGTGCTCGCGCTCGGAATGCTGTCGGCAATCCGTCGCACGCTCGACATTGTGTCCGAGCAGCGTGGCGAGCGCTTCGAGATGCAGGACATTCCTGCCGAAGACGAAGCGACGTACGAGATGATTTCGCGCGCCGATACAGTGGGCGTCTTCCAGATTGAATCGCGCGCCCAGATGAGCATGCTGCCGCGCATGAAACCGCGTGAGTTTTACGACCTCGTCATCGAAGTCGCTATCGTGCGTCCGGGTCCTATTCAAGGCGGCGCCGTTCATCCGTATCTGCGACGTAGGCAAGGCCTCGAGCCCGTAAGCTACCCAAGCGACGCGTTGAAAACAGCGCTCGGCAGGACGCTCGGCGTGCCCATCTTTCAAGAGCAGGTCATGCAAGTCGCCATCCTGGCTGCCGGCTTCACGCCGGGCGAAGCAGACCAGCTTCGCCGGGCAATGGCAGCGTGGAAACGCAAGGGCGGCTTGGACAAATACTATGACCGTATCGTTGGCGGCATGCTCCAACGAGGCTATGGCAAGGAATTCGCTGAGTCCATCTTTCAGCAGATTCACGGCTTCGGCGAATACGGTTTCCCCGAGAGCCACGCGGCAAGTTTTGCGCTTCTCGTTTATGCAAGCAGCTGGTTGAAATGTCACGAACCCGCCGCCTTCCTCGCGGCGATGCTCAATAGTCAACCGATGGGCTTCTATTCTCCGTCGCAACTGTTGCAAGACGCCACTCGTCACGGGGTGAAGGTCGTTCCTGTTGATGTGACCATCAGCGGGTGGGATTCTGTTCTCGAAAAGCAAGCTGACGGCTCTGTGGCAGTGCGCCTCGGACTCTCGCTACTGAAAGGCATGAAGGACGGTGCTGCAGAGCGAATTGAGGCGGCACGAGCCGTGAGACATTTCTCCAGTGTCAGCGACCTCGCAAGACGTGCGCAACTGGACCGTCGTGACTTGCAAGTGCTGGCCTCAGCAAATGCACTCTCGTCGCTCGCCGGGAACCGGCGCGAGGCGCTTTGGCAATCAGTCGCGGCGGTCCCGGACCGCGACATTCTTGCCGAAGCGCGAATCGATGACGAGACGCCGGTCCTTGGCGCGCCGTCGGAGGCCGAGAACATCGTCGCGGACTACAACTCGACAGGCCTCACACTCGGACGACACCCGCTCTCATTGCTACGCCCGACATTACTCGAGCAGCGCCTAATGCCGGCCTCAACTTTGATGACCTACGGAAACGGTCGGCTCGCTCGAGGCTGCGGCCTAGTCACGGTACGTCAGCGACCGGGTACGGCGAAAGGCGTCATGTTCGTGACGATTGAAGATGAGACCGGCAACGTGAACGTCATCATCTGGCCGTCACTGTTGGAACGCCAGCGGCGTGAGGCTCTCGGTGCGGCGTTGCTAGGCGTCTATGGCACGTGGCAATGTGAAGGCGACGTTCGACACCTCGTTGCGCAGCGGCTCGTAGACATGTCTCATCTGCTTGGTGGCTTAAACACGGTGAGTCGGAACTTCTGTTGAGAGACAAATAGCAAGATTGGTGGCTCCGACTCATCTGCACATAAGATGGTGACCGGTGGCACGACCGTCTGAGAGTCTACGAGAGAACGCGTCAGCAGGAGAGAACGATGGGGCACGCCAGAAATATTGTGCCGAGGCTGCGGCAGTTGCTCGTATAGCCGAAGCTGCCCGTGAAGTGCAAGCTGCCTCTGTTGCAGTCGAGCCTTATTATCGAGACGAGCGAAGCGGCGGTCCGTCAACGTTGCTTCTCGCTCGCCTTACGGCCGCTCTGGCTGACCTCCAGCAAGCTCGAGAGGCGTTCACGAAGCTGCTGGCGTCCGGAGCCGGTTCGCCGGAATAATGAATGCCGGTTTGCCGGCGACCAGCGATTGACTTGGTATTCTTCTGTCGGCCCGGGAAGGGACCGTTCGTCCGGTCCGCGCGCCGGACATTACCGACCGGATCGTCGGCGTTCGTGACACCATAGAGGCATCGGTTTGTTCGGGAGAGCGTAAGCTTCCGTAGGGACATTAGGACGTACTCGCGAGTCGAATGGCAGTCACTCCTAGTCATAAAGGGATCTAAAGCCTCAAGAAACTCTAAAGCGGCGGGACCGTTGTCGAATATGGGTCCCAGTGCGCGCCAGTAAGCGACGCCAGAGCCGTCCCTGAACCAGCCTCTATACCCAACTTCAGTCCGCTCGAAGATTCCCATCATGAGGTCCCAGGCGCATTGAACGGCGGGCCAGTCGCTACGCACATTCGTATTAATATTACGAACAAAAGCAACGGCTTTGGGGCGCCAAGAGCGACGGCCGTATCGCGTTCAGCGTTGGGGGCACGGCCACTTATCCGCCCCTATCGCGTGTCCATTTCATCAACGTGAATCGTCAACGCTTTTCGCAATGGTGCCAACCTTGCCGCGAATGCTGGAGCCCTCCCTCAAATATAGGCTCCTTTGACGATAATGGTAGTCTGGAAGACGAGGCGCTCTTCGGCGGCAGCCTGTTGCGCTGGATCGACGAAGAAGCCGCGATCTACGCCATCTCGCAGCTGGGCAATCAGCGCGTCGTGACCAAGTTCATGTCGGAAATCAACTTCGTGAGCTCGGCGCGGCAGGGCGACATCATCGAACTCGGCATCACCGCGACGCAATTCGGCCGCACGTCGATCACACTGCGCGCCGAAGTGCGCAACAAGATCACGCGAAAAAGCATTCTGACCGTCGAGAAGATGGTGTTCGTCAATCTGAACGAACAGGGCGAGCCCTCGCCGCACGGCCGGACGCAAATTCGCTACGCGGATGAATTGTTCGAAGCCTATCGCCGCGATCAGGGCGTCGTCGAAGCGCCGAAAGTGTCGGGCGACGACTTGCTCGAAGAAGTCGCGGAAGAAGCCGCACATTAAAGAGAAAACGGGCGCCGAAGCGCCCGTTTCGTTTTACGAGCTCGTCACTTCGCAGGCTGCGCTGCGGGATCGTCGTACTGCGGCAATCCCTGCGCCTTGCTCGAACTCGGCGACGGCTGAGTCTTCGGCGCGTTCTCTTCCGGCGCAGGCGATTTCCCGCCGACGCCACCGGCCGGCGATGCCGCCGCGCCCGGATCCACATACGTCGGCAAGCCTTGCTCCGTGCTGCCGCCGCCGGTTTCGCCCGGCGCGCTCGCGCCTTCGGGCGCCGATGCGCCTTCGTCGCCGTAGTCGGGCAGCGAGCTCGCGCCGCCGCCCGTCAGCAGATACTGACGCCGCTGCGTATACGCGTCGCGCACGAACGCGTATTTGTCGAGGGCGGCAGCGGAAAGCAGATCGGTCGCGCCGATCAGGTCGGCCCGCGCGCTCACGAAGTTCAGGCCGAAGAGCGGCCAGCGAATCTCCGCATCGGAATAGCTCAACGGATTCACGCGCCAGTCGACGAGCCACGTCGTCGAGTCGCGGAACGAGCTCGGGCCGAGCAGCGGCAGCACCAAATACGGTCCCGATGGCATGCCGTAGTGCCCGAGCGTCAGCCCGAAATCCTGATGATGCTTCGGCAGACCCGCCGGCGATGCGATATCGATCAGACCGCCGATGCCGAATACCGAGTTCATCGCGATACGCATCAGATCTTGCGTCGCATCGGTGATCTTCAACTGCAGCAGGTTGTTCGCGAAGTTGGAGAAATCGCCGAGATTCGAGAAGAAGTTGCTGACGGCCGTGCGGAACGGGCTCGGCGTGTAATCGACGTAGAACTGCGCGACCGGCTTGGCGACATAGGTATCGAGCGTGTCGTTGAACGTGAAGATCTTGCGGTTCATCGGTTCGAGCGGATCCTTCGGATTGCGATCCGGGCCGGTCGCGCATCCCGTCGTCGCGAGCGCGCCCACAATCGCGAGACTCAAGCCCAATTTACGCACAGCACGAGCGGTCAAAGCCGTCGATCCCGACTTCATTCTTCAATTCCTCTTAGGTTGTCATGTCGTTGCGCCGCCCTGAGCTTCGCGCGCGCCGCCGCGCGCACCTTGCGCGGCTTGCCCATCAATACCGGCTGAAAGACCACCGCGCCGATCAGCGTGCAAAAGAGCGACAGCGCCAGCAGCCGTCCCATGCTGGACGTGCCCGGATGATGGGAAAACCACAGGCTGCCGAATGCGGTCGCGGTCGTGGCCGCACTGAACATAACGGCATGCGTGAGACTGGACTGAAGCAGCCGGGTCTGGCCGGAACGCCACGCCATCACGAAATAGATCTTGAAGGCGACGCCGACGCCCAGCATCAGCGGCAACGCGATGATGTTCGCGAAGTTGAGCGGCATCCTGAAGACGACGCACAATTCCAGCGTGACGATCGCGGAAACGAGCAACGGTACCAAAGTTCTCAGAACGTCGCCAAAACGGCGCAGCGCGATCCACAGCAGCACCGCGATCGCGATCAGCGAATAGAGCGCCGCCTGCTCGAACGCCTTGATGATCGTTTCCGCCGAATGACGCACGGAGATCGGCCCGCCGATCGCGTTCGGCTCGGCTTTCTGCACGGCATCGGCGAAGTGCGCGAGCAGCGCGTCGTCGTTGGGATCGACGCCAGGCGGAATCTTCGGCGCGACATCGACGAGCGCCTGGCCGTTCGGCGTCACGAACGACGCGACCATGTGCGGCGGCAACGTTTCGCGCGTGATCTCCGCCGGCGTGAACAGCGCGCGCAATTGCGCGAGCGCGATACGCAGCGGCTCGGCCATCGCATGCTCGGCGCGATCGCGCGTCGCGGCGTCGGCTTGCGCCAGCTTCGCGAGCGTTTCGGACAGATGCTTCGCTTCCTTATCGCCCGGACCGGGATGCTCGTCGGCGGCGAGCGAAAGCTGGCTCGATACGCGCTTCAACGCCGCCACGCGCACGGCGTCCGTCACGGGCGAGGCCGTCTGCTGGTCGAGCGCGGGCAAAAGCTGATCGGCGGCGGCCTCGATCAGTTCGAGCTTCTTCGGCTGATCGCCGGGAATGAGCGACGAGAGCGTCGTGGCGCTGCCGACTTCCGGCAGCTTCTTCAGCTTCGCGGCGATGGCATCCGCATCGGCGAGCGAGGGCGCGAGCACGGCGACGTCGTTCACCGCGCCTTCCGGCGAGTCCTGCAGCGAGATGAGCGTCGCCATCGACTCGGTGTGCGGATCCTTCAGATGCAGCGGATTGAAGTCGAATCGCAGATTGAAGAGCAGCGGCAGCGCGCCGATCACGATGACGAGCGTGCCGATCAGCACCGGCTTGCGATGCCTGTCGAGGAACTCGTCGACGGGCGCAAGAATCGGAAAGCCCGGCGATTGCGCTTCGCCCGGCGGCGCGAACACCTTGATGAGCGCGGGCAGCAGCGTCATGTTGGTGGCATACGCGACGAACATGCCGACGCCCGCGATCAGCCCCAGCTCCGACACGCCGCGATACGCGGTCGGCAGAAACGAGAAGAAGCTCGCGGCGGTCGCGGCGGCGGCGAGCGTGAGCGGCACCGCGACATGGCGCGCGGTTTCCGCCAGCGACACATCGAGCCGCTTGTGCTTGTAGCGCTCTTCGCGATACTTCACGCCGAACTGGATGCCGAAGTCCACGCCGAGTCCGACGAAGAGCACCATGAACGCGACCGAGATCATGTTGAGCGCGTGGACCATCATGAGTCCGAGCGCCGCCGTGATCGCGAGCCCGACGAAAAGCGTGATGAACACCGCGAGGATCATGCGCTTCGAACGCAGCGCGACCCAGAGGATCATCAGCACGACGAGGAAGGTCAGCACGCCGTTGAGCACGGCGCCGTCCTGCACGGACGCGAACTCTTCGTCGGCGAGCGGCTGCGCGCCCGTCAGATGCAGCGTCGCGCCGTACTTCTTGTCGATGCCGAGTTCCGCCGCCTTCGCGCGAATCTCTTCCGAGGTGCCCGCCGCCGCCTTCAGCGCGTTGAAGTTCAACTCCGGCAACACGGTGACAAACGCGCGCCCGGGCGCATCGTTCGGCGATGAATCCGCGAGGCCGCGCCACGAGAACGCCGCCGGCTGATTCGCCAGCACGCGATCGAGCACGGTCGCGCTCTTGCCGAGCAAGCCGGCCATCTGGCCGAGATTGACCTGTCCGAGCGTCAGCGGCAGGTTGAGCGTGGTGTTGAGCGTCTGCGCGAGGCCGGTGAGCGTCGGGTCGTGCGCGAGCGTATTGATGAGCGGACGCGCCTGCACGAGCTGTTTCGTGACCTGCTCGACCTTCTCCGTCGGGAGATAAAGCAGTCCGTTGTGCTCGAAGAACTCGCCGCCCGCCGGTTGCGACACCGACCTGAAGCGCTCCGGCTCTTTCGCGAGCGCGGCGGCGAGCGCGCTTGCGGCGGCATCGGCGAATTCCTGCGCGGGCGCCTGAACGACGATCAGCAATGCCGCGCCGCGCTGCGGAAACGCTTCCTCGATGGCCTTGCTGCGCGCGGCCCACTCCGGCTCCGTCTCGATCAGCTGGCTGACGTCGGTGCTGATCTTGAAGTGATGGACGACATAAATCGTGGACAGCACGCCGAGCAGCAGCGAAACGGCGATAATCCACGCCGGCCGGCGAATGGCGAGGGTGACGAAGCGAGTAATGTTGGACGTCAGCATGAAGACGTTACCTGGAGTGCCTGTTATTTTTGCGCGCGCGAGCGCGTGAATCGCATGATGCTGCGCAAGTATACCGGGCGCACTGAACGGTCCGTCCTTGAACTGTTACGCTGGCAAGGTGTCGATATACTGACTCGCAGCCGCCTGGCCGCTCCTGCAACGTCCGAAGGCCGCACTACCCGCGCCACCAAACCTGATTAGAGAACGGGTGCCATGAAACGCTATCTGTCTATTTGCTTCGCTTTCCTCCTTGCCTCGATGTCTTTCACAGGCGAGGCATTCGCACAAACGAGTCCCGATGCCGTCGTCAAGAATGCCGTCGAAGGCACGGTCAAGGCCATGAAGGCCGACCCGCAGGCGCGCGGCGGCGACATGGCGAAGATCACGCAACTCGTCGAGACGCGTTTCCTGCCCGCCACCGACTTCCAGCGCACGACGCGCATCGCGGTCGGCAAGGCGTGGGCGACCGCCACGCCCGAGCAGCAGAAGCAGCTTTACGACCAGTTCCAGACGCTGCTGGTCCGCACCTACGCGGCATCGCTCGCGCAGCTCCGCGATCAGGACGTGACCTTCAAGTTCGACGCGCCCAACGTCGACGCCAACGCGAAGGACACCGTCGTCGAATCACATGTCATTTCCACGGGCGGCGACAATCCGGTGCGCTATCGCCTGCAGAAGACACCGCAGGGCTGGAAAATCTACGACATCGACATGATGGGCGCATGGCTCATCCAGGTCTATCAGCAACAATTCGTCGGTCAGCTGCAAAAGGGCGGCGTCGACGGTCTCATCAAGTTCCTTTCCGAGCATAACGCCCGTTCCGCGGGCTGATCGCTCTCTGTCGGGCCGGGCCGGGCTTCAGGTGCGGCGGTGCTCCACCGCGAATTTGATGAGTTCGGCCTGTCCGTCGATATCCAGTTTGCGCTTCATGTTCTGTCGATGCGTTTCCACCGTCCGCACCGACAGCCCATGCTGCTGCGCAATCTGCTTGCTCGATAAGCCTTCCGCGAGCGCATCCAGAATGTCGAGTTCGCGCGGCGTCAGGCGTTCGAGCGGCGTCTGCATCGACTGTGCCTGGATCATGCGCGCGGCCAGCCCGGCACTGAAAAACGTCTTGCCGGCGAGCACCGCGCCGATCGCCTGAATGATCTCGGCGGCGGGCGAATCCTTCAGCACGTAGCCGCTTGCGCCCGCGCGCACCGCCTGCTTCACGTATTCCACGTTGTCGTGCATCGACAGCATCAGCACGCGGATACCCGGATGCCGCTCGTGGAACAGCGCCGCGAGTTCGATTCCGCTCATGCCGGCCATGCCGACGTCCATTAGCGCGAGATCGGGCGGATTCGCTTCGTCGGCGGCGAGCGCGAGCGCTTCCTTCGCGTTGCCGGCCTCGCCGATCACGCGCAGATGCGGCACGGAGTCGAGCCGCGCGCGCAAGCCGTCGCGCACGAGCGGATGGTCGTCGACCAGAATGATGCGGGCGATTTCAGCGCTCATCGGTATGTCCTTGAAGATTCGGTGCGGCGAGCGGCAGCGGTACGCGCGCCACGATCGACGTGCGGCCCGGCTGCGAGTCGATCGCGAGCGTGCCGCCGAGCGTGTCGAGCCGCTCGCGCATGTTGCGCAGGCCGATGCCGCTCGCCGGATCGGAAAACGCGTCGTGCGCGTCGAAGCCCCGGCCGTTGTCGGTGATGTCGAGCGTGACGGCGTGCGTCGCGATATCGAGCGTGACCGCCGCGCGCGAAGCCTGCGCGTGCCGCGCGACGTTGGTCAGCGCTTCCTGCGCGATGCGGAAGAGCACGGTATTGACGGGATCGGGCAGCGTCGCGCGTTGCGGTGCACAAGGCTTGCCCTCGGCGGTCGCTTCGAAGCGCACTTCGGGGCCGTCCTGTCCGTCGAATTCGCGCGCGAGCTGTTCGAGCGCGGCGGCGAGGCCGAGATCGTCGAGCATCGCGGGACGCAGCGCGTGCGAGATGCGGCGCACTTCGCGCAGCGTGCCGGAAAGGCGTCCGAGGCTCGTCGCGAGCGCGGCTTCGGCGGTCGGTTCGCGCGCCGCGCTCCGTTCGAAACGCGCCAGCGCCGATTCGAGGAGCAGCTTCACGGAGACGAGCATCTGGCTGATGCCGTCGTGCAATTCGCGCGATAGCCGCGCGCGTTCCTGTTCCTGCGAATCGACGACTTGCCGCGCGAGGCGCTTCAACTTCGCGTCCGCGCTGCGGTGCTCGCTGATGTTGAGCACCGCGCCGCACACCGCGATGATCGCGAGCCCGAAAAGCGCGATCGCGCCGATCCACATGAGCGTGCGGCGGATATTCCCGGCTGCCTGCGAATCGATGCGCGCGAGCGTCGTCTCGACATCTTCCAGATAGATGCCCGTGCCCATCATCCAGCCCCAGCGTTCGAGCGGCACGACATAGCCGAGCTTCGGCGCGATCAGTCCGGTCGACGGACGCCGCCACACGTAGCGCACATAGCCGCCGCCTTTCGACGCCTGTTGAATCAGCTCCTGGATGGTCAGCGCGCCGTTCGGATCGCGCATGAGCCAGAGATCGCGTCCGACGAGATCCGGCTGGCGCGGATGCATCAGCGACGTGCCGCGCATCGTGTAGACGAAAAAGTAGCCGTCCTGCCCGAAGTCGAGACGTTGAAGCGCGTCGAGCGCGAGGCGGCGGCGTTCGTCGTCGCTGCGCGGATCGTCGGCGGGTGCGTCGTAATAAGGCGCGATCGCGCTCGTCGCAATCTCGACGTAATGGCGCAGTTCGATCTCCTTGCTCGACAGGTACGCGGCCTGCGTCGTGTCGTGCTGCGCTGCTGCGAGCGCTTGCGCCTGCTGGCGCACGCCGTAGGTGATGCCGCCGATCGCAAGCGCGAACGGCACGATCGCGAGCAGGAAGATCTTTGCCTTGAGATTCATCGATACAGGGTGTTCACATTCGAAGCCGCGGCGCGCCGCTTGCTGGAAACACAGGGTTTTCCGCTACGTGAAGCCACGTAGCGCGCATAAGTAGTTATGCGCTTGTAAGCGCCCGGGCGAAAGCGAATACTACCGCCCAATGCGCTATCACGGCGCAATCATCGGCCCGGAAGGGTCAATAACTAAG
Organism: Caballeronia sp. ATUFL_F2_KS9A; assembly: GCF_023630765.1. NCBI lineage: Bacteria > Pseudomonadati > Pseudomonadota > Betaproteobacteria > Burkholderiales > Burkholderiaceae > Caballeronia > Caballeronia sp. ATUFL_F2_KS9A. The sequence continues at coordinate 154,023 of NZ_JALQEK010000031.1, read as the reverse complement.
GAGACGCCATGAATCGGGCTTCCGGATTCCTGGTCTGGATCGCGCTCGCGCTACTGGGCGCGTTCGCATTCGGCACCATCGCGCTCGCGCACGGCGAGCGGATCAGCGCACTATGGATCGTCATCGCGGCGGTCTGCGTCTATCTCATCGCTTACCGCTTCTACTCACGCTTCATCGCGACGAAAGTGCTGCAGCTCGACGGCCTGCGCATGACGCCGGCCGTTCGTCACAACGACGGTCTCGACTACGTGCCGACCAACAAGTACGTGCTGTTCGGCCATCACTTCGCGGCGATCGCGGGCGCGGGTCCGCTCGTCGGCCCGGTGCTGGCGGCGCAGATGGGCTACACGCCCGGCATGCTGTGGATTCTCGCGGGCGTGGTGTTCGCGGGCGCGGTGCAGGACTTCGTCGTCCTGTTCATCTCGACGCGCCGCGATGGCCGCTCGCTCGGCGATCTCATCAAGATGGAACTCGGCACCGTGCCCGGCGTGATCGCGCTGTTCGGCGCGTTCCTCATCATGGTGATCATTCTCGCGGTGCTCGCGCTGATCGTCGTGAAGGCGCTGACGAATTCGCCGTGGGGCACGTTCACGGTTGCCGCGACGATTCCGATCGCGCTCTTCATGGGTGTCTATACGCGCTACATTCGCCCGGGACGCATCGGCGAGGTTTCCATCATCGGCTTCGTCGGTCTGATGCTCGCGATCGTGTACGGCGGACAAGTCGCCGAATCCGCGACGCTCGCGCCGTACTTCACGTTCACCGGCGTGCAGCTCGTGTGGATTCTGATCGGCTACGGTTTCGTGGCGTCGGTGCTGCCGGTATGGCTGCTGCTCGCGCCGCGCGATTATCTGTCGACGTTCCTCAAGATCGGCACGATCCTCGGCCTCGCGATCGGGATTCTCATCGTCGCGCCCGAACTGAAGATGCCGGCCTTCACGAAGTTCGTCGATGGCACGGGTCCCGTGTGGTCGGGCAATCTGTTCCCGTTCCTCTTCATCACGATCGCATGCGGCGCGGTGTCGGGCTTCCATGCGCTGATCTCGTCGGGCACGACGCCCAAGATGATCGACAACGAAGTCAACATGCGCTTCATCGGCTACGGCGCGATGCTGATGGAATCGTTCGTCGCGATCATGGCGCTCGTCGCCGCGTGCGTGATCGAACCGGGCGTCTACTTCGCGATGAACAGCCCGGCCGCGCTGCTCGGCTCGACGCCCGAAGCGGTCGCGCAGACCGTCTCGGGCTGGGGCTTCGTGCTGACGCCCGACATGCTGACGTCGACGGCGAAGGCGGTCGGCGAGACGACCATCGTCGCGCGTGCCGGCGGCGCGCCGACGCTCGCGGTCGGCATGGCGCACATTCTTCATCAGGTGATCGGCGGCCCGGCGATGATGGCGTTCTGGTATCACTTCGCCATTCTGTTCGAGGCGCTGTTCATCCTCACCGCCGTCGATGCGGGCACGCGCGCCGGCCGCTTCATGCTGCAAGACTTGCTCGGCACATTCCACCCGGCGCTGCGCCGCACGGAATCGCTGCCGGCCAACCTCGTCGCGACGGGCCTGTGCGTCGCCGCGTGGGGCTACTTCCTGTATCAGGGCGTGGTCGATCCGTTCGGCGGCATCAACACGCTGTGGCCGCTCTTCGGCATCTCGAATCAGATGCTCGCGGGCATCGCGCTGATGCTCGGCACCGTGGTGCTGTTCAAGATGAAGCGCGAACGCTATGCGTGGGTCACGCTCGTGCCGACTGCGTGGCTGCTCATCTGCACGTTGACGGCCGGCTGGCAGAAGATTTTCGATGCGAATCCGAAGGTCGGCTTCCTCGCGCACGCCGGCAAGCTGAAGGACGCCTACGACGCGGGCAAGGTGATGGCGCCGGCGAAGTCGCTCGCGGAAATGCAGCGCATCATCTTCAACGATTACGTCGATGCGGCGCTTGCCGGCCTGTTCATCTTCGTGGTGTTGAGCATCGCGGTATATGGCGTGCTGGCCGTGCTGCGGGCGCGTCGCGAAACGAAGCCGACCGTGCGCGAAACGCCGTTCGAAGCGATGCCTTCCGGCGCTTCCACCGCGGTGCGCGCGAGCCACTAAGGAGTCGAGCGATGTTCAGCGATCTTCGGCAGGCAGGACGGTATCTCGGCCAGACGATGCGTCTGATGGTCGGGATGCCCGATTACGACGCGTATGTCACGCACATGCAGACGACGCATCCCGACAAGCCGGTGATGAGCTACGCGGAGTTCTTCCGCGAGCGGCAGGAGGCGAGGTACGGGTCGGGAGCGGGGAAGTGCTGCTGAGTTGATGCTGCTGGGTGGTGATTGAAGATAACGCGACGGTGAGAGCCGTCGCGTTTTTTTTGGGCGCTGCGCGAGGTGCGATGTCCGCACCCATCGACCGTCATATCGCGCTTGCGTCGGCCAAGCTTCCCGGTGAGTTCCATAGCGATCCAGCCGACCGCATGATAGTCGCGACGGCGCGTTCGCTATCCGCTCCGCTGGTGACCAAGGACCGGCAGATTCGAAGGTACGAACACGTCAGGACGATCTGGTAGCAGAGAAAACAAAAAGGGCGAATGACCCAAGCCATTCGCCCTTTCCACGCTCCGTTCAACCGAAGCTCAATTCACCGCCGCCGCCGTCTTCGCGCCCTTGTTCTTCTGCGCGCGGCCGATCTCTTCCAGCTTGATCTCGACGTGCTTCGAGAACACGTACTCGGCCGGACGCTGCTTGTCGATCGGCAGATCCTTCGCGAACGCGCCCGTCGTGCGCGGGCCCGACAGCGCGATCTTCGCGGCCTTCAGCGGATGCGCCACCGTGTCCATCACGGCGGTCGCCTCGAAGCCGCAGTGGACCATGCAGTCCGCGCACTTCTCGTACTTGCCCGTGCCGTACTTGTCCCAGTCGGTGGTTTCCATCAGTTCCTTGAAGGTCTTCACGTAACCTTCGCCGACCAGATAGCACGGCTTCTGCCAGCCGAACACCGTGCGCGCCGGGTTGCCCCACGGCGTGCATTGATACGTCTGGTTGCCCGCGAGGAAATCGAGGAACAGCGTCGACTGGCTGAACGACCAGTTCTTGCCGTTGTTGCCGCGCTTGAAGATTTCGCGGAACAGGTTCTTCGTCTTTTCGCGATTCAGGAAGTGCTGCTGATCCGGCGCGCGCTCGTAGGCATAGCCCGGCGAAACCGTGATGCCGTCCACGCCGATCGGACCGAGCGTGTCGAAGAACTTCGCGACGCGTTCCGGCTCCGCATCGTTGAACAGCGTGCAGTTGATGTTCACGCGGAACCCGCGGCGCTTCGCTTCCTTGATGGCCGCGACAGCCTTGTCGTACGTGCCCGGCTGCGAAACCGAGTGATCGTGCGCCTCGCGATCGCCGTCGAGGTGCACGGACCAGACGAAGTACGGGCTCGGCTCGTAATCGTCCATCTTCTTTTCCATCAGGAGCGCGTTCGTGCAGAGATACACGAACTTCTTGCGCGCCATGATGCCCTTCACGATCTGCGGCATTTCCTTGTGCAGCAGCGGCTCGCCGCCCGCGATCGACACGACCGGCGCGCCGCATTCGTCGACGGCTTCGAGGCATTCCTGCAGCGACAGACGCTGGTTCAGGATCGGATCCGGATAGTCGATCTTGCCGCAGCCGTTACAGGCGAGATTGCAGCGGAACAGCGGTTCCAGCATCAGCGCGAGCGGGTAACGCTTGGTGCCCGTCAGGTGTTGCTTGAAGATATAGGCGCCAACGCGGGCCTTCTGGAGCATCGGGATAGACAATTGTGTCCTCTCCTTATTCTTCGCGAACCGCGGCTGCCGCAACGGCGGCGACCGGCTGAGTGAGCTTCGCGGGGAGTTTGAATTCGACCTTTTCCTCGCGGCCGTTCATCGTCGTGACTTCGACGTGTCCGAACGCGCGCAGGGCATCGATCACATGTTTGACCATTTCCTCGGGCGCCGAAGCGCCCGCGGTGATGCCGACCGCTTGCACGTCGGCAAACCATTCCGGCTTGATCTCCGAACCGTCCGCGACGAGATAGCTCGGAACGCCGCTCTCGGCGCCGATTTCCCGCAGGCGGTTCGAATTGGAACTGTTGGTGGCGCCGACCACGAGCAGCACATCGACTTGCGTGCTCAGCTCGCGCACGGCGGCCTGGCGATTCTGAGTCGCGTAGCAGATGTCGCGCGTGTCCGGGCCGACGATATCCGTGAAGCGGCGCTGCAGGGCATCGATGATGCCGCGCGTGTCGTCCACGGAAAGCGTCGTCTGCGTGACATAGGCGACGGGCGTATCGGGCGCGAGCGTCATTGTCGCGACTTCGGCTTCGCTCTGCACCAGCACGACGACGCCGGGAATCTGCCCGATCGTGCCTTCGACTTCCGGATGACCCGCATGGCCGATCAGAATGAGCGTGCGCCCCTGCGATACATACTGGCGGCCCTGCACATGAACCTTGGTGACGAGCGGGCAGGTCGCGTCGAGCACGTCGAGCCCGCGCGTCCGCGCATCTTTCTCGACGCTCTGCGCGACGCCGTGCGCGCTGAAAATCGCGACCGCGCCGTGCGGCACTTCATCGAGTTCTTCGACGAACTTTGCGCCCTTGCTGCGCAGGTTGTCGACCACATGACGGTTATGAACGATCTCGTGACGCACATAAACCGGTGCGCCATGCCGTTCGAGGGCCCGATCGACGATTTCGATCGCACGGACCACGCCCGCACAAAAGCCGCGGGGTTGAGCAAGGATGATACGCATATTCGAACGAACTCCGACTGGCGCGGGTCTCGGGTTAGCCGGCGCGAAGCTCGCACTTTCCCGAAGACCTGGCCACGAACGACGCTCGGAAGCGTCAGGAAGGCCGGGGAAAGCAGACCGGAAAAAAAGACACGGTGGGGTCGGTCTGCGCGCCGAAGTTGACCGCGTATTCTAACGCGTTCCCTTTTTGGGTGCTCAATGCCCGCTTCACTTCGCGACGCGCTTCCGCGCACGCAAATACGGCGATTTTGAGAACCCAGTAAACTGTCGGACGCTTCGGACCGCATGGCGTCGAGATCCGCGCCACGCGCCCTTGCCGCGCGGCCTCGCGGAGCGGCTCGCCGCGCTGTTTCCCTGGTGTATTTTTCGCGCAACGCCGGGTCGATCGCGCCATCGGCTGCGCCACTGTTTTCAAGCTAATCGTTTACTCATGCTATTGATCGCCTGGCTGTCTTTCTTGATCTGGATCGTGCTGCTGTTCGCCCGCGGCGGATTCTGGCGCGCGCAACCCGCGCCGGCGCTATCCGATACGACGATCCACGCTGTCGGCAACGCCGAGATCGCGCGCCGCGGCGCATGGCCCGCGCTCGTCGCCGTCGTGCCTGCGCGCAACGAAGCCGACGTCATCGGCCGCGCGGTCGGCTCGCTGCTCAAGCAGGACTATGCGGGCGCGTTCCATGTGATCGTCGTCGATGACCACAGCACCGACGGCACCGCGAACGTCGCGCTCGCCGCCGCCCGCGATCTCGGCCTCGAAGACCGTCTGACGATCCTGACCGCGCAGCCGCTGCCGCCGGGCTGGTCGGGCAAGGTGTGGGCGCAGTCGCAGGGCATCGGCGCGATCGACAAGCTCGGCCTGCCGGCGGAATTCCTGCTGCTCACGGACGCGGACATCCACCATCCGGCCGATGCCGCCACGCAACTCGTCGCGCGCACGATTCTCGAAGACCGCGATCTGGTCTCGCTGATGGTCCGTCTGCGCTGCGATTCCCTTTGGGAAAAGGCGCTGATTCCGGCGTTCGTCTTCTTCTTCGCGAAGCTTTATCCGTTCGAATGGGTCAACGACGCGAAGAAGGCGACCGCCGGCGCGGCAGGCGGCTGCATGCTGGTGCGCCGTTCGGCGCTCGTGGAGGCGGGCGGGATCGAATCGATCCGGCAGGAACTGATCGACGATTGCAGTCTCGCCGCGCGCATCAAGCATCGCGCGGGCCGCAACGACGCGCGCCCGATCCGCCTCGATCTCGCCGAGCGCAGTGCATCGCTGCGTCCGTACGATAGCTGGCGGGACATCTGGAACATGATCGCGCGCACGGCGTTCACGCAATTGCGCTATTCGCCTCTGCTGCTTGCCGGCACCGTGCTCGGTATGGCGGTGATCTATCTCGCGCCGCCGGTGCTCGCGCTGGCATACGGCGCGAGCGCGTGGCCCGCATGCGCCGCGTGGGCGCTGATGTGCATCGCCTATGGTCCGATGCTGCGCTACTACCGCAGATCGCTGTTGTGGGCGCCGCTCCTGCCGCTCGTCGCGTTGTTCTACGTCAGCGCGACGATCGGCTCGGCCGTGCGGTACTGGAGCGGGAAGGGCGGGCAATGGAAGGCGCGCGTGCAGGCGCCGACGCAGGAAGGTTCGTAAACGCGGCTTCTCACTTCTTCGTCAACATGGCATACAGCTCGATGACCATGTTCGGCGAGAACGTGAACGGCACCCAGCCGTGCCCGGCGTGGCGTAAGACCAGCAGGCGGTCGCCGTTCGCGTATTTCTGGGTCGCCATGACGGGATTCTTCGTGGCGGCGAAGCGCCATCCCGGTGCAATGCCCGCAGGCTGATCCGGCGACATCGACGCGCGCACGTTCGACAATTCCTCGATCAGTTCCGACACACCTTCCGGGCTCAGCTTCACCGTCTTGCCCGCGATCGTCATTTCGACCGCATCGCGCTCCGGGCGCGACACGACGAGCGTCGGGGGCTCGTTCAGCGCGGGCGGTTCGGCGGGCGCGTCGGCATCGACCGGTTCGCGCACATCGCGCAAAGCGGGCGGTTCGTCCGATACGGCGGGCGGAGCGGCAGGCGAGCCGGCGGATGAGCGCGCAGATGCGGCAGCGGTCTGAAGGAGCGTATCGAGGCTCGACTCCAGCGCGCCGAGCTGGTCTTGTAGATTCATGCGAGTGTGTCTGTAACGTGCGTGCTAGCAGTGAGGCCCCGATTCTACCCGCTGGACTTCTCCGATACCGCCACACCTTGTAACGAAATGCACGCAACCGTGTGTCAGACGACGCGCTCGCCGAGGTTTTCGAGTTCGGCGCGCACGCGCGTCAGCACGTCGGTCCAGTCGCCGCGCTTCGTCTGCGTGAAGAGGCGCATGTCCGGATACCACGGCGTGTCGTCGCGATCGCGCAGCCACCGCCAGCAGCCCGCGAAGCGATTCAGCAGCCAGACGCGCTTGCCCATCGCGGCGGCGAGATGCGCGACCGACGTATCGACCGCGATCACGAGATCGAGTCCGTCGATGAGCGCGGCCGTGTCCGCGAAGTCGCCGACGCGGTCCATCCAGTCGGCGATCTGGCCGGCGAACGCGGGCGGCAGTTGCTTGTCGGCGTGCTCGGCCTTTTGCAGGCTGATCCATCGCACGCCGCGATACGAGAGCAGCGGCGCGAGCGTTTCCGGCGCGATGCTGCGCCGTTTGTCGCCGCGCGAATGCGTGTGGCCGCCCGCCCAGACGAGACCGACCGCCGGCATCGAGCGCTCGCCGATTCGTTCCGCCCAGAAACGCGCGCGTTGGGGATCGGCGCGCAGATAGGGCGTCGGCGCGGGAATATTGCCGATGCGCGTGCCGAAACACATCGGCAAGGACATCAGCGGGCAATGGTGCGTCCACACGGACAGATCGACGGCGTCTCCGTCGACGAGAACGATGTTCGGCCAGCGCGCGCACAGCGATTCTTCGAAGAGCCGCCGCAGCGGCGCCGGACAGACATAGCCGACGCGCGCGAAGCGTTCCAGCGCCATCGGCAGGTAGCGGCAGAATTGCAGCGCATCGCCGAAGCCTTGTTCGTGCAGCACGAGCAGGCTCGCGCCGGCGGGAAGCGCGCCGCCGCGCCAGAGCGGAATCGGCAACTCGGGCGCGCGTGCGCCGAGCGTCTGACCGTCCGTCTGAAAGCTTGCCCAACGGTGCTCGAAATGCGGCCACGCTTCGTCGTAGCGTCCCGCCGCGAGCAGCGCATGGCCGAGATTGCTGTGCGCTTCGAGGTTGTCCGGATCGAGCGCGATGGCGGCTTTCGTATGCTCGATTGCCGTGTCGAGATCGCCCAGACGGTTGAGTACCGCGCCCAGATTGTTATGCGATGCCGCGTGATCCGGCCGATGCCCGAGCGCTCGCCGATAACTCTGCGCCGCCGCTTCCATCTGCTCGTCGAGTTGCAGCGCAAGTCCGAGGTTGAACCAAAGCAGGGCGATGTCGCCGTAATCCGGAAAGCGCTCATCGGCGATGCGCAGTCCGAGGCGCGCGCTTTGCGCCGCGGCCGGGAAATCGCGCAGGTGCATCTGCGTCACGCAAAGCGAGTTGCAAAAGCCCGGATGCGCGGAAAGTTCGATGGCGCGTGCGAGCCACGTTCGCGCGTCTTCCGGCTTGCGCAGCGCCAGCGCGATCAGGCCGCGCAGATGAAGCGCATCGGCGTTGCGCGGATTCTCGGCGATGGCTTCATCGGCCAATTCGACGGCGATGCCAAACGCGTGCTCCGCATAAGCTCGACTGGCGCGCTGGATGAGATCGTTCTGCATGAGGTTTCCTGTCGGGGCGGACAGTGTATGCAGAGGCGAACCGGCGTCTGTAAAGATCGTTGGATGCGGCGCGCGCAAAAAAAACCGGCATGCCCGAAGGCGATGCCGGTTTCTTCACCGAAGCGCGAACGAACGCGCTTCAGCCCAACTTACTTCGCGCGCACCTGTTCGAGCGCGGCATTGAACGTCTTGCTCGGACGCATCACGGCTTCGAGCTTCTTCTCGTCCGGCTTGTAGTAGCCGCCGATATCCACCGCATTGCCCTGCACGGCGGCGAGTTCATCGACGATCTTCTGCTCGTTCTCGGCCAGCGTCTTTGCGAGCGGCGCGAACTGCTCGGCGAGCGCCTTGTCTTCCGACTGCGACGCGAGTTCCTGCGCCCAGTACATCGCGAGATAGAACTGGCTGCCGCGATTGTCGAGCTGGCCGGTCTTCGGCGACGGGCTCTTGTTGTTGTCGAGCAGCTTGCCGGTGGCCGAATCGAGCGCCTTCGCGACGAGCTTCGCACGCGCGTTGTCGTTCTTGATGCCGAGCTCTTCCAGCGACACCGCCAGCGCGAGGAATTCGCCGAGCGAGTCCCAGCGCAGATGGTTTTCCTGCACGAGCTGCTGAACATGCTTCGGCGCCGAGCCGCCCGCGCCCGTTTCGTACAGGCCGCCGCCCGCCATCAGCGGAACGATGGAAAGCATCTTCGCGCTCGTGCCGAGTTCCATGATCGGGAACAGGTCGGTGAGGTAATCGCGCAGGATGTTGCCCGTGACCGAGATCGTGTCCATGCCGCGGATCACGCGTTCGAGCGTGTAACGCATCGCGCGCACTTGCGACATGATCTGGATGTCGAGACCGGTCGTGTCGTAATCCTTCAGGTACGTCTCGACCTTCTTGATGAGTTCGGCTTCGTGCGGACGATACGGGTCGAGCCAGAACACGGCCGGCGTGCCCGAGTTCTTCACGCGCGTGACGGCGAGCTTCACCCAGTCGCGGATCGGCGCGTCCTTCACGAGGCACATGCGCCAGATGTCGCCCTTCTCGACTTCCTGCGTCAGCCCTTCGAGGACTTCGCCCGTCGCGTTGTCGACGATGCGCGCGGTGCCGTCTTCCGCGATCTCGAACGTCTTGTCGTGCGAGCCGTACTCTTCCGCCTTTTGCGCCATCAGGCCGACGTTCGGCACCGTGCCCATCGTCTTCGGATCGAACGCGCCGTTGGTCTTGCAGAAGTTGATGATTTCCTGATAGATGCGCGCGAACGTGCTTTCCGGAATCAGGCACTTCGTGTCTTGCGGACGGCCGTCGGCGCCCCACATCTTGCCGCCCGCGCGGATCATCGCGGGCATGGATGCGTCGACGATCACGTCGTTCGGCGCGTGCAGGTTCGAGATGCCCTTGGCCGAATCGACCATGGCGAGCGCCGGGCGCTTCTCGTGGCACGCGTGCATGTCGCGGATGACTTCATCGCGTTGCGATTCCGGCAGTGCTTCGATCTTCGTGTACAGATCGACGAGACCGTTGTTCACGTTGATGCCGAGCTCTTCGAAGAGCTTGCCGTGCTTGGCGAACGCGTCCTTGTAGAACACCTTCACGGCGTGGCCGAAGACGATCGGGTGCGAGACCTTCATCATGGTCGCCTTGACGTGCAGCGACAGCATGACGCCCGTGTCGAACGCATCCTGCATCTGGTCTTCGTAGAACTCGACGAGCGCCTTCTTGCTCATGAACATGCTGTCGACGATCTCGCCTTCCTGCAGCTTGACCTTCGGCTTCAGCACGATGGTTTCGCCGCGCTTCGTCACGAGTTCCATGCGCACTTCGCGGGCTTTATCGTTCGTGATGGACTTTTCGCCGTGATAGAAGTCGCCGTGTTTCATGTGCGCGACGTGCGTGCGCGACGCCATGCTCCACTCGCCCATGCTGTGCGGATGCTTCTTCGCGTAGTTCTTCACGGCGAGCGGCGCGCGGCGGTCCGAGTTGCCTTCGCGCAGCACCGGGTTCACGGCCGAGCCGAGGCACTTGCCATAGCGCGCGCGGATGGCCTTTTCTTCGTCGTTCTTCGGCTCTTCGGGATAGTCGGGCAGCTTGTAGCCCTTGCTTTGCAGTTCCTTGATCGCGCTCGTCAGCTGATGCAGCGACGCGCTGATGTTCGGCAGCTTGATGATGTTGGTGTCGGCGTCCTGCGTGAGTTCGCCGAGCTTCGCGAGGTTGTCGGGGACCTTTTGCTCGTCGGTCAGGAATTCGGGGAATTCGCCGAGGATGCGGGCCGCGACGGAGATGTCGCTCGTCTCGACGTTGACGCCCGCCGGCGCGGTGAAGGCACGGATGATCGGCAGAAAGGCGCTGGTCGCGAGCAGCGGAGCTTCGTCGGTCAGGGTGTAGATGATGGTGGGTTGCTGATTACTCATCGCTTGTCTCGACATCCGAAAACAGGTTGGAAAAAACCGCCGGCCTCGTCACCCCTCCGGCAACAAACCGCTATTCTGCCTGATTTTGCAGGGCGCGCGTGTGAATTTCGGCTTGCGAAATTGGCCAAAACGGGCGTTTTTCTTGCGAATTCAATGACTTAATTTTTTTCGAGTCTTATACAAGAGTTGCTGTCTTCCGGCCGCGTCGCGATGGCCGGAACGTTTCACGGAATGATTTGGCGCTTCATCAAGCGAGATACCCGTTCTCCCGGAACCAGTCCAGCGCGTCCTTCAGACCTTGCGCGTACGGCCGCGCGGCGTAGCCCAGCTCGCGTTCCGCCTTCACCGACGTGAAGTACATCTTGTTCTTCGACATGCGCAGCGCGTCGACGGTCACGAACGGCTCCTTTCCGCTCACTTTCGCGAACAGCTCCGCGCCGATCGCGAGCGGATAAAGCGGCCCGCGCGGCAGCTTGATGGTCGGCGGCTTGCGCCCGACGAATCCGGCGATGTCCGCCAACATCTGCTGCAAGGGCAGATTCTCGCCGCCCAGGATATATCGCTCGCCGATCTTGCCGCGTTCGAGCGCGAGAAAGTGCCCGTTCGCGACATCGTCGACGTGCACGAGATTGAGGCCCGTATCGACGAACGCGGGGATCTTGCCCGTCGCCGCTTCGACGATGATGCGCCCGGTCGGTGTCGGGCGCACGTCGCGCGGGCCGATCGGCGTCGACGGATTCACGATCACCGCCGGCAGCGCGTTCTGCGCGACCATGCGCTCGACCGCGCGCTCCGCGAGCACCTTGCTGCGCTTGTATGCGCCGATGGTGCTCTGCGCATCCGACGGCTTCGTCTCGTCGACGATCGCGCCCGAGCTCGTCACCTTGAGCGTCGCGACGCTGCTGGTATGAACGATGCGCTCGACACCTTCGGCCAGCGCCGCGCGCATCGTCGCTTCGGTGCCTTCGAGATTCGCGCGTTCGATTTCGGCCGGATCCGGCGCCCAGATGCGGTAATCGGCGGCGACGTGAAACAGGAAGCGGCAGCCCTTGAGCGCGGCGCGCATGGACGCTTCGTCGCGCATGTCGCCGACGACGATCTCCGCGTCCAGCGATTCGACGTTCTTGCGCGGGCTGGTCTTGCGCACGAGCACGCGCACGTCGAAACCGCGTTCGATGGCGAGCCGCGCGACCGCGGAACCGACGAACCCCGAAGCACCCGTGACGAGCACGCGAGAGCCGGAAAAATCAGTCATTCTTACCTCGTTGAAAACGTCCGCGCGGCCTCGATTGTAACGATTGCCGCGCCGAAAAAAGGCTGCAAAGCCCGATGTGACAAGGGCTTGCGGCTCATGCTATGGTCCTCGCCTGCCGCGGCCGCGAGGACCGCGCAAAACATGGACACAACCGGTAAGCGATGCCTCAAGACACTCGAAACCTAAGCGCCTGGATTTACCTCGCAATCGCAATCACGCTCGCCGTGGTGTTCTGCATCGACGTGCTCACGCCGATCCGCATCGCGATCTGGGTGTTCTACGTGCTGCCCGTCGTGCTCTGCGTCTGGGCCGACCGCCCCGCCGTGCCGATCGTCACGGCGGGCGTCTCGACCGTGCTGACGCTCGCAGGATACGCACTCGCCGCCACCGATCCGAACACGAGCCGCGACGTGCTGCAGATCAACCGCGCAATGGGCATCGTCGTCATGCTCGCGCTCGCAGCGGTGGCGCATCTGTATATCAAATCGCGGCTCGCCGTACAACGCACGACCTGGCTGCAACAGGGCATCGTGCAACTCGCGCAGAAATTGCGCGGCGAGCAGTCTCCGGCTTCGATCGGCGTGAGCATCCTGCGTTCGATCATTCCGTACGTGAATGCAAAAGTCGGCGTCGTCTACGCGCTCGAAGGCGATGCGCTCGTGCGGGTCGCGTCGTGGGCGCTGCCGGACGATGCCAGCGCGCCAGCGAGGATACCGCGCGGCCAGGGACTCGTCGGACAGGCAGTCGAAGAGGCGCGCGTGCTCGAATTGCGCGACGCGTCCGCGCACTATCTGAAGGCCGGTTCGGCGCTGGGATCGGCGGCGGCGTCGCGCGTCGTGATCGCGCCGCTTCTCGCCGATGGCGACGTCGTGGGCGCGATCGAACTCGGCTTCGTCGGCAACGAAGGCCGTTTCGACGATACCCGCGCGCTGCTCGACATGGCCTCGGAACCGATCGGCATGGCGCTGCGTTCGTCGCGGTATCGCGCGCGTCTCGTCGAACTGCTCGAAGAAACGCAGCGCCAGAGCGAGGAATTGCAGGTCCAGCAGGAAGAGTTGCGCGTGTCGAACGAGGAACTGGAGGAGCGCGGCCGCGCGCTGCAGGATTCGCAGGCGCGTCTCGAACAGCAGCAGGCCGAGCTCGAACAGACCAACGTGCAGCTCGAAGAGCACACGCAACATCTGGAGCGGCAAAAGTCCGAGCTGATGCAGGCGCAGCAGGAACTGACCGCGAACGCGCTGGAAATGGAGCGCGCGAGCCAGTACAAGTCGGAGTTCCTCGCGAACATGTCGCACGAACTGCGCACGCCGCTCAACAGTTCGCTGATCCTCGCGAAACTCTTGCAGGACAACAAGCAAGGCAACCTGACCGAGGAACAGGTGCGCTTCGCCGCGACGATCCATTCGTCGAACAGCGATCTGCTTTCACTCATCAACGACATTCTTGATTTGTCCAAGGTCGAGGCCGGACAGATGGACGTGCAGTTCGCGCACACATCCGTCGATGCGATCCTGCAGACGTTGCAGCAATCGTTCGCGCCCATCGCGGCGAACAAGGGCGTCGAATTCGTCACCGCGCACGGCGAGAACGTGCCGCAATACTTCGTCACCGACAGCCAGCGGCTCTTGCAGGTGCTGCGCAATCTGCTGTCGAACGCATTCAAGTTCACCGAGCGCGGCCGCGTGACGGTCGCGGTCGAGCGCGCCGGCGACAACGCGCTGCGTTTCGATGTGCGCGACACGGGCATCGGCATCGCGCGCGACAAGCAAGAGATGATCTTCCAGGCGTTCCAGCAAGCCGACGGCACCACGAGCCGCAAATACGGCGGCAGCGGCCTCGGATTGTCGATTTCGCGCGAGTTTTCGCGACTGCTCGGCGGATCGGTGTCCGTGTCGAGCGAACTTGGGCAGGGCAGCGTGTTTTCGGTGACGCTGCCGATCGCGGCGCACGAAGGCACCGTCACCGCGAAGCTCGATACGATCGGTCACATGCGGGAAGCGCAGCCCATGGCCGCGCCCGCGCCCGCGCCTGCACCTGCGCCAGCGCCTGCGCCTGCGCCGGTACAGCCGATGCCGGCGCCCATGGTCAGTCCGGAGCCGCTCGGCATCGCCGACGACCGCGCCGACCGCAAGCGTCCGGATCGCGTGATTCTCGTCATCGAGGACGATCAGCCGTTCGCGCGCATCCTCTACGATCTCGCGCACGAACTCGATTTCGACTGCGTGCACGCGGCGACCGCCACGCAAGGCGTCGAGCTCGCGCGTTCGCTGCAGCCGAACGGCATTCTGCTCGATATCGGCCTTCCGGATCAGTCGGGCCTCACCGTGCTCGAATGGCTCAAGCACGATCCGCTCACGCGTCACATTCCGATTCACATCGTCTCCGCGACCGATCACGCCGATGTCGCGCTGCATCTCGGCGCGATCGGCTACACGCTGAAGCCGAGCGCGCGCGAAGAACTGGCGCACGCGATCCGCAAGCTCGAAGCGCGCTCGTCGCAGGGCATGCGCCGCGTGCTCGTCGTCGAGGACGATCCGGCGTTGCGTCAGAGCATTCACGCGCTGCTCGCGAGCGACACGGTGGGCATCGTCGAGGCAGGATCGATCGCGGAGGCCATCGAGGAGATGCAGCGCGTGCCGTTCGATTGCGTCGTGATGGATCTCGCGCTGCCCGACGGCTCCGGTTACGAACTGCTCGAACGCGTGTCGACGAGCGGCGGGCACGCGTCGCCGCCGGTCATCGTCTATACGGGACGCCTGCTGTCGCAGGAAGAAGAGCAGCGCCTGCGCCGCTATTCGAAATCGATCATCATCAAGGGAGCGAAATCGCCGGAGCGTCTGCTCGACGAAGTGACGCTGTTCCTGCATAGCGTGGAAAGCGCGCTGCCGCCGGAGCAGCAGCGCATGCTGCGCGCGGCGCGTCAGCGCGACGACGTGTTCGAAGGCCGCACGATCCTGCTCGCCGAGGACGACGTGCGCAACATCTTCGCGCTGTCGCGCGTGATCGAGCCGCTCGGCGCCACGCTCGAAATCGCGCGCAACGGGCGCGAAGCGCTCGAAGCGCTCGCGCGCCGCAGCGATATCGACCTCGTGCTGATGGACATCATGATGCCCGAAATGGACGGCCTGACCGCGATGACCGAAATCCGCAAGCGCACGGAGCACGCGCGTCTGCCGATCATCGCGCTGACGGCGAAAGCGATGCCGAGCGATCGCGAGAAATGTCTCGAGGCAGGTGCGGACGATTACATATCGAAACCCATCGACGTGGATAAGCTCGTGTCTTTATGTCGGGTTTGGTTGCGGCAGCGATGAACATGGCGAACGACGGCAGTCACGACGAAGAAGCGACGTTCGACATCGAACTGAAGCTGATTCTGGAAGCGATCTACCTGCGCTATCAGCACGACTTCCGGCATTACTCGATGAGTTCGCTGAGAAGACGCCTCGCGCAAGCCGTGAACGATCTCGGCCTGCCGACGCTCTCGCATTTGCAGGAGCGGATTCTGCGCGATCCGGCGCTGTTCGCGCGGCTGTTCCAGTACCTCACGGTGCAGGTGAGCGAGATGTTCCGCGATCCGCACTACTTTCGCGCGATTCGCGAGCAGGTCGTGCCGATTCTGCAGACGTATCCGTCGATCAAGGTCTGGGTCGCGGGATGCAGCACCGGCGAGGAGCTGTGGTCGCTCGCCGTGCTCTTCGCCGAAGAGAAGATCGCAGATCGCACCGTGTTCTACGCGACCGACATCAACGCCGAAGCGCTGCGTCAGGCCGAGAGCGGCATCTATCCGCTGGAACGCATGGCGAGCTTCAGTCAGAACTATCTGGCGGCGGGCGGCAAGCGTTCGCTGTCGGACTACTATCACGCCGCGTACGGCGCGGCGAAGTTCTCGCAGACGCTCAAGTCGCGCGTCGTGTTCGCGGATCACAGTCTCGCGACCGACAGCGTGTTTCTCGAAGCGCATCTCGTGTCGTGCCGCAATGTGCTGATCTATTTCGATCGCGCGTTGCAGGATCGCGCGCTCGGTCTGTTCAGCGATTCGCTCGTGCGGCGCGGATTTCTCGGGCTCGGCAGCAAGGAAAGCCTGCGCTTTTCCACCTATGCAGACCGCTTCGCGGATTTCAATGCGCGCGAGCGGCTTTACCAGAAGGTGTGACGATGTTCGACGCGCATCGCATCGGAGCAGTCGTGATCGGCGCATCGGCGGGCGGCGTCGAGGCGCTCAATCATCTGTTGCCCGCGCTGCCGAAGACGTTCGTGCTGCCCGTGCTGATCGTCGTGCATGTGCGGCAAGGACAGCCGAGCCTCTTGCCGGGATTGTTCGCGTCGCGCTGCGAACTGGCCGTCGAAGAGCCGTTCGACAAGGACGAGATCGCGCCCGGCACCGTGTATTTCGCGCCGCCGGGATATCACATGCTCGTCGAGGCGGAAGGCGGCGCGGCGCCGGCGATCGCGCTGTCGGTCGATCCGCCGGTGCGCTTCTCGCGGCCATCGGTGGACGTGCTGTTCGAATCGGCGGCGCATGCGTATGGCGAACGTCTGCTCGGCATCGTGCTCTCCGGCGCGAACGACGACGGCGCCCGCGGCGCGCGCGCGATCCGCGAGGCGGGCGGCGCGTGCTGGGCGCAGAACCCGGAGACGGCCTCGGCCCCGGCCATGCCGCTCGCGGCGATCGCTGAGGACGCGGTGAATGAAGTACTGACGCTCGATGAAATGGCGTTGCGGCTGTCGCAATGCATCGGCCGGCAGCCATGAAAAGAAGGCAAGGAGTCACCAGATGACGCAACCCATCCACGTGCTGATCGTCGATGACATTCGCAACAACATCACCGCGCTCGAAGCGTCGCTCGCGCGGCCGGATCTGTCGGTGCTGAAGGCCGAGTCGGGCCCCGCCGCGCTGGAGCTGCTGCTCAAGCACGAAGTCGCGCTCGCGATCCTCGACGTCAACATGCCGGGCATGGACGGCTTCGAGCTCGCCGAACTGATGCGCGGCAGCCCGCGCACCGCGCACGTGCCGATCATCTTTCTCACGGCGACGGCGCAGGACGCGAGCCGCACGTTTCGGGGCTATGAAGCGGGCGCGGTGGATTTTCTCTACAAGCCCTTCGATTCGCGCATCCTCAATTCGAAGGTCGATGTCTTCATTCAGATGGAGCGTCAGAAGCAGCAACTCGCGACGCAGCTCGCGACCGTGCAGCAACTGCTCGATGCGAACGAAATGCTGATGGCCGTGCTCGGTCACGATCTGCGCACGCCGCTTTCCGCGGTCATCGCGTCGGCGGAATATCTCGCGCGTTTCGTGCAGGACGAGAACGTGGCGAACATCGGCACGCGCATCAAGTCGAGCGGCATGCGCATGGTGCGGATGGTCGATCAGTTGCTGAACCTTGCGCGTCTGCGTGGCGGGCGCGTGACGCTGCAGCCGCGCGCCGTCGAGTTGATGACGCTCGCGAAGAATATCGTCGATGAATACGAGGCGCGCGTCGGCAAGGGGCGCATCTTCGTGCTGCGTCAGGGCGACACGCTGTTGCAGGGCGACGGCGATCTGCTGTCGCAGGTGTTCTCGAATCTCATCGGCAACGCGCTGCAGCACGGCCACGAAGGCTCGGCGATTCAAGTGCGCCTCGACGGCAACGCCGAGGACATCACCATCGCGGTGCAAAACGCCGGCGAGATTCCCGCGGACGTTCTGCCGACGATCTTCGCGCCGTATCGATCGGGCCGGCGTCAGAACGAGTCGAGCGGCCTCGGGCTCGGGCTTTACATCACGCGTGAAATCGCGCAGATGCATGGCGGCGACGTATCCGTGCGCTCGACGTCCGAAACGGGCACGGTGTTCGAAGTGAGGCTGCCGCGCGTGCCGCATCCGCGCTCGGGCGAACACGCCGACATGGCGCAGCCCTTTCGCCTGAGTTGAAGCGCGTGTCTACAATGCGCCTATGAACACTGGAAAGGAGTGAGCGCGATGCCGGGCCCGGATCTGGATACGAGAATCGAAACCTATTACGTGCGTGTGCGCGGCGTCGTGCAGGGCGTCGGTTTCAGGCATCACACGGTGCGCAAGGCGCACGCGCTGGGCGTGCGCGGCTGGGTCGCCAATCTTGATGACGGCTCCGTCGAAGCGGTCGTGCAGGGCGCGGCCAATCAGGTCGATCTGATGCTCGAATGGCTGCGACGCGGGCCGCCGCATGCCCGCGTCACCGAGTTTCACAGCGAGGAGCGCCACATCGAGAAACGCTACGAGCGCTTCGAGCAGCACTAACGCGCGACCAGCAGGCTCTCCGCGAACTGCCATTCCTCGTCGCGCCACTGATGCGTGCATTCGAAGCCCGCATCGGCGGCGATGGGCGCGACTTCATCGGCCGCATATTTGTGGCTGCTTTCCGTCCAGATCGTTTCGCCTTCGCGGAAGTCCACGCGCAGATCCGCGCCGCGCACGCGTACGGAAAGCGCGCGCTTCGCACGCAAATGCATCTCGACGCTGCGCGCATCCGGATTGAAGCGCGCGACGTGCTCGAAGGCGTCGATCGGAAAGTCGCCGCCCAGTTCGCGATTGATGCGCGCGAGCATGTTCAGGTTGAACGCGGCCGTCACGCCGATCGGATCGTCGTACGCGGCGATCAACACCGGCAGCGGCTTGATGAGATCGGTGCCGAGCAGAAGCGCGTCGCCAGGTTGCAGCATGCCGCGAATCGAGCACAGGAACTTCGTCGCCGCAAGCCGCGCGAAATTGCCGATGGTGCTGCCGAGAAACAGCACGAGCAGTCTTTCGCCGTCCTTGCGCTTGGCGCTGACTTCGGAGAGTCCGGCGAGGTAGTCGCGTTCATGTCCGACAATCGACACGCGCTCGATATCGCTCAGTTCGCGCCGGCACAACTGCAATGCGGTGCGCGAAATTTCAATCGGATGATAGGCGGTCGGCTGCTTCTTACACAGCGCTTCCAGGATGCGGCGCGTCTTGCGGCCGCTGCCGCTGCCGAGTTCCGCGACCTGAATGTCGCCGGGCATCGCCGCGACGATGTCCGTCGCGTGGTCCTTCAGCACGCGCTCTTCGGCGCGCGTCACGCCGTACTCGGGCAGCGCGGTGATCACTTCGAAGAGGGCCGAACCCACTTCGTCATACAGATACATCGACGGCAGTTCTTTCTGCGGACGCTTGCTGAGTCCTGTGTGCACAGCCTCTGCGAAGGCATTGTTGAAGCGGGGGGAAAGGGCAGCTTGAGTCATGACGTCTCCATCGATGCGGCGTTTTCTTCGCGTGCCACCGGGAAACGATGGCACGGCGCGTTGTTGCAGCGGATGCTTCGACGTGAGCGGCGGATGATCGCGCGGTGTGCCGCTCGGACTGAGGGACAGGCCGGCTGAACGCGCCGGACCGACAAGGGTCGCCGATCAACATGACCGGCAAAAGACAACCGCAAGAGACAATGTTCACGCGGCAGAGTTCATGCCGAATGCGAAGCATGAAGGAAGCAAAAAGCGGGCGCGCGCGGCAGTTTTCTTTGAAGCGCGTTCCGAAAACAAAGCGCTCGCGGCGTTTAGAATGCGCAGTTCACGTTGTGTCCGGCTTGCATTCACCTTCAACGCGCAGCGACTTTCCGATGAATCAGCATGACCTCGCGCGCGGCATCGCGCTGTCCGTCGCGGCTTCCGCGCTCTTCGCGCTCATGTCGGGCTACACGAAATGGCTCGCGCCGCTCGACGGCCTCGACATCTTCGCGTGGCGTATCGTGTGGACATTGCCGGGCGCGCTCGCGCTGGTCGCGATGAGAAAGCGCTGGCCGCAATTATGCGCGCTCGTCGCGAGGCTCGCCAAAACGCCGCGACTGCTGCTGATGTTCGCGATCACGGCCGCGCTGCTCGGCCTGCAATTGTGGATCTTTCTCTGGGCGCCGCTGCACGGGCGCGCGCTCGAAGTATCGCTCGGCTATTTCCTGCTTCCCCTCGCGATGGTGCTGCTCGGACGCTTTCACTACGGCGAGCGGCTCGATGGATTCCAGTGGGCAGGCGTCGCGGCGGCGGCCGTCGGCGTTGCGCATGAGCTCATCGCCACGCATGCGTTCGCATGGCCGACGCTCGTCGTGATGCTCGGTTATCCGCCGTACTTCATGTTGCGTCGACGGCTCAACGCGGACCCGCTCGTGTCGTTCGCGGTGGAGATCATGCTGATGTCGCCCGTCGCCGCGCTCATGCTGTTCGCGCGCGGCGCGTTCACGGAGGTCGCGGGCGCGCCGCATCTGTGGCTCGTGCTGCTTCCCGGACTCGGCGCATTGAGCACGATCGCGCTCGCGTCGTATCTGCGCGCGAGCCGTCATCTGCCGCTCGCGCTCTTTGGCATTCTCGGCTATGTGGAACCGGTGCTGCTCGTCGGCGTCGCGGTGCTGCTGCTCGGCGAGCCGTTTTCAGCGCACCAGCTCGGGACTTATGTGCCGATCTGGATCGCTGTCGTGCTGACGGGCGTGCATAGCGCGCGTCTTCTGATGCGCTCGCGCAAAAAGGCATCGCCGACGCCGATGAGCGAGCATCACGCGAGCGTCGAGCATGAAACCGTCGCGGATGAAATCGAGCGCGTGGATTGATCAGCGCGCCCCGTGCGTTTCGATGGGGGCGTCGTGCGGATCGCGCATGAGGTCGAGCCCGAACACGACGCCATCGAAACGCGTGCCGCGCTGATCCGAGAACATAGGCAAGTAAAAAGGCGAGCCCGAAGGCTCGCCTGAATCGAACGCACCGGTCTGTTGATATGCAATGCCCGATGCGCAATGCGAGGGACGCTCGCCTCCCTTACTTCTTCGCCGCGTCGACCTTCGCATCGGCGGCCGACTTGTTCGCGTCGTTTTGTGCTTCGACTTTTTCCTTGTCGGCCTTCGCTTGTGCCACGTTGGCATCCTTCGCTGCGTCCTGCTTTTTCTTGTCGGCCTTGCTTTGTGCAGCGTGCTTTTTCTTGTCGGCTTTCGCCTGTGCCTTGGCGGCATCACCGCGAGCGTCGGAAGCCTGTTCCGGCGTGGTCGCCTGCGCTACCTTCGCGGCTTCCTTGTTGGCGTCGGCTTGCGCCGATGCCTTGTCCTCGTTCGCCGATGCCTGCGCCTTCGCGGCGTCGTGCTGTGCTTCGGCCTTCTTCTTGTTGGCGCTCGCCTGCGCCTCGGCCTTTTCGTTGTTCGCCTTCAGTTGCGCTTTGCCGGCGTCGGTGGCGGCGGTTTGCGCGAATACGGTGGAGACCAGCATGGCGGATGCGAGAGCAGCGACGATCTTCTTCATGGTTTGAAACTCCCTTGATCTTTTATTCGAGGACGCGTGGCGCGCAGTGCGCCGCGCTGACGATGAAAACGCCGCGTGCTTCGATCCAGTTGACGTTCTTCTGGTGACAAACAGTAACCAGTGGCGAGCAAATGAAACGGCATGCGGTAAAAGCGGCGGGATTGCTTGGGCGCGAGCATCTGCATTACCGAACCGGCTGAAAAAGCTGTTACGTCGTAGCGAATTCGCTTCCATTTGTAACTGTGGTTTTAACGATTGGGAATCCGAACGAATCAGCCTATTTGTAATCATTGAAATGCGCGGTTACCAAGTAATGCAGTTATTTCTTAGCTGTCTGCTTAAGATGATTTCCACGAGCCCGGCTAAACGGGAAATGGAGAAGCTCATGAAACGCACAGCACTTGTCTTGTTGATGATCGGTAGTCTGACGATGGCGGGCCAAGCCTCGGCGCACGGACACGGCGGTGGCCGCGGCCACGGCGGCGATGGCGGTGCGATCGTCGGCGCGCTGATCGGCGGTGCGGTGCTCGGTGCGCTGGTCACATCGGTCGCCAATGCTCAACCGGCTTACGCGCAACCCGTCTATCAGCAACCCGCGTATGCGGAGCCCGCATACGCACAGCCTGTTTATGCGCAGCCGACGCAGCCGCCTGGCTACTGCTACGACAACTATCGCAATGCGTACGTGCCGTGCGGCTACTGATCCTCTGATCGTCTGACGCGATGAGACTCGCGGCACGTCCCTTGCGCTAATGCGGACACGGTCGTTGCACGACATACGCGACGACCGATACGCAAACTCGGGAGACTTGCAATGAACGCGACTACGAAGAAGTTGGTGATTTCCGCGCTGGTACTCGGCTTGTCGGGCGGCGTCTATGCGCAAGCGGGCGGCGGCGGTTCGATGGGCGCAGGCGGCAACGGTTCGGCCGGCGCCGGTTCGGCTGCGGGCGGCAAGGGCGGCGGCGTCGGTATGGGCGGAACGGGAATGGGCGGCTCGGCGGATGGCACGACCGGCACCGGCGCGAAGAGCGGCATGGGCAACGACGCGACCAACGGCATGAGCCAGGATCAGGGCACGGTGCAACGCAGTGCGCCGAACAACGGCAACATGAATTCGGGCGGCACGAAGTCCGACGGCAGTGGCACCAAAAAGGCCTATTGAAGCGAGGCCGGCGCGCAGTCGGGTGCGATCGCCGCGACGTCCTCGGGACGTGTTGCGGCATCCGCCCGGCGGCGGCGCGCGAGATTAAAGCTTATTGAGGGCTCGCCGACGCCGCATCGACGGATGCGGCCGGTTCGAACGCCTTTGCGCGCACGCTGACCTTCTCGGCGTAGGCGCGCGAACCGCCGTAGCTTTTCAGCGCGGCATCGACATCGCCCTGAGCGGACTTCACATAGCCGTGCAGGATGGCAGAGCCCGTCTCGATGTTGTCTTCCGGATCCGTCAGATCGACGTTGCGCACCAGTTTCTTGTGCGCCGACGGCACCACTTGCATGAGGCCCGTTGCATTGTTCGGCCCTCGGGCGGTTTCCTTGAAGCGCGATTCGATCGAGATGATGGCGAGCAAAAGCGCCGGAGGCAGCGAATATTTCGACGCGGACGACATGACCGCCGTAGCGATGGTTTCCGCCTTTTGGCGCGCCACGCCGAATTTGCGCGTGAGCATTTCCGAAATCTTGTGACTTGCCTGCTCGGCCTTTGGGTCTTGCGCGACGGCGGACTGCGCGACCGGACTGCTGGCGGCGAGCGGATTGTCCTGTGCGTGGGCGGCAGGCGCGCCGTTCAGCGAGAGGGCAAGGGCGGCAAAGATGACAAGTACACGACGCATCGGATGGACAGATCAAAGCGGAATCGCATTATAGCCACATAAAAAAGCCTTGTGGATCATGTACTTGTCTTAAATCTGATGTTTTGTTTCGCGGATCGGAAGGAATTACGTGCGTTCGGCACGCTTGGAAGCCGGCGCCGATATGCCCTCGCCCGCATCGTCCGAGAGACGCGCGAACATCGGGAGCGAGGCCAGGACGACCAGCGCCGTCACGATGAAACCGCACGCCAGTTGCCAGCGCTCGGTATGCGCGCTGCCGGAAACGAGCATCGTCGCCTGAATCGTGCCGGCGGCGACCGTCACGCCGACCGCCTTCATCAACTGTTGCGCGGTGCCCTGGAACGAGGTCGCGGCGGCGAGGCGCGGCTTGGGCACATCGGCGAAGGCGAGCGCGCCCATCGTCGCGAAACTCAGCGACCGGCCGAGTCCGCCGAGCAGCAGGAGCAGGAAGATCGCGGCGGCGGGCCAGGCCTGCGACATCGTCGAGCAGACGAGCAGCACGGCCGCGAACACGACGCTGCCCGCGCATAAAACCGTCCGCACGGAGAAGCGCCGCAGCGCGAGCGCCGTCATCGGGCGCATGCAGAACGAGCCGAGCGCGCTCGCGAACGTGACGAGGCCGCTCGCCGTCGCGCTGTAGCCGAAGCCCGTCTGTAGCGTCAGCGGCACGAGAAAGGGCAGCGCGCCCGCGCCGGCGCGAAACAGGCTGCCCGCGACCGTCGCGGCGTGGAACGTGGGGATCGAAAGCAACGAAAAGTCGATGGCCGGATTCGGCACGCGCCGGCAATGCAGCACGGTCGCGCGAAAGAGCAGCAGGCCGACGGCGACGCAAATCCACGGCACGCCGGCCGGCAGCACGCCGCGCCCCGCGCTCTCGATGCCGATCATGAACAGACTCAGCGACGCGCCCGACATCAGCATGCCGCGCAGATCGGGCGGCGTGCGTTCTTCGGGCGGCGAAGGCGGCAATAACTTCCAGGTGAGAAAGAGACCGGCGACGCCGACCGGCACGTTGACCCAGAAGATGCTGCGCCACGAGAGCGCGTCGGTGAGAAAGCCGCCGAGCGGCGGGCCGAGCAACGGACCGACGAGCGCGGGCATCGTGAGCCATGTCGTCGCTTGCAGCAGTTCCTCGCGTTTGACGCCGCGAAACAGGATCAGACGGCCGACAGGCACCATCATCGCGCCGCCGAGGCCTTGCACAACGCGCGCGGCGAGCAGTTGCGGCAGGTTCATCGCCGCGGCGCACGCAACGGACGCGAGCGTGAACGTCGCGATCGCCCACATGAACACGCGGCGCGCGCCGAAACGGTCGGCGACCCAGCCGCTCGCGGGAATGAAGACGGTCAGCGCAACGAGATAGGCGGTGATCGCGCTGGACAGATGAACGGCGTCGACGTTCAGATCGCGGGCCATCGCCGGGATGGCGGTCGCGACGATCGTGCCGTCCATGTTTTGCATGAAGAGCGCCGAAGCGACGACGGCGGCGGTGATGCGGAAGTTGCCGCCTTTCACGATGCGGCGCTCGTATGCGCGCTGAAGGCTTGTTGCAAGGCGCTTTCGAATGGGAATGGACGCATGGCGCACAGTCTAGCGCGATACGCGAACGTGCGTTCTTCGATGCAGCGACGCCTAACTCAGCGCGACGCTCGCAACGATTTCCATGAAATGCGGCAGCGCGGGCGTAACGCGCCGCGCGTCCTTCGCTTCATCGTCCCATCGGCGCAGCGCGATGGCATCGCGCGCGTAGGGCTTCGCGAGAAAGGCCTGCGCGGTTTCATCGTCGAATATGCCGCCTTGCAATTGGAGGCTGCGCAACGAATCCGCCGACAGCCGCGCGTGATACGACGCATCGATCGCACAAAGGCAGCGTTTTGCATCGACGTGCAGGCGAATCGGTTCGAGCACGGCGTCGGAAAACAGCGGACGCAGAAACGGCAGCGCGAAGTACTGATGCAGATCGTCGATGCCGCGTTCGCTCGGTGTCTCGCCTTGCAGATTCAGCAGGTGCCCGAGATCGTGCAGCAAGGCCGCGACGATCAGCTCGCGGCTCGCGCCCGCCTGCTCGGCGAGCGTCGCGCTTTGCAACGCGTGCTGCAATTGCGTGACCGGCTCGCCGCTATAGGCGATTGAACCGTGTTCATCGAAGAGATGACGGATGTCGTCGAGTGAAAGCGCCATCGTAAGGAAAGGGTCGGGCGGGTATGCTTGGAGCGAAATGACGCGCGATTCTCGCAAGGCTTTATGACGCGATGATGGCGCACGCAAAGCGTGCGTTGAACCTCATGCCTTTCTCTTTCCGCCGACGCCCCGAACTCGCAGGCCTCGATCGCGCTTCACGACGCGATGTGCGCCGCATCGCGTGGCATTTCGCGCAGCGTCATTGGACGCTGCATGCGCCGGCGTTCGTGTGGATCGTGTTCGTGCTGCTGCATACGCGTTATCACCTCGTACCGGAGCGGCGCGACTATCTGCTCATCACGCTTCTTATCTTCGTGGCGGGCGTGGTGAACATACGGCTGCATATCGCGCGCTATCTGAAGCCCGCGCGCGCCATCTTCGATTCGTTAGGCGCCATGGCCGCACGCGCGATCACCGGCCGCTAGCCGTTCGTGTTGCAATGCCGCATCGCGCGAAAAGACCCTGTTTTTCGCGTGTTAGGATGCTCGACGACCCGCATCCACCGAACGCAAGATGGCAACGTTATACGAAACGCTCGGCGTGGACGAGCACGCCACCGAAGAAGAAATCAAACGCGCGTATCGCAAGGCCGCGATGCGTTGCCACCCGGATCGCAACGTGGGCAACGAAGACGTCGCCCGCGCGAAGTTCCTCGAGATCAAGGAAGCCTACGCGATTCTCTCCGACCCCGCGCAACGCGAGGTCTACGACCGCATCTACAAGGAAGAGATGCGCCGCTGGGAAGAGCGCGTGCGGCAGGAAGAAGCCGAACGCGAAGCGCGCGAAACGAAGGAGCGTGAAGCCCGCGAGGCGCTCTATGCGCAGCGCGTATCGCTCGCGATGCGCTTTGCATCGCAAGGCCATAATCGTGACGTCGTGTTCGGCGTGCTGCTCGGCGCGCAATGCGACGAGTCGACCGCGCGTCAGATCGCGGACAGCGCGATCGCGCTGCATGAATCGCGTCAGGAGAGGGAAGAATCAAAAGAGAAAGAGCGCGAAGAAGAACCGGTCGCGGCGAAGAAAGAAGAGAAGGAACCGGCGGCTGCCGACGCGTCGAATCCGCTCGGCGCGATGTGGTTCCAGTTCCTCAACAACCTGCGTTTCTGAACCGCCTCAGGCCGCGAGTCTTTCGCCGCGCATGTTGCTTTGCTTCGGTGCGGGCGGATACACGCACCAGTGCCCGTCATCGTGGCGGAAGAAGAACAGCGCTCGCGACACCGCGCCGTGCAACGCCTCGACGCATACATAGCGCCGCCTGTCGGCACGCGTGCGACTGAACTGCCTCACATGCACCGGCATGCTGCCCGGCGCGAGCCATTTTTCTACCTGATAACGAAGGGACTGCTCGTTCGCGCATTTCATTTCAGTCTCCAGCACGCGGCTTTCATGTTAGGGATAACGGCCGAACACGCCGATGATTGAAGCCCTATCAGTGAAACCCCTGCCGCGACGCATCACATTCTTGACAAAGCACTTGAACTCTACGCTTCAAATCCTGAGCCGTGCCCGTTTTGGCGAAATAGCAACAGCGAGCTTGAACGCGTCTTTCGCCGTGCTCGTTGATGAAAGATGCGTAGCGCTGTTGAACTCATCGTCTTGCAACGCGATGCGAGGGTATGTGCGCGATCGGTCATATGAAATGGCCGATTCGTACGTTACCCGTCACTGGTTTCAAAGCGAACGTCGTGCCTGAGTCGTGCGAATCAGAGCGGGCGCGCGAAGCTGAGTTCGTGGCCGTCCGGATCGGTGAGATGGAAATAGCGCTCGTTCCAGGGCGCATCGCGTGGCGCGAATTGCGGCTCGAGGCCGTGTGCCACTGCTTTCCGATAGAACGCGTCCACATCGGACACATGGATGATGACGCGGCCCCAGAAACGAATCGGGTCGTGCGTCTCGCTGGTCAGATTGAGAAACGAACTGCCGAGCGCGAACGAAGTAAAGGCCTCGTTCGCGCCGCCGTGGACGATGCGAAAACCGAGCGCCTCATAGAAGCGCACGGCGCGCGGCATGTCGTTCGTCGCGAGCGTGATCGCGCTCAGGCTTTCGACGCGTGCCTCGTCGCTTGATTCTTCCATGCTGTCGTTCGTCATCCCGGATGATGCTGATGCGACACGAGCGGCAGCACCGAAAGATCCGGATGCGTGCCATCGACGATGCTCTTGCCGATATGCCGCGCATCGTCCACGGCGTCCTGCGCGCGCGTGTAGGCGTCGTCGCCGTCGGCATGGAAGTGCACCGCTTCGCCCGGCGTGTTCGCGTTCGCGCCGGGCCTGCACACATATCCGACATACACGTAGCGCTCCATCGTGCTCGGCGGCGCATGTTCGGGCGTGGGCTTCAGTTGCGGCTGCACGTGGATCTCGAAACCTTCGTAGTCGAAAACGTGCCATTGAGCGGGATCGTCAGGCATGACCGCCTCCTTGGTGTAGCGTTCGCTCGCGATTCAACGTTACTCCTGTTGGCGCGATGAAGCCACCGCGAAGCGCATTCGCGTCAGAAGAAATGCGTATGTGTGGCGCGGGAAATTGACAGCGTCTTCGCGCGCGGCGGATACTTTCCGGCGCACTTGCTTGAAGCGGAGACGTCTGCCGTTGTCCCGATCCGGGAGGCGCGGTGAAGCCAGCCACGACACATCGTACTGTCCTTGCCCGCGCGATGCCGCGCATGACCGCGCTCGTCGGCGACATCACCGCGGGCACCGTGTCCACGCTGATGATGCTGTGCTACGCGATGAGCCTCGGCACGCTCATCTTCAGCGCCGATCTCGCGCGCTATGCCGAACTCGGCGTGCCCACCGCGCTCGTGAGCTGCATCGTGACCGCGTTCGTCATCGCGGTGACGAGCTCGATGCGTATGAACATAGGCGGGCCGGACAGCAACGCGACGGCGTTTCTCGTCGGCGTCGCGGCGGGCGTCGCGAGCAGCGTGCGCGCGAACGGCGGCACGCCCACGGTCATCCTGCTGACGGTGCTCGTCGCCATCGCGCTGTGCTCGCTCGTGACGGGCCTCATTCTCTTCGCGATCGGTTCATCGAAACGCAGCCGTTCGCTGCAATTCCTTCCCTATCCGGTGATGGGCGGGTTTCTCGCGGGCACCGGCTATCTTCTGATCGCGGGCGCGTTTCGCGTGCTGACCGGCGTCACGCTCGACTGGCACACGTTGCCTAAGCTCGCGCAACTGCACTGGCTTGCATGGGCGCCCGCGCTTTTCGTCGGCGCGCTCGCGACGATTCTCGCGCGCACCTGGCGTCACGCGGCCGCATTGCCGATCACGCTCGCTATCGGCATCGCGCTCTTCTACGTGCTGTTGCGCGTCGCCGGCATCTCGCCCGACGATGCGCGCGACATGGGCCTCCTGCTTCAGCATGTGCCGGCGCATGCGCTGCACATTCCCGAGTTGCATTTGCCGTCGTCGCTCGCGCGCGGCGAGATCGACTGGCACGCGATCGTCGCGCACTTGCCCGAGACGCTCATCGTCACGTCGGTGTCGGCGATCACGATCATCATGAATTCGACGGCGATAGGCGCGGCCACCGGCCAGGACATCGACCTCAATCGCGAGATGCGCGCGGCCGGTCTCGCGAATATCGCGAGCGGTCTTTTCGGCGGCATGGTCGGCTATCAGTCGTATAACCGCTCGATGCTCAACGCGCGCGCCGGCGCGACGAGCCGCGCGGCGGGCGTGTTCGCCGCGCTCGCGTGCCTCTTCCTGCTGATCGCATCGCCCGATCTCGTGTCGCTCTTTCCGGTGCCCGTGCTCGTCGGCATGCAGATCTACATGGGCTTGCGTCTGATGATGGACTGGCTCGTCGGCGCATATCGCAAGCTGACGTGGCACGAGTATCTGCTCGTGCCGCTGATCCTCGCGGTGATCGCGTTCTATGGCGTGATCGCGGGCGTCGTCGCGGGCGTGGTCGCGGCGTGCGTGACCTTCGCGCTGCTCTATGGTCGAGCGGGATGCGTTCGCATGGAGTTCGACGGCCGCACGCGCACATCGAATGTCGAGCGCAGCATCGAGGAAACGCGCTTGCTGATCGATCGCGGCGATCAGATCTGCGGCGTCTGCCTGCAAGGGTTTCTTTTCTTCGGCTCCGCGAATTCGATGTTGCAGCGCATCCGCGAGCGCATTCGCTCGCATGGTCCGCGTCCGGTGCGCTATGTCGTGCTCGATTTCGCGTGGACCAACGGCATGGACGCGTCGGTGTCGCTCGCATTCGTGAAGCTGCGTCAGGCGTGCGCGGCGATCGGCGCGGATCTCGTGCTGACCGCTCTGCCGCGCAACTCGCGCGCGCTGCTAGGGCGCACGGGCGCGCTTTCGCTCGGCATCCACGAGTTCGACACGCTCGACGCCGGCCTCGAATGGATCGAAGCGCAGCAGCTCGCCACGACGACGCGCACGCTCGAACCGCGCGCGCCGGCCGGCGATTTCCGCGCGATGCTCGCGCCGCATTTCAGCGAGCGCGCGCTGCAGGGACTGGCCGCGTTCCTAGACGTATGCGATATCGGCGCGGGCGAGGCGCTCTTTCGTCGAGGCGATGCGGGCGATGCGCTTTACATCGTCGAAGAAGGGCGCGTGACCGTGTCGCTGCCGCTCGCCGATGGCCGTTCGGTGCGGCTGCGCTCGTTCGGTCCGGGCACGATCATCGGCGAGATGGCCGTGTACACGCATGCGCCACGCAGCGCGGATGTCGTCGCCGACGAACCGGCGCGCCTGCGCCGTCTCACGCTCGCGGCGCTGCGCAAGATCGAGCGGGACGATCCATTGACCGCGCAGGAGTGGCATCGCTTCGTCGTGAAGATGATGGCGTCGCGGCTCGCCATCGCCGATGAAGCGTTGCGCGCGGCGTCGTGATGACAGGCATGCGATCTGCTTTTGCCGGGAAGCACAACGCCGGGGCCTTCAACATGACACACACTGTCCGCGCGATGCGCGCGCTTGCGCTCGCCATCGTCATGACGAACGCGCTTGCCCAGAGCGCGCCGCAATCGATCGCGATGCTCGACTGCACCCTCATCGACGATAACGCCGCCTACAACGACGCCGAAATCGACCGCATTCAGAGCGCGCGCCTCGCGATGGTGAGCGGCGCGTTTCGCGACGACTTGCGCGAGCGCGCGCTCTTTCGCGTCGCCGACAATGCGAAGGCCAGCGATCTCATCGCGACGCTGAAAAGCACGCAGGACATGAACGCGTGCAACGGCTGCGAACTGCGTGTGGCGAAGGAACTCGGTACATCGCGCGTCGGCGTGTGCTGGGTGCAGAAGATCAGCAATCTCATCCTCAACATGAACCTGCGCGTCGAAGACGCGAACAGCGGCGCGATGCTCTTTCAACGCTCCGTCGACATACGCGGCAACACCGACCTGTCGTGGAAGCGCGGCGCGAAGGCGCTCGTCGATCTCCTTGCAAGCGATCCATCCGCGACGCGCTAGATTGGCGCCACGCGAAAAGTCCAGCGGAATTCGGGAATTTCTCCCGGCCGATGCCGTTGCCTCGGCCGCGCCGATTGGGCTAAGTTGAGGCTGCCGGCACGCGCGCCGTGCCGTGCTGCGCGCGTGCGCTCACGAACTCGAACAATCGGTATCGAAACCGCTGGAGACGACCATGCAAGTCAGATTCAAGGCGGCGCGCATCGCCTGCGCGTCGGCGATCGCGACATCGCTTGCGTTTGCATTGGCGGCGAACGTCGCCCATGCCGCCGCGCCGACCGCCTACGTGACGACCGAAAACGCCGGCGTCGGCGTGATCGATCTCGACACGCTCGCGCTCGCGACGACCTGGGATGTCGGCAAGGACGGCCCGCGCGGGCTGTCGCTCAACAAGGAAGGCACGCGTCTTTACGTGGCGAACAAGGCGACGAGCGATCTCTCGGAGATCGATACGTCGACGGGCAAGGTCACGCGGCGCGCGAAGATCGGCAAGAATCCCGAGTTCGTGCGCGTGTTCGGCGGCTATGCGTATGTGACGTACGAGCCGGGTGAAAGCGGCGGCCCGCCGAAACCGGGCCAGCCGGAGAAGGACGACGACGACGCGAATTCGCCGCCCGCCGAGATCGCCATCGTCGATCTGAAGACCATGAAGATCACGCATACGGTCAAGAGCGGGCACGAGACCGAAGGCGTCGAGTTCTCGCCGGACGGCAAGCTGATCCTCGTGACGAACGAGGGCGACGATACGGTGTCGGTGTATCGCGTCGGGACGGGCAAGCCGGTCCGCACGGTGAACCTCGACAAGGGTTCGCGTCCGCGCGGCATCAAGGTGTCGCCGGATGGCAAGCAGTATGTCGTCACGCTGGAGAACGCGAACAAGTTCGTCGTGCTCGATGGCAAAAGCCTGAAGACCGTGAAGACCGTCGATACGAAGACGGGCCCGTATGGCGTTTCGTTCGATCCTTCCGGCAAGCGCTTGCTGATCGCGGCATCGCGCGACAAGACCTTGCAGGTGTTCGACGGCTCGACCTACGAGCATAGGAAGGATGTGCCTGTCGGTCAGCGTTGCTGGCACTTCAGCTTCACGCCCGACGGCTCGAAGCTGCTGCTGGCCTGCGGACGTTCGAACGCGGTGTACGTGCTCGACGGATCGGACTACAAGGAAGTCAAGCAGATCGGCGATCTGCCGCTGGCGTGGGGCATCGTCACTTATCCGCCGAGCGCGGGGTCGATCGTCGGGCGTTGAGCGGCAAGGAGGCGTTGCCGAGTGTGAAATGGCCGCATTGCGCGGCCACTTCCATTCGTGCGCCGTGGCATTGCGCATATTGCAACGTCGATCACGACGAATGCGCGCGAGGGACAGGACGCATCCGCGCAGCGAGGAAGACAGGCTTCGCTGTCAGGCTGCGCTTTGGGAAGGCATCAACGCGCGCGGCATTCCGTGGAAGTCGTATCGGGATTGAGCCGCGCTATCACGTCATATCACTTCCACGCATACCGCATCCCCACCCACACGCCACGCGGCGCACCGACGCCGAGAAACTGCTCGTTCACCGTCGCGCCGTTGTTGAACGTGTGATTGGGCCCGTCGAAGAAGTTCTCGCCGAGAATCGCGAAGTTCGCATAGCGCTTGTTGAGCAGGTTCTTCACGGTCGCATAGACCTGCAACTGTTTGGTCACGTTGTAGGTCGTGTCGAGATCGATCAGGAAATAGCCCGCGACGCTGCCGTTGACGTCCTGATTGTTTTCGTCGCCACGCGCGAAGATATTGCTGCGATACGTGAGATTCGTGCCGATGTTCCAGTGCGCAAACGGGTTGTAGTCGATGCGCATCTTCACCGTATTCGCCGGAATGCCCGGAATGCGGTCGCCCGAATGCACGGTGATGTTGCCATCGGCGTCCGCGCTCGAATTGCTCGCGCTGCTTTCCGTCCACGTCGATCGATACGTCGCGTTCACATAGCTATAACTCGCCGCGATGCCCACCGGTCCCCATTGCGTGCGGCCCGCGAGTTCGAAACCTTGCCGTCGCGTCTTGCCGACGTTCTGAAAATAGCCGAGCGTGCTGCCCGCGCCTTGCGCGCTGACGAACTGGATGTCGTCGTCGAGCGTCGTGCTGTAGGCCGCGGCGCTCCACTGCGTATGACTGCCGAGACGCCCGCGCGCGCCGACTTCGAACGTCTTCGAAATCACCGGCTTAAGATCCGGGTCCGCGATGAAGTCATTGGGCAACGAGCACGGCGCGGCGGGGTCCGCGCACGCGAGTTCGATTGCGGTCGGCGAGCGCATGCCTTCGTTGTACGTCGCGTAGGCGGTGAAGTTCGGCGTCGGATTCCAGTTGAAGCCCACGGCCGGGTTGAAGCGCGAGAACGTGTGATTCCCGTCGAGCAGCGGCTGCACGCCGCTCTCGTCGCCGATGGTCGCCTTCGCCCAGTTGTAGCGTCCGGCGAGCGTCATCGACCATTGTTCGTTGAACGAGAACGTATTCTCGAAGTAGATGCCGAGATTCGAGTTGTGCGTCTTCGCGTCGGTCGTCGGTGCGAACGGACCCGTGGCGATCGTCGCGCGGTTGTCTTCGAATGCGGCCGGCTGCTCGGCCTGCGTGAAATGCGAATTGGCGAAGTCGCCCGCCGCGCCGACGATCAATTGATTGTCGTGATCGAAGAGCCTGTTGAGCAAGGTGAGTTGCAGGCTCGCGCCGTAGCTGTCCGTCACGATCACCGACTGGTCGTTGAAGGCTTGCGTGAGTTCGTCGGCATCGTCGCCGTCCGGATCGAAATCGTCGTTGACGTTCGAACTCACGTTCTTGTTGCGATAGTGGCGATAGTACGCGTTGCCGCTCAACTGCACGTTCGGCGTGATGTAGTGCTCGGCGTTGATCGTCAGATAGCCGACCTGATTCTCGTTCGTGTCGGGAAACGTGTACGCCTGACGGAAGTTGTCCATGAACGAGCGCGGAATCGTCTGCGAGCCGTTCAGCGTGTTGTCCGCGCCGCCCATCGAAACGGAGACCGTCGTGTCGGCGTCGGTATAGCGGATCTTGCCGAACGCCTGGCGCAGCTTGCTCGCGTTGTGATCGGCCCAGCCGTTGTCGTTCGTGACGTTCGCGGTGAAGTAATAGTCGAGATGATCGCCGATCGCGCCGCCTTGCTCGATCTGCGCATACTTGCGTCCGAACGAACCGAAGCCGACATCGACGTTGCCGCCCGGATTGCTGCGCCCGTTCTTCGTCGTTACCGCGACCGCGCCGCCGAGCGTGTTCAGGCCGAACGTCGGATTCGACCCGGGGATGATCTGCATCGTCTGGATCGCGGCCTGCGGAATCAGATCCCAGTTGACGACATCGCCGAACGGCTCGTTGATGCGTACGCCGTCCATGAACACCGACAAGCCCTGCGGCGTGCCGAGCAGCGGCGACGCAGTGAAGCCGCGATAGTTGATGTCGGTCTGCCACGGATTGCCTTGCGCGTCGTTGGTATCGACGCTCGCGACGTTCTTCTCCAGATAGTTCGTGACGGTCGGCGAATGCTGCGCCTGGATCTCGCTGCCCTTGATCGTTTGCACGTTCGCGGGCACTTTCTCCAGCGGCGTGCCGACGCCGACGAGCGGCGTGGTCCCGACGACGACGATCGAAGGCAGTTCGGTTGTCGGCGTCGTATCGGCTGGCGGCGTCTGCGCCCATGCGGCCACAGTGATGCTCGCGAACGCGCCGCCGAAGACGAGCCGCAGCCCCGCTCGGGGTTTGAACGGATGCGCGGGCGCGCGCAGGCGCGGCATGCTCTTCATCATCGTCTCCTCTTTATATTTCGATTCACGCGCCGAGCGTGTTTCTTTCGATGAAAGCGTCGCATAAGACAGCGCGCGTGGACCGGGAGCTTTTCCCGATCGCGCAGGGAAGCGTTCCCAATTGCGTTCCACCCACCGCACGGCGCGATGACGCCGTGCGTAGAATGCATTCCACGATGCCGACCGAATCCTTGCCCTCTTTCGCGAAAGAAGCCGACCGCCGCGCGCCGCGCTCGCCGGTGTGGCGCGATCTTGCTTGCGTGCTCGCGGCGACGCTGATCGCGGCCGCGCTCTTTGCGCGTTTCGATTTCAGCGAGTACGCGTATCGGCTGACGCGCAGCGCCGAACGGTTTCAAGTCGATGAATTGCCGCCGACGCTCGTCGTGCTCGCGATCGGTTTCGCGTGGTTCGCGTGGCGGCGTTATCGCGAGGCGCAATCGGAAGTGCGCAGACGGCGCGCGCTCGAAGAAGAGGCCGAGCATCTGCTTGCGGAGAATCGTCGCCTTGCGAATCAGGCGCTCGCCGCGCAGGAGACCGAGCGGCGTCATCTCGCGCGCGAGTTGCACGACGAGCTCGGGCAATACCTCAACGCGATATCGCTCGATGCGGGGCGTATCCGCGATTTGTCGGCTACGCGCGAGGCGGAGATTCATCGGCTGTCGCTTGCGCTGATGCAAAGCGCGACGCATGTGTATCGCGAGATCGGCGGGATGATTCGCAGGCTGCGTCCCATCGGCCTCGATGAATTCGGCTTGCCGACGGCGCTCGAACATTGCGTCGATGGCTGGCGCGAGCGCTTGCCCGATGTGACGTTCACGCTCGCTGTCGACGGCGATTTCGACAATTTGAGCGATGCGCTCAACATCACGCTGTATCGGCTCGTGCAGGAAGGGCTGACGAACGTATCGAAGTTCGCACGGACTTCACGCGTGGAGATTTATCTGGCGCGCGCGCCGGAAGAAATTGTCGTGACGATGGCCGATGACGGCCCGGGCGTCGATCTCGCGAAGCCGCGCAAGGGACTCGGTTTGATCGGCATGCGCGAGCGCGTCGAAGCGCTCGGCGGCGAGTTTCAGATCGTGAGCGAGCCGGGCGCGGGTTTTCTGTTTTGCGCGCGCGTGCCGGCTCAGGCGGGGCTGCCGTTGCCTGCGACCGCCGACGAAGCGAAATCGGCGAAGTGAAGCCCCAGGCGGTTCGCGATCTGTGCCAACTGCACGCCGTTATCCGCGCCGAATTTTTGGCGGATCACCGATTGATGATTCGCAACCGTCTTCTGGCTCAAGCCTAACTTCTCCGCGATGCTCGGCAGCGTATAACCCTGCACGAGCAATCTCAGCACCTCGAATTCGCGCGCGGATAACTGCCGTCCTTCCTGAATGCTCGCGCGCAATGCAAGCGCTTGCGACACATCGGGACTCAGATACGAAACGCGCCGCGCAACCGAACGCACCGCTTCGACGAGCACATCGGGCGCGCTCGCCTTCGTCACATAACCGCGCGCGCCCGCATCCAGCGCGCGTCGCACGAAGATCGCTTCTTCATGCACGCTGAAAATGAGCACATGCGCGTGCGGCTCGCGCGCCAGCATGCGCCGCATCGCCTCGATGCCGCTTGCGCCCGGCAACGCGAGATCCATCACGACGACATCCGGCTGCAGCGCGCAAAACTTCTGATAAGCCTCGGCTGCATCCGCCGCTTCGCCCGCGACGTTCACATCGGGACTCAGTTCGAGCAGACGCTTGTAGCCTTCACGCACGACGGCGTGATCGTCCACCAGCAGCACGGAGATATCGGCAGTCATGGCTTGTCTTCTCCTTCTTTTGAACCACTACCGGAGGCCTCGGCCGCGATGCGCTTCGAGTTCGCATCGTTGCGAAAGACGATGGGTTGCTCTTGCGGTTCCTGCCGTGCCGATGCAGCGCGCACGACTTCGATCACGCGCTCGTGATGCGGGGACTTGTCGCAAACCGGATCGGCATTCGCGGGGTCCTGCGTCAGCAGATACGCCTGACAGCGGCAGCCGCCCATGTCGATGGCCTTCTCGTCGCAACTGCGGCACGGCTCCTTCATCCAGCCGAAGCCGCGAAACCGGTTGAACGCATCGCTCTCGTACCAGATGTCCTTGATCGGCATATCGGTGACGTTCGGAAACGTGAGGCCCGGCAATGACCGCGCGGTATGACACGGCAGCGCGGCGCCATCGGGCGCGATGCCGAGAAACACCGAGCCCCAGCCGTTCATGCAGCGCTTCGGTCTGCGCTCGTAGTAATCCGGCACGACGAAGAAGATCTTGCACCGGTCGCCGATCTCGCTGCGATAGCGTTCGACCACCGCTTCGGCTTCGTCGAGCTGCTCTTTGGTCGGCATGAGTTGCGCGCGATTCTTGTGCGCCCAGCCGTAATACTGCGTGTTCGCGAGTTCGAGATACTCCGCGCCCATCGCGAGCGCCATGTCGATGATGCGTCCGATATGCGGCAGGTTATAGCGGTGAAGCACGCAATTGAGCACCATCGGAAAGCCATGCGCCTTGATGAGATTCGCGACGCGCTTCTTGTAGTCGAAGGTCTTCGTGCTGGAAAGGAAGTCGTTCAATTCCTGCGACGAGTCCTGAAACGAAAGCTGTATGTGATCGAGCCCGGCGTCCTGCAACGCACTGATGCGCTTCTCCGTCAGACCGATGCCCGATGTGATGAGGTTCGTATAAAAGCCGAGCTTGCGCGCTTCGCCGACGAGCGTTTCGAGATCGTCGCGCAAGAGCGGCTCGCCGCCGGAGAAGCCGAGTTGCGCGGCGCCCAGCGCGCGTGCCTGACGTAATACGTCGATCCATTGATCGGTGTCCAGCTCGCGCGTGTGATCGGCGTAATTCACCGGGTTGTAGCAGAACACGCAATGCAGCGGACAGCGATACGTGAGCTCGGCAAGCAGCCAGAGCGGCGGCGCGACGGTTGCGTCTTCGTGCTCGGGCTTCGCAATCGGTTCGGACAAGTCGGTCATGACGCTACTCCAGCCAGCCTCGCGCACGCGCGCCGGCGATGAACGCGCGCACGTCGTCGCCGAGGCCGGTCGCATTGAACGCCTGCTCCAGATCGGCGACGAGCGCGGGGATATCGCGCGTGCCGTCGCATCGCAGAAGAATCTCCGATGCGCTCTGATTGAGCTTCACCATGCCTTCCGGATAAAGCAGCACATGCGCGTTCTGCGCAGGTTCCCATTGCAGCCGGAAGAGGCGTTTCAGTTTCGGATGCAACGAATCGTCCGGCGCTTCGACGGCTTCCTGCTTTCGTTGAGTCGGGTTCGTATCGCTCATTGCGGAAAAGCCTTTTCGATGGAATCGAGCATGGTCCAGAGAATATCGAGCTTGAACTGCAGGATATCGAGCGCGCGTTGCTGTTCCTGACGCGTCGTGAAATGCGCGAGCGTCACTTCGAGACCGTGCTCGACATCGCGCTGCGCAAGCGACACGCGCGAGCGGAAATACGAAAGCCCTTCGGGCTCGATCCACTTGTAATGCTCGGGCCATGTCGCGAGCCGGTCCTTGTGAATCTGCGGCGCGAACATCTCCGTAAGCGATGAACACACCGACTCCTGCCACGGCGCACGCCGTGCGAAGTTCACGTAGGCATCGACGGCGAAGCGCACGCCCGGCGTCACCAGCTTGAGCGACCATAGATCGTCGCGCGAGAGGCCGACCGCATCGCCAAGACGCGCCCATGCCTCGATGCCGCCGGGCTGATCGTCGTAGCCATCGTGATCGAGAATGCGCAGCACCCAGCGGCGGCGCGTGTCGCGATCGGGGCAATTCGACATCACCGCCGCATCCTTCAGCGGAATGTTGATCTGATAGTAGAAGCGGTTCGCGACCCAGCCGCGTATCTGTTCCTTCGAGCAGCCGCCGCTGTTCATCTTCACGTTGAACGGATGATGAATGTGATACGCCGTGCCCTTCGCGCGCAACTGCGCTTCGAATTCGTCGCGCGTCCACGCGGGGCCTTCGTCTGTCACTTTCGTGAAGATCGGGCCTGTGGTCGGGTTGAGCATCGGGTCGAACATCTAACGGTCTCCAGTACGAATGTCACAGCTCGAAAGTCATGCCGTCGTGCGCGACCTCGATGCCGTGCTCCGACAACATGCGCCTTTCAGGTCCATCCTCGATGAGGATCGGGTTCGTGTTGTTGATGTGGATCAGCACCTTGCGCACGCCCGCGCGATCGATCGAATCGAGCACGTCGATCATGCCGCCCGCGCCGGTTTGCGCGAGATGGCCCATATCCTTGCCGGTCTTCTTCGTGAGGCCGAGGCGAATCATTTCATCGTCGGTCCAGACGGTGCCATCGACGAGCAGCAAGTCTGCTTCGCGCATCGCATCTAGCACATGCGGCTCCAGCGCGCCGAGCCCCGGCGCATAGAATGCGCGCTTGCCCGAAGCGCGATTCGTGAACATAAGGCCAATGTTGTCGCCTGTTTCCGGCGCATCGCGATGCGGCGAATACGGCGGCGCCTTGCTCGACAGAGGCAATGCGTCGATGCCCACGCGCGGCAGCTCAGGCACGGACAACGATGCGCCATCGAGCGCGATGCGCCTGTGCTCGACGCCACAGTAATGCGAAAGAATCGACGTGATGGGAAAGCCCGTCGAGAGGTCCTGCCACACGGCGTCCGTCGTATAGAGCGGCAAGGGCGTGCCGCGCTCGCGCAGCATCAGCAGACCGGTGACATGATCGATCTGCGCATCCATCGTGATGACGGCAGCGATGCCGGTGTCGCGCACGCGGCGCGCGGGCTGCAATTCCGGGTTTGCGGCGATCTGCGCAAGAATGTCCGGCGATGCGTTGACGACCAGCCAGTCCTCGCCGTTATCGGTAACAGCAATGGACGACTGAGTGCGCGCACGCGCCAGAATGGAGCCGCGCCGCACGCCATCGCAATTGCGGCAGTTGCAGTTCCATTGCGGAAAGCCGCCACCCGCCGATGAACCGAGCACGCGAATCTTCAAGGCAGCATCCTCCGCAAGAGACCGTCGCGATCGATCAACTGATGCTTCATCGCGCCGAGAAAATGCACGATGACGAGCGCGGCCATGATCCACGCCAGATACTCGTGAATGCCGAAGAAGATCTGCCGCATGGATTTGTCGTCCCAGCCCCATTGCGGCAGCGCGATGCCCCAGAACTTCGTGCCGAACTTGTTGAACGACGAGCCGAGATAACCGGTGAGCGGCATCGCCACCATGCCAACGTATAAAAGAGCCTGCGTAATGCTCGCGGCGGCGCGTTGCCACGTTCGCATCGGCGGCAAAGGCGGCCGGCGATAAGCCAGACGTGCCAGGATGCGGAGCAGCACCAGCAGGAAAACGGTGATTCCGAGCGACTTGTGGAAGTTGATGAGGTCCGACTTGAACGGCAACCCGCGCGGCAGGCCGACCATATAGAAGCCGATGCACAGCATCGCGATGATTGCGATCGCAATTATCCAGTGCAACGCGATCATCGGGCCTGCGTAACGCTCGCTTGCGGCATCGATACGGCCGTCGCGCGACGTTGCTGATGTCCGCGCGGTGCTCATGGCGTGTCTCCCCGGAAGTGCCAACGGTCCATTGTTCATCTCCTTGCTACGAATTGGCGATCAGCAATTCCCCCCGTCCATCGACGGCGAGATCGCCCGCGTAGCGTCGCGGCAATATCTTGCCAGCGAACTGCGAAAAGGGTGCGATCTCGCGCGCGAGCATGCGCGTGAACAGCAGCCAGAAGACGTCGAAGCCGCGCCCGCCTTCGGTGAACGTCGGCGGAATGCGGGATGGCGCATTTGCCAGCAACACCGTGCCGCGCCGCATGCCGTAGCCCAAGTGTGCGCCCACTTTCCCGCCGATGCAGACCGAGCCCGCGACGAGCCGCGACGCGGCGAAATCG
Organism: Caballeronia sp. ATUFL_F2_KS9A; assembly: GCF_023630765.1. NCBI lineage: Bacteria > Pseudomonadati > Pseudomonadota > Betaproteobacteria > Burkholderiales > Burkholderiaceae > Caballeronia > Caballeronia sp. ATUFL_F2_KS9A. The sequence continues at coordinate 113,452 of NZ_JALQEK010000031.1, read as the reverse complement.
CCCGCATCGCCCGCGACCAGCACGGTGCCGCGCCGCATGCGATCCGCGAGGCGCGCGCCTGCGCTGCCGTAAATCGCGAGCGTGCCGCCTGTCATGCCTTCCATGTCGCCGGGCAGCGCACTTGCGGCGAACTCGCCGGCGTTGCCGTGAATCGACAGTCGTCCGCCTTGCATCTCGCACGCGGCGAATGCGCCCGCATCGCCTCGTATGTTCAACTCGCCGCCGGACATCTTCATGCCCGCGTAATCGCCTGCAGCGCCGTGCACCGCGAGCGTGCCTTCGGTCATGTTCGCGCCGATGCGGTCGAGCCACGGCGCATCGCCTTCTATCGTGAGTGCGGGCGCATCGCTTGGTTCCTGCGCGATGTCGAAAAGATCGCCGAGCGCGCACGTTTCGCCCGCGCCTTGCAGCGTGATGCGCGGCAGTTCTGTCGCCGATATCTCCGCCAGCGTCGCGGGCAGTAATTTCGACCCGTCGACGCGAAAGCCCGGCGCATTTTTTACGCGCAACGTGATGGCGTTCATGCGCGGCTCCCGTCGATATCCTTCGACAGTTCATGCAGCTTGAAATGGTACGGCCCGAGCTTGCCGCCGTAGTTGCCCGCCGAAATGCGCAGCACGCCGCCGGCGCGCCCGATCTTCGTCGCCGCCGCGATACCCGCGGTCATCGCCGCGCCGACATCGGCATCGGTCAAGCCGTCGATGACGATTTCGAGCACGCACGCGATGTCCGGCGTCAGCTCGCTCTTCTTCGACAAGCCGACGAGCGTCGGGCAGAACGCATCGTTCGTGGACGCCGTCGCGCCCGCATACTTCGATCCGATCTTCGATCCCGAGCGCACGACGCCGCCCGGAAACGGCGTGATGACGTTCGGCAGCCGATGCATCGCGGCGACGGCGGATTCGGCCGCATTGAGCGCGCTGTCGATGTCGCGCGCGAGAAACAGCAGATTGCCGCCGCCGACCGCTTTCACCGTCGCGGTGAATTCCTCGCAGACGAACTCGCCGTCCATCACGGGCACGCGCCAATAGCGTGCGCCGTCGAGTACTTTCGATATTTGATAGCCGTCGCCGAAGAAGCGCAGGCCCGCGCCGAGCGGCGCGTTGTCGGAGAGCGGCGCGCGTGTGTTGGCGGGATCGATGCCGCCATAGACGGCGGTCGTCGGGCACGTCAGCACGCATTGGCCGACGCGCCGCGCGATCTGCTTGGCGAGTTCCTTCGACGATATCGCGAAGATCAGCACCGCGATGCCGGGCCTGCCATCGGGCGTTTCATCGCCGGACAGATCGCGTTCGATGCCGGCCTCGCAGCCGCAATCGATGACGGACGTCGCGAAGCCTGTCAGCGAATTGGCCGCGTGACGCGCCCACGTCGACGAATGCGCGGTGATGACGAGGCGCGTCGCTTTCATCGGGAAGGCTTCGGCGAAGGTGTCGTCGATCTGCGTGTCGTTGATACGCATGCGTCAACTCCCGTTCGAAGCGAAGCATGCGACGGGCAACAGCCGCCCGCCGTTGCAGCATGCGCAGATTTCATCGTCGCCGATCGCGATGTTCTCGAAGCGCGTCGCGAGGTTTGCCTGCGTGAATTCGCGCACGCGCTTTTCGATCGCGCGGTCGTAGTCGGGGCGCACGTAATGGATGCCGCCGGTGGGCGTCGCGAGCAGCGTGCCGTCGCGCGCGATCAGCTCGCCGTCCTTGAACACGTAAGCAGGCGATGTGAACATGCGCTCGCGATCGTCATCGTCGCGATACACGGCAATGTCCGCCGCCGCGCCTGCGCCGAGATGCCCGCGATCCGTGAGGCCGAGCAGTTTCGCGGGACCGGCGCGCGTGATGATCGCAATGTCGTAGAGCGAGAATTCGCGCGTGATTTCGCTCAACGCGCTCGCGGTTTTCGCATCGGCGTGCAGCTTGTCGAGTTGTTCGTCGCGAAAGGACTTGTCCATCAGCAAGCGGATCAGATGCGGATAGCTCGTGAACGGCGCGCCGTTCGGATGATCGGTGGTCATCGACACCCGCCACGGATCGTCGACGAGCAAAAAGATCTCGAGCCCGATGATCCATTGGAGCGCATTCACGAAGCTCTGTTCGCGGTACTTGAACGGCACGATGCCGCAGCCCGCATCGCATTCGATATCGCCGAGCACCCATTTGCGCGGTCGGGCCATCGGCGCGTTCTTGAACTGCATCATCGTGTCGCCGGATGCGGTGACGGTCTGACCGAAGATGATCTGGCCGACATCGATCGTCACGTTGGGCCGCGCGTTCACTGCATCGGCGATCGCGCGCGCGCCCGATGAAAACTTGCGCGGGCCTTCCGTGCCGTAGCTATGGAACTGGATATGCGTCAGATGAATGGGCAGGCCATCGGCGGTGTCCATCGTTCTGATCGTCGATTCGATGTTGCCCGGCACGCCGAGATTGCTTGCGTGAACATGCAGCGGATGCGGCACGCGCAGCTCGGTGAGCGCGCGCGTGAGCGTGCTCAACACATCGCGCGGCGTGATGCCGTAATGCGCGTGCTTTTCATCGACATCCAGCGAACGCTGATTGAACTTGAATGCCGATATGCCGCCCGGATTCACGACCTTCACGCCGAGCGCCTTGCTCGAATCGATGGTCCAGCCGACGTAATCGCGCAGACGTTCGAAGTCTTCCTTCGCAGCGAGCATCTGCAGGAAGAGCTCGTCGTTGCCCATCATCACGTAGGCGCCGTGATCGATGATCGGCGTGTCGCCCATTTCCAGATGCGCGTGGCGCGCGTTCGACGCGATCATCGCCGGCTCGAACGCGGCCGTGTAGCCCATTTCCGCATAGCGATAACCGGTGGCAAGCGTGCCGGGCGCGCACACGCCGCACGATGGCAGACGCATGTATCGGCCTTCGTTCGGACGATCGGGCACGGCACGCGGATCGTCGCGATGATCTTCGGGCAGAAGCAGCCGCGACAGATTCGTCTTGCCGCCGCCGATGTGCGAATGCAGATCGATGCCGCCCGCCATCACGATCATGCCGCTCGCATCGTAATCGCGGTCGATGCTTTCGTTCGCGGCATCGGCGACGATGCGGCCATCGCGCATATGGATGTCGCGCTTCTCGCCATCGACGCCATTCGCCGGATCGTAAAGCGTGCCGCCTTTGAGGCGCGTGACGCTCATGCGGGCCTCCTTGCCTGCGCGAGTTGCGATGCGATCGATGCGACCGTCGGCAAGGCGTAATCGCGCGCGGCGGCGAGCGGCGCGACCACCGATGTATCGACGCGAAACAGATGCCCGCCGCTGTCGATGCCCGGCGTCGCGACGGGGATGAACACGGTCGGCGCGTGGCGCACGGGGACGGCCGTCGATGGATGCGCGAGGATGATCGCGGGCACGTTCGCATCGAGCGATGCGGGCAGCGGCTCGGGCGCGAAGCTGGACACCCACAGGAGCGCGTCGATTTCGCCGCGCTGCAGCAGCGTTTCCGAGCGATAGCGATGCGCGTCGTGATCGAGCGGCAAGCCGTATGCGACGCGCGTGCGCAGCGGAAAGCCCGACAGCCATGTGATCGCCTGATTGACGGACGCGGCGCCGTCGTCGCCGGTGAGGGCGAGCGTGCCGGCGCGCGCGGTGCGATTGATCGCCTTGACGATGCGTTGCAGCGCTTCGATCGCGAGCGCGGCGTGTTGCGTCGGCAGCGCCGATGGCTCGTAGATCACCGCCGTGTACTTCGCGGCGTTGATGCGTTCGGTCAGCGCGACGAGCTCTGGCGTTGGAATCGGACGGCCGCCTTCGACGAGCGCGGACCACAGCGCGAGTGTGTCGAAGGGATCGGCGTTCGCGAGGATCGATTCGGCTTGGGCGTTGGCGGCTTTATCGATGTCACATCCGATGAATACAACCTTTGTCTCGCGGCCCTCGCTTGCGATGCGCTCGAAGAAGCGCGGATAGCGTCGCGACGGCTCGCACGCGAACACGACGATGAGATCGGCGCGCGAGCGGACTTCGGAGAGCGTCGTGAAGAACGAGCCGCGATCTTGCAGTGCGCGATTGCTGTCGGCGAGCGTGTCGCCGTGGAGGTGATCGAGGATCGCGCCGCACTGCGCGGCGAGTTCATAGAGCGCGCGTGCGCCGGACACGTCGGTCGCGAGACCGCCGAATAGCGGCCGATGTGCGTTCGACAGGATCGCGGCGGCTCGCGAGAGCGCCGACTTTTCGTCGGTGACTTGCCCGTCGATTTGGGGCTTCTGGCTTGCATCGTTCGGACCGAAGCGGGCAAGGGAGGCGTCCAGACGCGGGCAGGCGGTGTGCGGCGCTGCGAGGCGGTGATCGGCGGTGGGTGCGAGCGTGATGTCGTCGCATAGTAAAGGGCAGAACGGACAGGTCCAAGGTTTTGAGGCCGCGGACGGGGCGCTCGGCGTGGTGGAGGTATCGGGCATGGTCGACCTTTTGAGCAAGGTCTATGCCGGTTTTGTTGCTTTTTGCTTTTCGCTTTTCGCTTTTGCTTATCGCTTTTTGATTTCGCCGGATCCCGTATTCGTGTCGGTCTATTAGCATTGCCCCTGTGCGGGGCGGCACTCACTTTCTTTGCTGCTGCAAAGAAAGTAAGCAAAGAAAGCAGCTACTGATACGCCCGCGGTCACACGCAATTTGGGTAGTCCTCTCGTCGTTCGTGGGCTGCCTAACGAGTGCCCTCATAGGCCCAACCGGGCTTGGCTCGCGCACGGTCCGCCACATCGCACCACACAACAAACTGGTTCAGCACCAAACAGCTCCAGCCCGCTTCGCGGCCGACCGGTGAATCGGGTCTGCGTGTGCTTCGCTACTAACGTCTCAATCTCGCTGCACTTGCCGCACGTTGGTTTCCCTTGCATACCGGGCGGCAGCGCGTAGCGCTGTGCCGAAGCTCTTTCGTGCTGAACCAGCGTTCTCAACGGTTTCGGGCGGCAGACCGTGTGCGAGCCAAGCCCGATTAGGTGTTTGAGGGCACTCTTTAGGCGAGTGCCGCCTGTGACGAGAGGACTACCCAAATTGCGTGTGACCGCGGGCCTGAAAAGCTGCTTTCTTTGCTTACTTTCTTTGCAGCAGCAAAGAAAGTGAGTGCCGCCCCGCACAGGGGCAACGCTAATAGACCGACGCGAGACCGGGATCCGGCGACTACTGGAAGGAAAGTGACTACCGCCCGCACAGGGGCAATGCTAATAGACCGACGCGAAACCGGGATCCAGCGAAACCCCCGCCGGGAAAGGCGAAAAAAACTGCTCCGCATTGCAACACACTGTCACCCATGAATCACCATATGCAACACCTGCTTCCCAAACGATTACACCTAAAACGCGCCCCGAAAGCCGTTGGCATAAAAATTGAGTTCGGTGCCAAGGAAGTCAGAAAGAAGCCCCGCGATGCACATCGCCCTGAGATAAGGCGCCATCGTGAATAGCGGAAGCGACGAGCCAGGCAGAAGCGCCGCTGCGCTCGGCGAGCGCGAGATCATCGGCATGGCGGATTCCACCCGCGCCGATCACCTCCCGCGCCCCGGCGAGCGCCCGCACGTCAGCGAACGTGTCGAGATCGGGCCCGCCACACGCGCCCACATGATCGAGCGTCATCACGATCACGCGCGACGGCCACCATCCGCTCTCGCCATGCGTCGCCCCGAGCGCGCGCCCGCCGCGATAGTCGAGCGAAAGTATCGGCTCGAAGCCGCAAGCCGATGCCTCGGCGATCGCGCCGACATCGACGAGCGTTTCGGTGCCGAACACAGGCAGGATCGCGGCAGGCGCCGCTGAACGCGTCAGCCGCAAGACGCGTTCGACGAAAGCGCGCATCGGCAGAAACGCGGTAAAGCCCGCGTCGAGCCAGATGCGCAAGCCGTCGCCGAGGGCATCGCAAATCGCGGCGAGCGCGGCATCGTGCGCGCCGCGCGAAAGGATCGCGCCCAGATCGGCGACGTACAACGTGCGCGCGCCGGTCGCGGCGACGAGCGCGCGGGCGATCGCAACAGGATCGCTCGTCGCGCACAACGAGGACTGGATCGGCCGATAGCGCGAACGCTCGCCGCGCACCGCGCGCACCGCGTGGCCGTCGAGCAGATCGAGAACGGGTATCACCTGCATGGATGGCTTTCCTTTGACCAAGATCTTTGTATTCGAGTATCTCACCGGCGGCGGCATCGATCCGGACGCGGCAGGCGCAGGCAGCCTCGCCGATCTCTCCGCGCTCATCGTCGAAGGCCGCGTGATGCGCGACGCCATCGCCGCCGATCTGCGCGCGCTGCCCGGCATCGACGTGACCGTCGCAAGCTCGCGCTTCGAGCAACTCGACGGCGCAAGCGGCTACGTGCGCGCGCATCCGGGCGAATCGCTCATCCGCTTCGTGGCCCGCGTGGCGCGAGAGCATGACCATGCCTGCATCGTCGCGCCCGAGTGCGACGGACTGCTGCTCAAGCTCTACGACGCCGTCGGCCAGGCGCGCTGGCTCGGCTGCGCGAAGGAAGCGATCCGCGGGGCATCGAGCAAGAGCGCGACGGCCGCGTGTCTCGCCGCGCGCAGCATCGCCGCGACGCGCGCGCTCGAACCGGAAAACGCGGCCGCCGCAATCGGCCGGCGCTGGGTCGTCAAGCCCGACGACGGCGCGGGCGGCCTCGATACCTACGTCTACGACGACCTCGCCGCCGCGCGCGCCGAATACGCCGCGCGTGCGGAAGCGGGCCGCAATCCCGTGCTGCAGGAATGGGTCGACGGCGAGCCGTTGAGCCTTTCGCTGATCTGCCGCGACCGGCTCTCGCGGCTCGTGAGCATCAACCGGCAGCGCATCGGATTGTCGGATGCGGCGGGATCGGAACGGCGCGAGCGCATCGTTCAGTTCGATGGCGTCGATGTCGACCGCATCGACCGGCATGGGCCGCAAGGACGCGCGCTCGAACGGCTCGCGCTGCGCGTCGCCGATGCGTTTCCGGGGCTGCGCGGCTTCGTCGGCATCGATGTCGTGTGGCATCCCGAGCGCGGGCCGGTCGTGATCGAGGTGAATCCGCGTCTCACGGTCGCGTATGCGGAACTGAGCCGGCGCGGCGGCAGGAATCTCGCGGCGGAGCTGCTCGCGGCGCATCGCGTGCCCGGCTTCGACGGCGATGCCGGATTGCTGCGCGCGTGCGCCGGAGCGTCGTCATGACGGCACCGACATTGCACGATGCGCCGGTGTTCGGCTGGGACGTGGGCGGCGCGCACGTCAAGGTGTCGATGGCGACGCGCGCGGGCGTGCTCGCCGACGTCGCGCAATGGGCGTGTCCGCTGTGGCAGGGCATGGCGCACCTGGAACGCGCGATCGACGCGATGTTCGAGCGCTGGCCCGCCGCCGCCGATCCGGCCGCGCGCCACGCCGTCACGATGACGGGCGAAATGGTCGATCTCTTCGCCGACCGCGCCGACGGCGTGCGTGCGTTGACGCGCGCGCTTGCGCAAAGGCTCGGGCCGCGCACGATGTTTTTCGCCGGCGACGCGGGCTGGCTCGCGCGCTCGGCGTGCGCGGAACACTGGCGCAAGGTCGCATCGGCGAACTGGCTCGCGACCGCGCAATGGGTCGCGGCGTGCCTGCCGGATGCGCTGCTCGTCGATATCGGCAGCACGACGACGGACATCATTCCGATCGTCGGCAGACGCGTCGTGGCGCGCGGCACCAGCGACGCCGAACGGCTCGTGAGCGGCGAGCTCGTGTATCAGGGCGTGGTGCGAACGCCGTTGTGCGGGCTCGCGCATCGCATCGCGTTTCGCGGCGAGCACGCCGGCGTGATGAACGAATGGTTCGCGACGACCGCGGATGTCTATCGTCTGACGGGCGAGTTGTGGCCCGAGCACGACCAGCATCCGAGCGCCGACAACGGGCCGAAGACGCAGGCTGCGAGCCGCGTCCGGATTGCGCGGATGATCGGCCGCGACGCCGCCGATGCGAGCGATGCGGAGTGGCGGCGTTTCGCGCAGGGCTGGCGGCGCGAGCAATTGCGCGCGCTGGAGACGAATCTGGCGCGCGTCGTTGCGCAGGATGCGGCGCTGGCGGCGGCGCCGATCGTGGGCGCGGGTTGCGGGCGCTTTCTGGCGGCGGCGCTGGCGCGGCAGGAGGCGCGCAGCTATGTCGACTTCGCGCGTCTCGCGGGTATCGACGGCGACGATGCGACGCGTGCCGAATGGGTATCGACGTGCGCGCCGAGCGTGGCGGTTGCGCTGCTGGCGTCGATGGCGATGAAGGGCGCGGGAGGCAACGAAGCGCATCTGTCGAACGATGCATCGGCGCGCGCTGCGTGATAGCGTGCGAAACATAGCGAAGGATGCGGGTGCGTGGCCCGCCGGCTTGATCGAACGAGGACAGGAATATGTGGGTGGTGAAGATCGGGGGAAGCCTGAGTCACGACCCGGCGCTGCGCGAGTGGTTGACGCGGCTATGGGAAGTGGGCGGCGGGCGCGTCGTGATCGTGCCGGGCGGCGGCGATTTCGCGGACGCGGTGCGGCAGTATCAGCAGGAGTGGCATTTCGACGATCTCGCGGCTCACAACATGTGTCTGCTCGCGATGGCGCAGTACGCGATTCTGATGCAGGGCGTGGTGCCGGAGCTCGTGCTGGCGTCGAACGAGGATAGGATTCGGCGCGCGTTGCGCGATGGGCGTGTGGCGGTTTGGGTTCCGACCGATCTGATGCGCTCGACGCCCGATTCCATGACGAACTGGGAGACCACTTCGGATTCGCTCGCCGCGTGGCTTTCTACTTCGCTTAATGCGGAGCGGTTGATGATCGTGAAGTCTTGCGAGGTCGAGGCGAATGCGCCGCTCGAGGCGCTGGCTTCTAAAGGCATTCTGGATCGGCGGTTTGCGGATTATGTGCGGGATGCAAATTATGTCGTCGAGGTTTTGAGTAAGTCCGATGTAGGGGTTATGCGGGATCGATTGCTCAACGTGGCGGTTTGAATTTTCTTCGCTTTTGCTTTTGCTTTTGGTTTTCCTTTTTCGCCGGATCCCGTTTTCGCGTCGGTCTATTAGCACTGCCCCTGTGCGGGGCGGCAGTCACTTTCTTTGCTGCTGCAAAGAAAGTAACCAAAGAAAGCAGCTTCCGATACGCCCGCGGTCACACGCAATTTGGGTAGTCCTCTCGTCCATCGTGGGCTACCTAAAGAGTGCCCTCATCACAATCACCGGGCTTGGCTCGCGCACGGTCTGTCACATCGCACCACACAACAAACTGGTTCAGCACCACATAGCTCCGGCCCGCTTCGCGGCCGACCGGTCAATCGGGACTGCACGTGCTGCTCTACTAACGTCTCCATCTCACTGCAATCGCCGCCCTTTTGGTTTCCCTTGCAGACCCAGCGGCAGCGCGTAGCGCTGTGCCGATGCTGTTTCGTGCTGAACCAGCGCCCTCGAAGTTATTGGTTGGCAGACCGTGTGCGAGCCAAGCCCGATTAGGTGCTTGAGGGCACTCTTTAGGCGAGTGCCGCCTGTGACGAGAGGACTACCCAAAGTGCGTGTGACCGCGGGCCTGAAAAGCTGCTTTCTTTGCCTACTTTCTTTGCAGCAGCAAAGAAAGTAGGTGCCGCCCCGCACAGGGGCAACGCTAATAGACCGACGCGAAACCGGGATCCTGCGAAAAAGCCCCCGAATAACCGACGCTCAACGAGCAAGATGCAAAGCCCGAACCCACTTCTCGACGCGAAGCGGATCAAGCCTCCCAGTACGTCCATCGCGCTCATCGCAAAGAGCCCCACGAAACCCGGCAATATCCGGCGCGAGCAAACGAATCCTGTCGAGATCGTCCCACCTCAAAGATCCGGCGACGGCAATCATCGTCCCCCGCTTGCGCGCATCGCCGATGCAGGAAGCAAGCGCCCCCACATCGACGCAATCGAACAACGTGCGCCCGTCCTTGCTCGCCGTATCGAACACGATGCCCACAAAGCCCAGTTGCGCCGCAAGCGCGGCCAGTTCGCGATCCACGCCATCGTCGGATAACAACACCGGCACGACAGCCGCCGGCAAGCTCGCCAGATGCCGCAAGCACGCAAAAGCGCCCGCCCCGGGCGACACCCCGACCTTCACATAATCGACGCCCGTAGCCGCGACATCGAGCACGCGCGCGGTCATCTCGTCGAGCGCATCGTTGGGCAAATCGCCGATGGTCGCGCTGATCGGCCGCACCGCATACCGCGCACGCAACGCCCCCACGATACGCGCGATATCGCCGATCGCAACAGCGCCCAGCGCGCCCGCGCCCGGCTCCTTCAGGTCGATCAGTTCGGCGCCGGCGTTCGCCGCATCGAAGGCTTCGTCGGCCGAGCGGACGCTCGCGAGCAATGCGGTCATCGTCGAAACTCCAGAGGGATGGCTACGGAAAACGCGTCAGCTCACAGCCTTCGCGCGATGCGCCTCGATCGCCTGCAAAAGCCATTGCCAGGCCTCGCGCTCGGCGTCGCCCGCAGTCTTGTCGATGGCGATCCGCAAATACGCCACCTCGCTATCCACCTTTTCAGGCGGCAACATGAACAGCCGGCTCACGAGAATCGCGCCTTCGACAACCGCCGCCTGCGCGCGATTGAAGCCCGGAAACGGCGCATGCGTCTCGCGATGCACACATTCCATGCGCAACGTCGGGCGCGCTTCGTCATCGAGAAGTTCGGCGAGACGCAGCTCGATATGCGCGAGCGTCGATGCGAGCCGCACGCTTGGCACCGTGCTCGCGGCAACCGTCGGCCAGTCGCGCGCAATGCCCGTCACGCAGCCCGCGAACACGCGCACGTCCGTCGTCAGATTGATGACGGCGCTCTTCGTCGCGATGACGTTATCGAGCGTCGTCGACGGACGGAACGGCGCAAGAATCGCGAGGCCCTCTTCGAAGCGCACGCCCATCGGCGCGATATGCGGCCGGCCATCGCGATCCGCGGTCGTGACGATGGTCTCGTAAATCATGATGGTCGGCGAAAGTATTCGTAGCCGCACGAAAGAGCCGCCATCGCTTCGATGCGGCTTCGTGCGGGTTCGGTCCGCGTTTAGCGGGTGGCGATATACATCGTGATTTCAAAACCAAAACGCATATCGGTGAAGCTCGGCGTGGTCCATTGCATGGGCGTTCCTCCAGATGAGTCGGGTTGATGCCTCGATACCGCTTCGATGATTTGCCGATGCGGACGAATCCGCCAGGCGGCCGGGAGGGGGCCGGCCCTTCGACGATGCAAGCGTCATGCCAATGACATGAAGCGGATGCCGAAGAGCGCGGCTCGCTCATCATGCGCGCCGACTGTGACGAAATCAGAACACAGTGTCCCATTGCTTCGTTCATAAACGCATCAGGGCTATTCCCGACTAAGGCATCGCTTAAGCCCGGGCAAGTAATTCGTGAATTCCTTTCTGTGCGACGCGTGCTTACTCTGCAATGACAGCAGGGCGCGGTTCACAAGCGGCGATCGCTTCGAGCAGCACCGCGACGCCACTCTCATCTCACTGTCGAGGAAACGGAATGAACGACTTCAGCAAGGCCGCCGTCGAGGCGGTGCGCAATCCGTCCGATCCGCGCTCGCGCTATGCGGCCGGCGTCATGAAGTATCGCGAGATGGGCTACTGGCAGCCCGATTACACGCCGAAGGACACCGACGTCATCGCGCTCTTTCGCATCACGCCGCAAGCGGGTGTCGAGCCGGAGGAAGCGGCTGCGGCCGTGGCGGGCGAGTCGTCGACGGCGACATGGACGGTCGTGTGGACCGACCGTCTCACTGCATGCGACATGTACCGCGCGAAGGCGTATCGCGTCGAACCGGTGCCGAATGCGCGCGCCGACGAGCCGCAGTACTTCGCTTACATCGCGTACGAACTCGATCTTTTCGAAGAGGGATCGGTCGCGAACCTGACGGCGTCGATCATCGGCAATGTGTTCGGCTTCAAGCCGTTGAAGGCGCTGCGGCTCGAAGACATGCGTATTCCCGTTGCGTATCTGAAGACGTTTCAGGGACCGCCGACGGGCATCGTCGTCGAACGCGAGCGGCTCGATAAATACGGACGTCCGCTGCTCGGTGCGACCGTGAAGCCGAAGCTCGGCTTGTCGGGAAAGAACTATGGGCGCGTCGTGTACGAAGGTTTGAAAGGCGGGCTCGATTTTCTGAAGGACGACGAGAACATCAATTCGCAGGCGTTCATGCACTGGCGCGATCGTTACCTCTTCGCAATGGAAGCGGTGAGCCGCGCGCAAGCCGAGACCGGCGAAGTGAAGGGTCACTATCTGAACGTGACGGCCGGCACGATGGAAGACATATACGAGCGCGCGGAATTCGCGAAGGAACTCGGGTCGTGCATCGTGATGATCGATCTCGTGATCGGCTGGACCGCTATTCAGTCGATGTCGAAGTGGGCGCGTCGCAACGACATGATTCTGCATCTGCATCGCGCGGGACATGGGACTTATACGCGGCAGCGCAATCATGGCATCTCGTTTCGCGTGATCGCGAAGTGGCTGCGGATGGCGGGCGTCGATCATGCTCATGCGGGCACTGCCGTCGGCAAGCTGGAAGGCGATCCGTTGTCGGTGCAGGGCTATTACAACGTGTGCCGCGAGGCGCGCAATGAGCCTGATCTGTCGCGAGGGATCTTCTTCGATCAACCGTGGGCGGGGTTGCGCAAGGTGATGCCGGTGGCATCGGGCGGGATTCACGCAGGGCAGATGCATCAGTTGCTCGATCTCTTTGGAGATGACTGCATTCTGCAATTCGGCGGCGGGACGATTGGACATCCGCAAGGGATTCAGGCCGGGGCGACGGCCAATCGCGTCGCGCTCGAAGCCATGGTGAAAGCGCGGAATGAAGGGCGGGATATTGCTCGTGAAGGCCCCGATATTCTTGAAACCGCCGCGCGGAGGTGTACGCCGTTGCAGCAGGCGCTCGATACCTGGCGCGATGTCACTTTCAACTATGCGTCGACGGATACGCCGGATTTTGCTGTTACTGCTACGGCGGGGGTATAAGAGGTTTGTTGTTGTTGTTGTTGTCGCCGGATCCCGTTTTCGTGTCGGTCTATTAGCACTGCCCCTGTGCGGGGCGGCAGTCACTTTCTTTGCTGCTGCAAAGAAAGTAACCAAAGAAAGCAGCTTTTCAGGCCCGCGGTCACACGCACGTTGGGTAGTACTCTCGTCCCAGGCGGCACTCGCCTAAAGAGTGCCCTCAAACACCTAATCGGGCTTGGCTCGCGCACGGTCCGCCGCCCGAAAACGCTGAGGACACTGGTTCAGCACGAAACAGCTTCGGCACAGCGCTACGCGCTGCCGCCGGGTATGCAAGGGAAACCAAAGGGCGGCGATTGCAGTGAGATGGAGACGTTAGTAGAGAAGCACGCGCGGACCCGATTGACCGGGTCGGCCGCGAAGCGGGCTGGAGCTATTTCGTGCTGAACCAGTTTGTTATGTGGTGCGATGTTACAGACCGTGCGCGAGCCAAGCCCGATTAGGTGTTTGAGGGCACTCTTTAGGCAGCCCACGATGGACGAGAGGACTACCCAAATTGCGTGTGACCGCGGGCGTATCGGAAGCTGCTTTCTTTGGTTACTTTCTTTGCAGCAGCAAAGAAAGTGACTGCCGCCCCGCACAGGGGCAACGCTAATAGACCGCCGCGAACACAGGATTTCATAGAAGAAGCCGAATCTCCAAACATAAGGAACCCGAAATGAACATCACCCAAGGAACATTCTCCTTCCTGCCACCATTAACCGACGAAGAAATATCCGCACAAATCAATTACGCGTTAGAGCAAGGCTGGGCCTGCTCGGTGGAATACACCGACGATCCCCATCCAAGGAATACGTATTGGGAAATGTGGGGCCTCCCCATGTTCGACCTCCACGATGCCGCCGGCGTGCTGATGGAAGTGAACGAATGCCGCAAGACGTATCCGAACCACTACATCAAAGTAAACGCCTTCGACTCGGTCCGCGGATTCGAAACGATGCGCCTCTCGTTCATGGTGAATCGCCCAGCGGAAGAACGAGGCTTCCGACTCGAACGCCAGGACGACAGAAGCCGCATCCAGCGCTATGCGATCCGCACCTACGCAACCGATCGCCCGAGCGGCGAGCGTTATTGATGAGGAACACCGACCATGAACGCCGAAGCCACGCTCGAAGAAGCGCCGCAAGCGAAAGCGATGCACGCCGACCTGATGGCGCTCTATCGCGAATCGCGCATCGGCGAAGTACTGGCGGAACTGGACCGCGATCTCATCGGCCTCGCGCCGGTCAAGACGCGCATCCGCGAGATCGCCGCCCATCTGCTCGTGGAGCGCGCCCGCGAGACACTCGGTATCGCATCGGGTGCGCCCACGCTGCACATGTGCTTCTCGGGCAATCCCGGAACCGGCAAGACCACGGTTGCGCTGCGCATGGCGCAAGTGCTGCATCGCCTGGGCTATATCCGCCGCAATCATCTCGTCTCGGTGACACGCGACGATCTCGTCGGCCAGTACATCGGCCATACCGCGCCCAAAACGCGCGAAGTGCTCAAGCGTGCGATGGGCGGCGTGCTCTTCATCGACGAGGCCTATTACCTGTATCGCCCGGAAAACGAACGCGACTACGGACAGGAAGCCATTGAAATCCTGCTGCAAACGATGGAGAACCAGCGCGACGACCTCGTCGTGATCCTCGCGGGATACGAGTCGCGCATGGAGACGTTCTTTCATAGCAACCCGGGCTTTCGTTCGCGCATCGCGCATCACCTCGTATTTCCGGACTACGCGCCCGGCGAGCTTCTGCAAATCGCCGAACACATGCTGCGCGACATGCACTACCGCTTCGACGACGCCGCGCGATGCGCCTTCGAAGACTATCTCGCGCATCGCATCAGACAGCCGAACTTCGCCAACGCGCGTTCGGTGCGCAATGCGCTGGATCGCGCGCGACTGCGTCAGGCGAACCGGCTGTTCGCCGCGGCCGAAAGCGGCAACGGTGTCGCCGATGCCAACGCGCTGATGCAACTCGACGCCAGCGATATCCGCGCGAGCCGCGTGTTCACCGATTCATAACTCGAAGGAGAACGCGATGCAGGATGGACGCACGACCTTATCGAAGTTCCTGATCGACACGCTCGACCGCAAGCCCGGACCCGAGGCGGCGAGCGGACTCTCCGCGCTGTTGATCGACGTGGCCGCATCGATCAAGACGATCGCGGCCGCATTGACGCGCGGCGCGTTGAGCGGACAGCACGGCTCGGCACAATCGATCAACACGCATGGCGAGGAACAAAAGAAGCTCGACCTCGTGACCAACGATATCTTCCTGCAGCATTGCGAATGGGACGGTCTGCTCGCGGGCATGGTCTCGGAAGAAATGGACGACGTCTACGCGATTCCCGAGCCGTATCCGCGTGGCGAGTATCTGCTCGCGTTCGATCCGCTCGATGGCTCGTCCAACATCGATATCAACGGCGTAGTCGGATCGATCTTCTCGGTGTTGAGGCGCGCGAGCGACGAAAGCGACGCGCCCAACGACGCAGCGTTTCTGCGTCCGGGCCGCGAGCAGGTTGCGGCAGGCTATGCGATCTACGGCCCGTCGACGATGTTCGTGCTCTCCGTCGGCAATGGCACGCACGGCTTCACGCTCGAACGCGATGTCGGCAACTTCGTGCTCACGCACTCCGATATTCGCATTCCCGAGGATTCGTGCGAGTTCGCGATCAACGCATCGAACGAGCGCTTCTGGGAACCCCCCGTGCGCCGCTACGTGCAGGAATGCAAGGACGGCCGCACCGGATGCCGCGCGCAGGACTTCAACATGCGCTGGATCGCATCGATGGTCGCGGAAGTGCATCGCATCCTCATGCGCGGCGGCGTGTTCATGTATCCGCGCGACTTCAAGACGCCAGCGATGGAAGGCCGCCTGCGTCTCCTGTATGAAGCCAGCCCGATGAGCTTTCTCGTCGAGCAGGCGGGCGGGCTGTCGATCACCGGGCGCGAACGCATTCTCGATGTCGAGCCGAAAGCGCTGCATCAACGCGTGCCCGTGATACTCGGCTCACGCAACGAAGTCGACCGCATTCAGCGCTATCACGGCGAATACGATCGCGGCGAGGACAAGCCGTTCACGTCGCCCTTGTTCAAGGAGCGCTCGCTGTTCCTGCCGGAAACGGAAGCCTGATCCCGCATCTGAAACGGCGCTCATCGATTACATTCAGGGAGACAAGCGCATGTCAGTCAAACATCCGATCGTTGCAGTGACCGGTTCGAGCGGCGCCGGCACCACCACCGTCATGAAGAGCTTCACGCATATCTTCAGGCGCGAAAAAATCAACGCGCAGATCGTCGAAGGCGATGCGTTCCATCGATACGATCGCCTCGGCATGCGCGAAGCGATGAAGCAGAGCGAACGCGACGGTCTCGTCAACTTCAGCCACTTCGGGCCGGAAGCGAATCTGCTGCATGAACTCGAAACGCTGTTCGATACCTACGGCGAAACCGGCGGCGGCAAGTTTCGCCACTACGTGCACGATGAAGGCGAAGCCGTGCATTACAAGCAGGAAGCGGGCACCTTCACGCCATGGGAAGACGTCACGCCCGGCACGGACATGATGTTCTACGAAGGCCTGCATGGCGCAGCCGTCACCGACAAGGTCGATATCGCGCGTCATGCGGACTTGCTCGTCGGCGTGGTGCCGATCATCAATCTCGAATGGATTCAGAAGCTGCATCGCGATCAGACGATGCGCGGTTACTCGCATGAAGCCGTCGTCGATACGATCCTGCGCCGCATGCCCGATTACGTGAACTACATCTGCCCGCAATTCTCGCGCACGCATGTGAATTTCCAGCGCGTGCCGACCGTGGATACGTCGAACCCGTTCACGTCGCGCGAGATTCCGCAGCCCGACGAGAGCTTCGTCGTGATTCGCTTCGCGAAGCCGAAGGGCATCGACTTTCCGTATCTGTTGACGATGCTGCACGACTCGTTCATGTCGCGGCCGAATGTGATCGTCGTGCCCGGCGGCAAGATGGGTCTCGCGATGCAGCTCATCTTCACGCCGATGATCCTGCAGCTACGCGACCGGCGCGCGCGCGCATGAAAGGTTTCTCATCATCGCATCCAAGGAGGCATCACATGAATGCCGTCGCTGAAGCATTGCCCCGACTTCATCGCTCACCCGACACGCGGCAGATGGCGAACGCGTTGCGCATGCTAGCCGTCGATGCCGTGAGCCAGGCCAAATCCGGTCATCCTGGCATGCCGATGGGCATGGCGGAGATCGCGGTCGCGTTATGGGGAAGTCATCTGAAACATAATCCCGCCCATCCCGACTGGCCCGATCGCGACCGCTTCGTGCTGTCGAACGGGCACGGCTCGATGCTGCTCTATGCGTTGCTGCATCTGAGCGGCTATGACTTGTCCATCGACGAGATCAAGCGCTTCCGGCAGATGGGCAGCAAGACGCCCGGACATCCGGAATTCGGCGTGACGCCCGGCGTCGAAACGACGACCGGACCGCTCGGGCAAGGGCTGACGAACGCAGTCGGCATGGCGCTTGCCGAAGCCTTGCTCGCGCGCGAGTTCAATCGGCCGGGGCATGAGATCGTCGACCATCGCACGTATGTTTTCGCGGGCGACGGCTGTCTGATGGAAGGCGTGTCGCACGAAGCGGCGTCGCTTGCGGGCACGTTGCGGCTGAACAAGCTCACCGTGCTTTACGACGACAACGGCATTTCCATCGATGGCCACGTCGACGGCTGGTTCACCGACGATACGCCGAGGCGCTTCGAATCGTACGGCTGGCATGTCGTGCGCGCGGTGGACGGCCACGATGTCGACGACGTATCGCATGCGTTGCAGCTCGCGCGCGAGTCGGACCGGCCGACGCTGATCTGCTGCAAGACGGTGATCGGCCTCGGCGCGCCGAAGATGGCCGGCACGCACGATGTGCACGGCGCGCCGCTTCCCGCCGACGAAGTGGAAGCGACGCGGCACGCGCTTGGCTGGATGCATCCGCCGTTCGAGATCCCATCGCCGATACGCGCGCTGTGGGACGCGCGCGAGGCGGGCGCGGCGGCACAGGACGACTGGAATCGTCGCTTCGGTGCGTATCGCCGCGTGTTTCCGGGCGAGGCCGCCGAATTCGAGCGGCGCGTGCGCGGCGCGTTGCCCGCGAACTGGCGCGACACGGCGCATACGCTCGTGCGCGATGCGGATCGCGCGCGACAGAGCATCGCGACCCGCAAGGCGTCGCAACTCGCGATCGAAGGACTGGCGCGCGCGTTGCCCGAACTGCTCGGCGGTTCGGCCGACCTGACCGGCTCGAATCTCACGCGCTGGAAGGACGCGGTCGATGTAAGCGCCGCGCCGGAGAAGGGCAACTACATCCACTTCGGCGTGCGCGAGTTCGGCATGAGCGCGGTGCTGAACGGCGTTGCGCTGCATCGCGGGTATCTGCCGTTCGGCGGCACGTTTCTGACGTTCTCCGACTATTCGCGCAATGCGCTGCGCATGGCCGCGCTGATGAAGACGCGAACGGTGTTCGTTTTCACGCACGATTCCATCGGACTCGGCGAGGATGGCCCGACGCATCAGCCGATCGAACACGCCGCGACGCTGCGCATGATTCCGGGCCTCGACGTGTGGCGTCCGTGCGATACGGTCGAGACGATGCAGGCGTGGATCGGCGCGATCGAGCGCGACCGGCCTTCGTGTCTGCTGTTGTCGCGGCAGAATTTGCCGTTCGTGCCGCGCGACGAAGCGCAGATCGACGGCATCGAGCGCGGCGGCTACGTGCTCGCCGACTGGCCTTCGACTTGCGAGCGCGATGCGCGCCGCGTCGTGTTGATCGCGACCGGCTCGGAAGTCGCGCTTGCGCTCGCCGCCGTCGAGCCGCTGAAGAAAGAGGGCATTCTCGCGCGCGTCGTGTCGATGCCTTCGACGACCGTGTTCGATCGCCAGTGCAACGCGTGGCGCGAACGCGTGCTGCCCGAAGGCGTGCCGCGTGTCGCGATCGAAGCGGGCGTCACGGCGTTCTGGCGGCAGTACGTCGGGCTGAATGGCGGCGTGATCGGCATCGATCGCTTCGGTGAATCGGCGCCCGCCAGCGAACTGTTCGCGCACTTCGGCGTGACGACCGATGCGCTCGTCGACGAAGCGCGCCGCGTGGCCGCATGATTTTCGCGTTTTGCATGGAGACATCACGATGGCTTTCATCGCATTGAGGCAGTTGCTGGATCACGCGGCGGAGCACGGTTACGGCGTGCCCGCGTTCAACGTCAACAACATGGAGCAGGTCCACGCGATCATGCAGGCGGCCGAGGCGACGAGAAGCCCGGTCATCCTGCAGGCGTCGGCGGGCGCGCGCAAGTATGCGGGCGAGCCGTATCTGCGGCATCTGGTGTTGGCGGCGGTCGAGGCGCATCCGGATATTCCGGTGGTGCTGCATCAGGATCACGGCGCGAGCCCGTCGGTTTGCCAGCAGGCGATTCGTTCGGGCTTCACCTCCGTGATGATGGACGGCTCGCTCATGCCCGATCAGAAAACGCCCGCGGAATACGACTACAACGTGGACGTGAGCCGGCGCGTCGTCGAGGCGGCGCATTCGGTGGGCGTGTCGGTGGAGGGCGAGCTGGGTTGTCTCGGATCGCTGGAGACGGGGCGCGCCGGCGACGAGGACGGCGTCGGCGCACAAGGCGCGCTGAGTCACGATCGCCTGCTGACCGATCCCGACGAAGCGCGCGCGTTCGTCGAGGCGACGGGCATCGATGCGCTCGCGATCGCCATCGGCACGTCGCACGGCGCTTACAAGTTCAGCCGCCAGCCAACCGGCGATATTCTCGCGATCGATCGCATCGCCGAGATTCACGCGCGCATTCCGGATACGCATCTCGTGATGCACGGTTCGTCGTCAGTGCCGCAGGAATGGCTCGCGATCATCCGCGAGCATGGCGGTGAGATTCCGGCGACGTTCGGCGTGCCCGTCGATGAAATTCGGCGCGGCATCGCGAACGGCGTGCGCAAGGTGAACATCGATACGGATATCCGGCTCGCGATGACCGGCGCGATGCGGCGCGCGATGGCGTCGGCGAAGTCGGAGTTCGATCCGAGGCATGCGTTGAAGGCGGCGACGGCGGCGGCGCGGGATTTATGCGTCGAGCGGTTCGAGGCGTTCGGCTGCGCGGGACACGCGGATCGCATCAGGCCGATGGGACTCGAGGCGATGGCGAAGCGGTATCACTGAGAGGAGCGCCGCTCGGTGAGACGGGCGGCTTCAGGCAGATCCTTCTGCGCTTCTTCGACACTGAAAATATACTCATGTCCTCGGATAGTTAAGGAGAACTTCGATGCTATCCGAGTGCAATCGCCCCACCAATATGCCAAACCGCCAATCGAAACAATTGGGACCTATTTCATGCCTACCGAATCACCGACAGCCATCCCCGCATGTTCCATCTCGGCCCTGCGCAATCGAAGATCGTACGACATGAGCAGCGCCCGCATCTGCGGCGACATGCCGTGATAGTGAACGAGAAAGCTCGACGGCACACGAAAGCCCCACGGCGTGTTGATGTCAACGAGGCTGCATATGTCTTCGCTGCCCAACGATGCCTGCTCCGAGACCGCGCAATTGAAATGCCATTGATCCCCGCCGCCCGATACGAGACTTTGCTTGTCATCGACGTTCTCGACGCTTGCGATGACCCGATCGAGTAGCGCGGCATTCGCAGGCGTGCGGCGAAAGCCCATCACGCCTGAATTGAAAATCCAGGTGCCGACATCGCGCGCAAGAACGAGATCGCGGCTGCTGCAGAAAGACTCGAGTGGCCGGTCGAGATCGTTGACGAGCGTGTCGGCGTCGAGCCAGAAAGCCCATTCGTGATGCGGGAGGTTTTCGCGCAGCAGGAAAGGCTTGACCCAATTGCCGCGCATCGGCAGGCGTTCGGCGATGCGGCGCGGAACCTCGCGATGCACGTACAAGGTATAGCCATGACGTTCGCAATACTCACGCAGGTTCGCTTCTGCGATGCGTCCGTAGATCGCTGCCTCTGGCGTGTAGACGGTCGTGATCGACACGGGCCGTCCGGGATTGCAGGTGCTCATGGCCGTCATCGTGCTTTCATCGGATGCGCCGTCCTCGAACGCACGCGCATGGTTGTTGCGATGTGCATTGAGATGCTCGATGAGCGCTTCCCGCAGCCGGGGATGCACGCATGTTCGCGAGAGATCGGCGTGCTCTTCGGCGATAGCGAGCGCGAATACGCGAAACCGCGGCCATACGGGCATGAGGGGGCCACTGGCGGCGAGCACCGCGTAGATCGGATTCCGCGCGTTACCGCAAACGCGAGGAAACGTGCATGCATCGAAGGCATCGAGCAGGTCGGTTTCGATTGGCGGTATAGGCGATCCGAACCGGCAGCGATTCACGACTTTCAGCAGCTCGGCGCGCACCCGAGCCGTGTTGCGCCAGATTTGAACATCGGGTTGAGGCCGCACGTCCTTGATACGGGTGAGCAGCCAGTCGCGTTCGCCGAGCACGAAGTCGAGCGGCACCGGCTCGACGATCGCAGCGTTCTCGCTCAGCAACAAAACGATCTCGCCCTCTTCGGCGCGGTGCATTTCGGAGAGCAGCGACTCGTACTTGAAGAGCCATTGCGCCGGCGCGTTCCGATAGATGTCTGCCGCGTCGATGACGATATGGCGATACCCATGCAAGGCGGCATAGTGTCGATGATTGTCGAGCGCTGCGCGGGAGGGGTGAAGAAAAAGACTGATGACTTGCATGATGGCGGCGCCGCTCCGTTGAAAGGAGAGCTGCGCGAAGGCTTAAAGGCGTGGAGAAATGTTTAAGGGCGGATGCGAAGTACAAAAAACTAAGGATTACGCTGTAGTTTGTGTTGTTAGCGGAACCGCATTTTAGGCTATTTGCAGTCAACCATTGAATAGTTCGAGCAACCTTTTTGGAGCGATGTCATCATGCCTACCGAATCACCGACTGCCGAACTCGGCGCGATCGCATCCGGTTTCGTGCTCCCCGCGACCGACGGCAGCATGCACACACCTCATTCTCTGAAGGGTGAGAACGGCCTCGTGATCGTCTTCATGTGCAATCACTGTCCCTACGTGAAGGCCGCGATGCCGAACCTGATCCGCGATGCGCGCGCGTTGCATGAAATCGGCGTCAACGTGGCAGGCATCAATTCGAACGATGCGGCCGTCTACACCGACGACGCCTTCGATCGCATGATCGCGGTCGCCGAAGAATGGAACCTGCCGTTTCCGTATCTGCACGACGAAACGCAGGAAATCGCGCGCGCGTATGGCGCGGTCTGCACGCCGGAGTGCTTCGGCTTCGACCGCGAATTGCGCCTGAAATATCGCGGCCGAATCGATGCGTCGCGCAAGCAGGCTTTGCCCGATGCGCGCCGCGATCTCTTCGAAGCGATGCGCGCAGTAGCGATAAACGGCGAAGCGCCCGAAGCGCAATATCCCGCGCTCGGCTGCTCGATCAAATGGAAGCCTTAGCTTGTCTTTTTTGTGCTGCCGGGCGCATGCCACGCCATCAGGTCTTCATCGGGCCGATCGACTTCGCATCCCCAATCGAGTTGCTCATCCTGATCGAAGCGCTTGCCCAGCTGCCACGCGATTTCCGCGCGCGCGAGCTGCACGCCGAGGTAGAACGCGTGCCCGCCATCGTTTTCGATCTTCAGCGCGGGATAGAGCGCGAACGGATCGACGGCGACGTGATGCCCGTCGCGGTTATAGACATGTATGCCGTCCGCCGATACTTGCACGCGAAAATTCGGATCGCGCACGGCGGCGGCGAATGCGGCGATCTCTTCGGCATCGTACGGAAACGGCCGCTTTGCGTGCAGCGCGGACAGATCGGCGGATATGCCTTTGGGCAGCGTCTGCGTTTCGCGCGCGGCGTGCATCACGCGACGCGCGACATCGGCTTCGCGAACGGCGCGGCGCGCGTGCAGGCTGACCGACGTCGTCAGCACGGCGGCGATGCGCAATTCCGCCGCCATGCCGAACAACACTGCGTTGATGCCGCTCGTGTCGGCCTCGGTCAGCTCGGTCACATTGCCGACGCCCATCATGATCGGCACTTCGGGATGACGCTCGCGCAACGACACGTAACGCGCGATGGACGCCGCGAGCCCGAACGGAATCGGATCGAGAATCGGATCGGCGAGAAAGGCGCGGCCGCGCCTCGTCATCGCGTCGATTGCGGCATCGAGCGATGCGACGTCCGCGGGCTCGCGCGGCACGAGTATCGGCGTCGAAGCAATTTCATCAGTTATCCATAGCGTATCGACGTTGAGGCTCATCACATAGTCCGCGCCCGCGCGCCCGCCGCGCACGAGTTCCTCTTCACGCATCGAATCGACGCTCACGCGATAGCCTTGCTCTTTAAGCATCGCGACCGCGTCCTCGAGATGAGCAAACGGCGTTTCCGGCAGACAGCCGATATCGATTACATCCGCGCCTTGCCGCTTGTATTCGCGCGCGCGCGCCGCGATGCCGTCGAGATCGAGACGCGGCGCATCGACGATCTCCGCGAATATCTCCGTCTCGTAGCGCGACAGATCGACATGCCGCGCCTCGCGTCCGAAGAATTGCGGCAAGTCCTTCACCTCTTCGGGACCGCGCTCGACCTTCACGCCGTAATGCGCGGTGAGGGCGTCGAGATCGCCGCGGCATCGGCCGGGCACGATCATGCGAGTCGTGCCTTCGCTCAAGGGCGTCGCGACGCGCCGGCGGATCATGTCGGCGGTCATCAGGCCCGCGACCTGAAGGCCGATCTCGCGCACTTCCCATGTGAACGGCGATCCTGCGGCCGCAGGCGCGATGCTTTCGAGCACTTGCCGAAGGCTCGGCTCCGCGAGCCGTCCCGTCAGGAAGACGATGTGTTCCATGCGAGCTTCAGGTCCGCCAGGCGTTGATCGAGCGCGGCTTTGAGATCGTCGAGCGAGCGGGCCACGGTGGTATGCGCGAAGCGCGCGAGCCGCTCGACGTTCTCGAACTCGATCGCGCGCGGCCTCACTTCGACCCATTCGTGCGGGGCGTGCGTGATGACGGAGGGCGCGGTATCGCATGCGAACACGATGCCCGGCACGCATTGCTTGCCGGCTTGCGCATAGAGATTGGTGGGCAGGGTGTCGGAGATGCCGAACGCGCATTTGGCGACGGTGTTGCTCGTCGCGGGCGCGATCACGACCGTGTGATATTCGCCGCTATAGATCATGCCGACGGGCACGCTGCTCGCGCTGTTGTCGCGCAACACCTTGAAGTGCTCGCGCAGTTTCGCGACAGTCCAGCCGTAGAGCGGCAGCACTTCCTCGCCGGCAGACGAGAGAAACAGATCGACGCCCGGAAGCTGCCGTGCGAGCGCGATCGATTCTTCGAGCATATGGCCCGAGCCCGTCACGCACCACGCAAAGCGCGCGTCGGGCTTGAACTCGTCGAGCCGGCGGGCGGGCGTGGGTTGCGTCATGCGTCGGATGCGCCCGGCGTATCGTGCGACAGCCGGATATGCAGACGATGCATCTTGCGATACAGCGTATTGCGGCTGATGCCGAGCACCTTCGCGACATTGCTCACGTTCCAGCGATGCTCGTCGAGCAACTGAAGCACGGTCTCGCGCTCCTTGACCTGGATCGCGTTGAGCGACGACGTATCGGCATCGTCGGCGAGATGCGGCGCTGCGGTTATCGGCGTGCGTGCGGCGGTTTGCGTGACCGGCGCGACGCCGTTCGCGATCTCTGGCGGCAGATGCGCGCAGCGAATCTCGGGGCCGTCGCAGAGTGCGATCGCCATCTGCAGCACATGCCGCAACTGGCGGATATTGCCCGGCCACGGATAGTTCAAGAGCGCCTGCTTCGCTTCGGCGGAAAGCGCGGGCGGTTCTTCGGCTTCGGTCTCGAGAATATGGCCGATGAGCGCGAGCGCATCGGCGCGTTCGCGCAGCGGCGGCAGATTGATCTCGATACCGTTCAGCCGGTAATACAGGTCCTCGCGGAACATGCCGGTTTGCACGAGCTCGACGAGATTGCGGTGGCTCGCGCTGATGAGCTGAAAGTCCACCTTCACCGTCGTTTCCGCGCCGAGCGGCGTGACCTCGTGTTCTTCGAGCACGCGCAGAAGACGCGCTTGCAAGGCGAGCGGCATGTCGCCGATTTCATCGAGGAAAAGGGTGCCGCCGTTCGCCTGCACGATCTTGCCGCGACGGCCTTCACGCTGCGCGCCGGTGAACGCACCGGCGCGATATCCGAACAGTTCGCTTTCGATCAGATTCTCCGGCAGCGATGCGCAATTCACCGCGACGAACGCACCGGTTCCGTTGGGGCTGATGCTGTGCAGCGCATTGGCGAAGACTTCCTTGCCGGTGCCTGTCTGGCCGCGCAGGATGATCGGGATCTTCCGCTGGATCACGCGCGCCGCGAGTTGAATCTGCGAGGCCATGCGCGGATCGCCGAACTCCAGATGCGCGAGCTTGTCGAGGCGGCCCGCCGATGCCGGCTCGCGCGCGTCCTTCTTCGACGCTTTGGCGCGCGCGCCGGGCGCGGACAGATCGCGCGATGCCGGATCGTTCATCAGGATGCGCGTTGCGCCCTTCGCGCCTTCGCGCGACGTCTGCGCAGTGAGGAAGAAGCGGCTGTTCGCCTTCGCGCTGTAGACCGTCACCGGATGGAACGAGCCGCGAATGCTGCGCGCGATCATGTCTTCGAGCGACGCATTGAACGCTTCCTCGATGCGCTTGCCGCACAGCTCGGCGGGCGAGCGCAGATCGAGCTGGAAGAGGGCGCTGCGGCTTGCGGCGAGCACGACGCCATCGTCGCTGACGGCGAGCTTGCCCGCATGCAGAGTGCCGACGAACTCGGGCCGGCTATGAAAGTGGATCATGTTCGCGTGCCGGTAGCGCGCATCGATCAGACGATTTTCGATCATCTGCCGCGACATGCCGACGAGCACGAGCGAATGCTGCTGCAACAGCTTCGAGCGGCTCGTGACATCGAGCACGCCGACGACGGTGCCGCGTTCATCGAAGATCGGCGCGGCGGAGCACGTGAGCGATGTATAGCGTGGATAGAAATGCTCGTGCTGACAAACGGCGATGCAGTCGCGCTCGATGAGGCACGTGCCCATGCCGTTGGTACCGGCTTCGCGCTCGCTCCACATCGCGCCGACGCGCAGGCCGTCGGCGGCGACGGCTTCGCCGAACGGCACCGACGACACCTGATGCACGATGACGCCATCGGCATCGACGAGCACGACGGCGAGTTCAGGATCGGCGAGTTGCTGATAGAGCGTCGTCATTTCGAGCTTCGAGCACGCGATGAGATCGCTCGCGGCTTCGCGACGCTCGTTGAGTTCGTGCTGCGCGAGCACGGGCGGCATGACGAAGCGGCCTGGATCGAGCCTGAATTCCGTGAGGCATCGCAGCCACGATTGCGCGACCGAATCGCTGGCGCGGCGCGCGGCCAGCGGATTATTGACGATGTTCAGCACTTCCCGGACATGCGTGTCTACGTCAGCAAGTGACGACATGGGGGCAAGTCTCCGTTGCGCCGCATTCCGGTGCGCGTTTCGCGCGGCCGTTCGACGCCGAATCTGTTGTGTTTTACGCTGGCGCTGCGGCCAATCGTGCCTGAAGGCGCGCCTCGTGGCCGGATGATCGGGAGATTTCAGGTGCTGTCTGCGGACCCGAACGACCGGTTCTCAAAAACTGTACATCCTTAGGCGCGTAGGTTCAATAAGTAGTCGCATAGAGTGATGCGAACGCGCCCGCTTTTTGCTTGCCATTCGCGGATGGATTCGGCGATTGGCGCCGGGTCTCTTTTCTATAAAGGGCCGCATTCGCGCGGTGATGAACATATGGGCCGATTCGAACCGATCCGCGAAGCTGCGTATGTTGCGCCGCAACCTGATGCGTCCCTATCGCATGCTGCAATGGACATCGTTTATATCGAGGGACTGACGGGGCAGACGGTTATCGGCATCGACAAGAGCGAGCTGCATGATCCGCAGCCGGTGCGGATGAGCCTCGCGATCGGAGTGCCGTCGTTGCGCGCCTGCGTGACGGATCGGATCGAGGACACGGTCAACTATGCGGCAGTGCGGGAGGCGGTTCACGGGCTGCTTGCGTCGCATGGATTGCAGTTGCTGGAGGCGCTGGCGGAGCGCATCGCGCAGATGCTTATCGCGGATTTCGGTGCGCATTGGGTAAGGGTTACGCTGGCCAAGCCAGCCAAGTTCGATGATGTCGATGCTGTGGGTGTTGTGATTGAGCGACGACGTAGCGTCGATGTGCGGGGCGGCGGTTCTGTTAGCCTTGCTTGGATCGGGCGGGGGTATGTGCCGGGGTGATGGGTTTTTGGTTTTTTTTCGCTTTTGGTTTTTGGCTTTGGTTTTCGCCGGATCCCGGTTTCGCGTCGGTCTGTTAGCGTTGCCCCTGTGCCGCCCCGCACAGGGGCAGTGCTAATAGAACGACACGATCACGGGATCCGGCGAAATCAAGAGCGCGAGAGAAAACCGCAAGCAAAAAGAACTTCACTTGGCAGCAGCCTTCTGCTGAATCCCACAAGCCTTATAAGCATCCCTCTGCAATTCCCGATACTTTTTGGTTTGAGCCTTCGCGCGATCCACGCGAAACTCTGCCCCACCTTCCCCACCCAACGTAGCGTACTTGGAAAACGTAGATTGCTCGACGTAATCGTCATAAGTAAGCACCTTGGCGATCTTGTCGATCGCACACGAGCACTTGTACACGTTGGCGAAATCGTGCCCGTTATCGTCCATGCATCCGAGCACGTATTCCACGCGCCCTTCGGTCGGATAATCGTGCGTCTTCGCCGGCGGCGGCCCGCCACCCGCGCCTGTCGCGGCGAACGAAAGCGGCGAGATCAGCGAGAGGCAAAGAAGCACCGACAACGCGCAGCAACGTGGGGTCATGCGAAGAGCCTCGTGGTTATGAAACGAACAACGCCAAAACAGCCGGCACGCAAAAGTCCCACACGCACCGGCCCCAAACAACAAATCAGCTCGGCGAGAACGGATGCGACATCGTTCCCTTCTTCGATACTACATCCTGGGCCGATGGCTCGCCCGCCACCGCGCGCGCAATCGCTTCCTTCGTCGCCTGATAGTTGAAGTCGTGAATCTTCTGGTCGTTGTCCGCTTCCCAGTGAATGAACACGCCGACGCAAATGAACAGGTCGTCGGCTTCGTCGGCGGGAATGACGCCGCCTTCCACGCTGTCGGCGACAGCCATCGCCACCGCGCGCTGCGCCGGGCCGAACATCTGCACGGCCTGCTTCGCGCCCTTGATCGTCACCTTGTTGAAGAGAATCGTGTTCGGCTTGGTCAGCAGATTCGGCGCAACCACGGCGAGCAGCGACGTGAAGCCGTCCTTGTTGTTCGTGAGCGCGTTGCAGAACGCGGTCTCGGCAGCGGAACCTCGCGGTCCGATGATCAAGTCGATGTGTGCCACCTCGTTGCCATCGCCGACGAGCGACTCTCCTACCAGGACGCGGTTGATCTTGGCCATGCTGTTCCTCCAGTGATGTGTGGTTCTAGGGACTAGCGACTTGCTCTCGACTCGCGACGGGCACCTCTTTAGCCGCGCAAGGCTCGCGGTCCCACCGGATTGCCGATGCGACCGCTCAACCGCGAACTTCCTAACATGTTCCGTGCCAATTTCCGGTCCGCGCGGGCAGACTTCATGCATTCGCCGATGACGTCGTCAACGCGACGAAAAGCGCCGCCACCGCGAGGTCCGCGCTCGTGCCGGGATTGATGCCGCGCGCCTTCAGTTCGGCATCCCATCGATCGAGCGCGGGCGACTCCGCGGGACAACCCGCCGCGTGCCAGTTCGCGCGATGCATCGCCGCATCGCGCGTGACACTTTGCGCCATCGCCGCGCCCTGCTTGCGCACAATGTGCGAATCGGGCCAGCCGGAAAGAAACGTCAGGAACGCTTCCAGCATCGCGCGATGCTCCGTCGCCGACGACACGGCGCCCACCGCATCGAGGCCCGCGCCGAAGATATCGGCGAAACCGTTCTCATACTGACGCGCAATGCTGTCGCGATCCGCCGCGAGCGACATCGCCGCGCGCAAGGTCACGGTCGGCGGCGCATGCACGGGCTGCTCGGGCGCGTCGCCGAGGCCGCCCGGATTCGCCAGCGCGATCGCGCGATACGCGAGGCGCGCATCGTCGACGTCCAGTTCCGCGAGCACGCGCTCGGTCGCCGCGCGCCAGCGCGATGCATCGATCGGAGCGTCGCCATCGAAACTTTCGAGCGCGGCGCACAAAGGCGCGGCGAGCAGCACGATGCCCAGATTCGTGTTGCAGCCGACCGCGTCGAAAGTCCGCCGCACGGCGTCGAGAATGCGCGCGCCCACGCGTGCGCGCGGCGTGAAGAGTCCCGCCGCCGCCGTGCCCGCGCTCGCGATGAATTGCGCCGATGTCATGTTGTGCCCCGCGCTCGCGACGCTCACGTTGCCGGGCTTCCTGGTCTCGACATCGAGCCGGCACGCGCGCAGAAACGCGGTGCGCGCGGCGTCAGACGCGCTCATCGCCGCTGGCGAGCGCAAGCGGGCCTTTCGATGCGGCCAGCTTGCGATCGAGAAAATCGTCGACGAGCAGCGCCGCGATATCGCGCGGCGTCACCGATTGCAAACCGCGCCACGCCGCGACGCCGTTCACTTCGAGCACGACCGGCCGTCCGCCTTCCGCCGGAATCAGATCGACGCCCGCGTAGTCGAGACCGAGCGCCTGTGTCGCGCGCACGGAGATGTCTGCGAGCGCGGGCGTGATTTCGGCAGGCTCGCATTTCGCGCCACGCGCGAAGTTGTGGATCCAGTCTTCGCCGCCGACGCGCTTCATCGCCGCGACCGCCTTGCCGCCGATAACGAGCACGCGCCAGTCGAAGCCAGGCGCACCCGCATCGACATAACGCTGCAGATACGCGACCTGACTGAAGGGTTCCAGCGACGGCAGCGTCACGCCGGGCTTCTTCAGCCCTTTGCCCTGCGAACCGAAAAGCGGCTTCATCACGACTTGCCGGCCCGCCGCCGCCTCGCGCATCAGCACGCGCTGCGCATGCGACGGCGATTCGCTTGCCCACGTCGCGGGCGTCGGCACGCCGTATCGGTTGAGCAGAAAGCTCGTCATCGACTTGTCGACGCTGCGCTCGATCGCGCGCGCATCGTTATAGACGGGCACGCCGCTCTCGCGCAGCGCATGCAGGATGCCGAGCCGCAACGTCACCTGCTCGAACGTGCCGCCCGCGATGCCGCGCACGAACACCGCGTCGGGCAGCGTGTGGCCGAAGCCGGGAATCGCGAGACCGTGCGGCTTCCATGTCGTGTCGATGCGGCAATCCGCGAGATCGACGCAACGCGCTTCGACATCGCGCGCGCGGAATGCTTTCTTCAGGCGGCCGGTGTGCCAGCCTGTCTCATCGGTCATGATGGCGACGCGCAAGCTCATGACGCGCTCCATTGCGCGTCGAGCAAAGGCTTGTCGACCTTGCCGCCGTGATACGTCGCGCCGCTTTCGAGACTCGACACCCACGCTTCGGCGGGCGCGAAGAGCGCCGGATCGATCTGATAGAAGTCGTAGTTGAACGACGTGAAGATCTCCGCGAACGGACGCCCGTAATCGCGCGCATTCGACGACGGCAATTCGGCGGCGAGCCGCTTCGCGACCGCGTCGCTTTTGACCGTCAGATGCACGCGGCCGCCGTAGAGGATCGCGTCGTTGGTGCGGCCCATCGCCTGGATGCCGTCGGGCGCGGGCGGCGGAAGCGGCGCGCTGCCGCTGCCTTCGACGATCTCCGCGAGATCGACGCCCAGCACATGCGTCTTGTGCAGCGCGACTTCCACGACACGCGCGACGACCTGCACCGTGCCCGCAACAGACTGTGTCGGCGTCACGGCGATGACGAGCTTGTCCGGCGCGAGGCCGCAATCGTTGAGCACTTTGTCGATGACAACTTGCGGCGGCAGCCGGTCCACTTCCATCACGAGCGCACCGCGATCGTGACGGTCGCGATAGCCCAGTTCGTCGAAGAGCGGTTCCTTGCACGCGAGCGCGCGCGCCGGCCCCGAGCCGAGCGAGAAAAATTTCTTGCCGCCCGTTTGCTCCTTGGTCGCGGAAAGGCTCCAACCCGCGTACTGACTCGCGAGGCACGCGAGCACCGGGTTGCTCGTATGCACTTCGATGAAGCTCGGCCAAAGCGGTGCGTCATCGAACGCGCTGCGCCGCGCGACCCGCCCGAGCCCGCCCATGCAGATGCGCGCGATCAGGATGCCCGCGTCGGCGCTGCCTTTGGCGTCCACGCCCGCATCGACGATGACGGTGCCGCCATCGGTGCGCGTGACGTCGACGTGAAGACGCGCGGCATCGTCGATGAGACGCGCGACGAGCCGCTCGCTCGATGCGTTGACGCTCACCGCCGAATCCGCCTGGAAAGTTGAAGTCATGGTCTCGATAAGAGTTCGATGCGTTGCAAAAGGCGCGCATGCTCGCGATCCAGCGCGTCGCGCAGATCGGAGAACGCGGGCGCGGACGCGGTCATCGTGCAGACCGGCTGGCCCGCTTCGATGCGCGCGCCGACGAGCGGCACGTCGTGACACGCTGGATCGTCGAAACATGCGTCGCTGAACGCGGGCGACGCCGTGAAGCCTTCGTGCGCGAACACGACGCGCTGCCCCGCATGGAGCGGCGGGGTGCGAGCGGCGGTATCCGGCGCGTGCGGCAGCTCGCCGTGCAGACACGCATCCAGATGCGCGCCGATCAAACCGCGCGGCCAGGCGTCGGGCCAGGCGGCTTCATAGAGCGCCATCGTCGATGACGGGCGCGTGTTGATTTCGAGCACGCTGAACGTGTCGCCGTCGAGCAGAAAGTCGATGCTGTTCAGCCCCGTCAGATCCGTTTGCCAGACGATTCGATCAATCGCTTCGACGATGCGCGCCGCGATGCGCGCGGGCAATCGCACCGGCCCGAGCGAGCCCGCGTGCACGAAGGGCAGACGTCCCGCCGCGACCGTCAGTTGCTCCGCGAAGCCGATGACCGCCGCCTCGCGATGCGCGGCGACGAAAAGCGCGGACATCGAACGGCCCGGCGCGAGCCGCTGAAAATACGCGCCGGCGGGCGCGCGCCCGACATCATCGGCCCATTCGATATGGGTGCCGCCGCAGCCGTCCGAACGTTTGACGAGCCAGCCGCTGCGATCGGCGGGCGGCGTGTAGCGCACTTCCGGATGCGCGATGTGCGCTTCGTCGAGCAGCGCGAAGAAGCGGCGCGGATCGCGCACCGCCGCCGCCTGCGCGCCGTTGCCGATGAAGCGCGGCATGTGCGGCGCGCGGCTCAGTTCGCCCGCGAGCGGCTCCAGTCCGCTCGTCACGATGAGACCGAGCATGCGCGGCAGGCGCGCGGCGTGTTCGAGCGCATCGAAGAGACGCGCGCGATCGATCGACAGACCCTTGCCGCCAATATCGAACCACATGCCCGCGTGCTCGCGCGTGTCGCGATCGCCGAAGATATCGAGCGCGACGACGTTCAGTCCCGCGCGCGCCGCCGATTGCGCCAGAAGCCGCGCCGACAAACCCGCGACGGCGATGCGCGGTGCGCGGGATAGCTCGCCTGCGATCATGAGCTTTGTCCCGCGACGATCGCGCGGGCTTCGTCGAATGCTTCGGGAAAGCCGAGATAAACGGGCTTGCCGCCGGTGCGCATGCGCAAAAACAGCCGATGCTCCGCCTGATATTTGACGTTGCCGATCGCGAGCGCGCCGATGCCGACCGCGTCCGCGCGCGCGGCGCCCGCGAGCGGCTTGCCGTCGTCCATCACGTTGACGCCGGCGATGCCTTCGGGCGGCACGGCGTTCACATCGGCGGCGATCAGCAGGTTTTTTGCGTGGGCGAGATCGGCGGATGTCATCACCTGTACGCCCGCGACCGCCGTCGCGAACACGACTTCGGCGCGCGCGAGTTCGCGATGCAACTGATCGGGCGAGCCGGTCGCGACGCCCGAAGTCGCGATATCGAAGCGGCGATTGATTTCGTCGCTTACTTGCGTCGCGCGCGACTGGCTCGAATGGCTCGCGACGACGACATCCGCGCCGAGCGATGCGGCCATCGCCGCGGCCACGCGTCCGACCGCGCCGGTGCCGCCGAGAATGAGCACGCGCTTGCCGCCGAGATCGACGGAATGCGCGGCGCGCAGATGCTTTTCCGCGAGCGCGACGAGCGCGGCGGCGGTCGTGTACGCGCCGCTCGGATCGGCGAAGACGGAGACTTCGAACGGCGGGACCATCGCGTTGCGGGCTTTTTCGAGCATGTCGGCGGCGAGCATCACGTCGCGTCCGCCGATGAAGATGCCCGTGCGCGACACGCCTTTTGGCCCGCGCGAGAAGATCGCGTCCTGCGTGAGCTGCACGACGATGTCTTCATCGACATTGCAGTAGGGCACGAGGATCTGATAGCCCGCGTCGGCGGCCATGTTCACATCGAACGGACTCATTTGCGGCGTGCTGGTGAACATGTGCAGGACGTAGGGTCTTTCGGTGGCTTCGGGCATGGCGATGGACTCGTTGGGCGTGGTGGATGGTTCGATGTGCGTTCCGTGCTCAGGCCGCGTCCGCGCCGTGATGACGATGACCCGCCGCACGCCACGTCGCGCCGCGATTGCGTCCGGCGGCGATCGTGAACGCGAGCGGTGCGCCTTGCGAGACGCGCTGCGCGGCGGCGAGCGCGCGTTCGGCGTCCTGCGCGCTCGCGACGAACGCGAAGCCGACCGGCCCCCACGATGTCTGTCCGATGCCCGCTTTCTGCTCCGCGGCGACGGCTTCGAGCGCGCGCGCGACGGCGGGGCTCGCGAACACGCCGCCTTGAACGGGCGCGAAGTATTCGCCGATGGTGTGTTGCAGGTCGCAGATGGCGTCGGCGTAGGTGTCGAAATCGTGTTCCGCGACGGCGGGCAGGACGCGCATCAGCACGAGATGCGAAAGGTGCGCGGCGAGCGATGCGGGGAAGGGTGCGAGCGATGCGAGGCCGCGTTTCTCTTCGTCGCCGTGGAGGCCTTCGCGCGAGGTGTCGTCGATGAGCAGGACGCGCCATGCGTCCGGGAATGGCTGGCGGGCGATGAGCGGCGGCAGTTTCGTCGTGGAGGTGTGGCGGGTATTGCGCGCGTCGCGGCCGCCGTCGACGATCAGGCCGCCGTGATCGAAGCCATGTATGCCGATGCCGGAGCGCGCGCCTCGCGCGAGGATTGTGGCGATATCGGCGGTGGTGGCTTCGTGGCCTCGTACGCGGGCGTAGGCGGTTCCCAGGGCCAAGGCCAGCTGCGTGCCGGAGCCTAAGCCCGTGTGGGCGCGCGGGGTTTCGTGTATCTCGATGTCGATCGTTGGGCCTTTGCCCAGTGCTGCTTCCAGTTGCTCGACGTGGTGTTCGATGCGTTCGCGTTGTGCTTCGGTGGTTGCGCCTTCGATGTGCGCATCGCGTCTGGATGCTGGTGCTTGCCTCGCCGTTATGCGCGTGCCGTGCGCGTCGATCGCAAGACCCACGCTGCCGAAGACGCGGCCCAGCGAGCCATTCGGATCGATGAAGCCAAGATGCAGGCGCGCAGGCGATTCGACTGTGATCGCCGTGGGCGGCGAGATGCGTGCTGGTTGAGTCGGCATCGGGATGGGCTTCCTTTTTCTTGGCGGGATTTTTTCGGGGCTTTGGGGTTAGGCAAATCCTGTACCAGTTTTTTGTTTCGCCGGATTCCGTGGTCTGTCGGTCTATTAGCGTTGCCCCCTGTGCGGGGCGGCACTCGCTTTCCTTGCTGTAGTCGCCGGATCCCGGTTTCGCGTCGGTCTATTAGCGTTGCCCCTGTGCGGGGCGGCACTCACTTTCTTTGCTGTAGTCGCCGGATCCCGGTTTCGCGTCGGTCTATTAGCGTTGCCCCTGTGCGGGGCGGCACCTACTTTCTTTGCTGCTGCAAAGAAAGTAGGCAAAGAAAGCAGCTTTTCAGGCCCGCGGTCACACGCAATTTGGGTAGTACTCTCGTCCCCGGTGGCACTCGCCTAAAGAGTGCCCTCATCACAATAACGGCGCTTGGCTCGCGCACGGTCCGCCGCCCAATAACTTCGGGGGCGCTGGTTCAGCACGAAATGGCGTCGGCACAGCGCTACGCGCTGCCGCTGGGTCTGCAAGGGAAACCATCGGTTTGCGCGCGCAGTGCGATAAAGATGTTAGTAGCGAAGCACGCGCCGACCCGATAGACCGGTCGGCCGCGCAGCGGGCTGGAGCTATTTGGTGCTGAGCCCGTTTATTGTGTGGTGCGATGTGGCAGACCGTGCGCGAGCCAAGCCCGGTTGGGCCTATGAGGGCACTCTTTAGGCAGCCCACGAACGACGAGAGGACTACCCAAATTGCGTGTGACCGCGGGCGTATCGGAAGCTGCTTTCTTTGCTTACTTTCTTTGCAGCAGCAAAGAAAGTGAGTGCCGCCCCGCACAGGGGCAGTGCTAATAGACCGACACGAATACGGGATCCGGCGAAAGCGAAAGCGAAATCAAAAGCGGAACCGAAAGCAAAAGCAAAAACAAAAACAAAACCTCAACCCTCGTCATACTTGATATAGCGGAAGCGCTGATCATCCGAGGGAGTGCCCTCGAGCGGCCCATCCTCCTTCCCGGGCTGCCACTGAATGACCTCTTCGATCTTCGAAGCAAGAGCAAAGTCCTTATCCGTGATGCCTTTAGCGGAATGCGTCTTGAGCTTGACGATGACGAACGCATAAGAAACCGTGAGATCCGGATGATGCCAGGCCGCTTCGGCAAGATGCCCCACCGTATTCACGACCATGAGCGTCCCCTTCCAGCTTTCGGTCTTGAACTTGCGCCTGAGCCACCCATCCTCGACATACCAGTGCTTGAGCACACCGGTCAGACGCTGCTTGATCTCCTCATCGGAATAGACCTTCTCGGCTTGAGCCATGGCGAAGCCTCCGCAAAGTTATCGACGCAAGACCCAGTATGCGCCAAACAAAACATGCTGCATCGCGTCATGTCACACGCGCCGCATGACTGTTCGCGTATTTGACACAGTATGTGTCGCCACCCGACAGGAATTCGTCCACTAACGACAGCATCACCCGTCAAACTCCCGATTTAAAGCAACAAAAGTTAAACCGGCATGGAATATGCAATTGGCCTCTCTACGCAAACGTCCGGCCATGTACTGGACGAAGCGCAACTCGTTACCTGCATTTGAAGGCGCGCACGATGCAACCCGGTAGCGTGGTCATCCCTGGGTCGGAGGCATCACCATTCTGGAGGAGACATGAACTTACGCACCCTGGTTCTTGGACTGGCGGTGGCAGCGACGGCAGGCCTGAATTCTTATGTCGCTCAGGCCGACTCGCAGCTCGACAGCCTGATCAAGAATCCCTCGAACTGGGCGGCGCAAGCGGGCGATTACTCGAATCACCGCTATAGCACGCTCAAGCAAATCAACGAAAACAACGTCGGCAAGCTACAGGTTGCCTGGACCATGTCGACTGGTGTGCTGCGCGGTCATGAAGGCTCGCCGCTCGTCATCGGCGACACGATGTATATCCACTCGCCCTTCCCCAACAAGGTTATCGCCATCAACCTGAAGGATCAGACCTTCATCTGGCAATACCAGCCCAAGCAGGACAATCAGGTCATATCGGTGATGTGCTGCGATACGGTCAACCGTGGCCTTGCATATGGCGACGGCAAGATCTTCCTCCAGCAAGCCGACACCAAGCTCGTCGCGCTCGACGCAAAAACCGGCGACGTCGTATGGACCGCGACCAACGGCGATCCGAAGAAAGGCGAAACCAACACCAACGCGCCGCACGTTTTCGGCGACAAGGTCCTGACCGGCATCTCGGGTGGTGAGTTCGGCGTGCGCGGCCGTATCGTCGCGTACAACATCAAGGACGGCAAGGAAGTCTGGAAGGCCTACAGCACCGGTCCCGACAACGAAATGCTGATGGACCCGCAGGCGACCATGACCTGGACCGACGGCAAGATGACGCCGGTCGGTGCCGACTCGTCGCTCAAGAGCTGGCAGGGCGACCAGTGGAAGTACGGCGGCGGCACGACATGGGGCTGGTACGCATGGGATCCGAAGCTGAATCTCATCTACTACGGCTCGGGCAATCCGGGCACATGGAACCCGACGCAGCGTCCGGGCGACAACAAGTGGTCGATGACGATCTTCGCGCGCGATCTCAACACGGGCCAGGCGAAGTGGGTCTATCAGATGACGCCTCACGACGAGTGGGACTATGACGGCGTCAACGAGATGATCCTCTCGGACCTGAACATCGGCGGCAAGACCGTGCCGGCGATCGTGCACTTCGACCGCAATGGCTTCGGCTATACGCTGAATCGCCAGACGGGCGAACTGCTCGTCGCGCAGAAGTACGACCCGGCGGTGAACTGGGCCGATAGCGTCGATCTGAAGAGCGGCCTGCCGATTCGCAATGCGAGCTACTCGACGCAGAAGGCCGGTCCCGATCACAACGTGAAGAACATCTGCCCCGCAGCGCTCGGCTCGAAGGATCAGCAGCCGGCCGCATTCGATCCTGGCTCCAAGCTCTTCCTCGTGCCGACGAATCACGTCTGCATGGACTACGAGCCGTTCCAGGTCGATTACGTGTCGGGTCAGCCGTTCGTCGGCGCGACGCTCTCGATGTATCCGGGCCCGAACGAGAAAGGCGCGATGGGTAACTTCATCGCGTGGGATGCCTCGAAGGGCAAGATCGTGTGGTCCAAGCCGGAGAAGTTCTCGGTGTGGTCCGGCGCGCTCGCGACCGCAGGCGGCGTCGTGTTCTACGGCACGCTCGAAGGCTACATCAAGGCAGTGCGCATTAAGGACGGCAAGGAGCTGTGGAAGTTCAAGACGCCATCGGGCGTCATCGGCAACGTGTTCACGTACCAGTACCAGGGCAAGCAGTATATCGGCGTGTACTCGGGCATCGGCGGCTGGGCCGGCATCGGCATGGCGGCGGGTCTCGAGAAGTCGACGGAAGGCCTGGGCGCGGTCGGCGGCTACAAGGAGCTCGCGAAGTACACGGCTCTCGGCGGCACGCTCTTCGTGTTCGCGATTCCGGGCGGTTGATGTTTCTTCGATGTGAATGAGTCGATGTGCGATGCGCGGCGGCTGCAACGGCCGCCGCGCCGCAGCAACACGAAGCACCTCATATACAAGACATGTTCAAGGAGTCAGACGTATGAAAGGCCGATCACTCTTGCTGCTGACGATGACGCTCGCTGCTTCGTCGGCTTCCTTTGCACAGACGCCGCCTGCGATGCCTGCGCAAATCAAGCCGGTCGCGTATAAGGTCGTCGATGGCAACAAGGTAGACAGCGACACGCTGCAGGGCTGGAAGACCTGGCGGGCGCTCGCGTGCGAACGCTGTCACGGGGCGAAGCAGGAAGGGATGGTCGGCCCGTCGCTGATCGATGCTTTCAAGACGCTCGACAAGAATGAGTTTCATCGAACCGTATTCGGCGGTCGCGTGGACAAGGGTATGCCCGACTTCAGCGCGAGCCAGATGATGCAGAAGAACTGGGAGAACCTCTATGCGTATCTGAAGGGGCGCTCCGACGGCAAGATCAACCCGGGCGATCTGCAGGCAATCGATGCAAAATGAAGACGTTGCATGGCCGATTGGCGGCTGACGTCTGATGATTGCTCTCATACCCGGAGGTGTCGATGTCTGATCGTAATGCAAGCCGCGCCGCTTCGTTCCGATTCGTAGCCACGTTATGCGCGGCATTCGCGACGTTCTCGGCGCAACAGGCGTTCGCGCAAGGTGCGCTCGCTCCGCCGCCCGATCTGCCGAACAACGATGGCGCGGACGGCATCCTGCGCGTGTGCGCCGATCCGAACAACATGCCGCTCTCCAACAAGAAGGGCGAGGGTTACGAGAACAAGATCGCGAGTCAGATGGCGAGCGATTTCGGCTACAAGCTCGAATATACGTATTGGCCGCAACGCATGGGATTCGTGCGCAACACGCTGCGCGAGAAAGTGCCGCAGACGGAGCGCTTCAAATGCGATCTGATCATCGGCGTGCCGAAGGGTTATGAATTGACCGCGACGACGCGTCCGTATCTGCATTCTACTTACGCGATGGTGTTTCCGAACAAGCCCGAATACGCGAGCATCAAGACTCCATCGGATCTGATGAATCTGCCGCCGGATCAGTTGAAGAAAATGAAGCTCGGCGTCTTCGTGAAGAGCCCCGCCGTGGACTGGCTGCTTCGCCATGATCTGATCGCTCAGGCTGTGTCGTATCAGGGGCAAAGCGGCGATCCCGAGGCGTTTCCCGGCGAGATGATCGAACGCGATCTGGCGAAGGGCGACGTCGATGCGGCTTTCGTATGGGGGCCGATCGCGGGCTATTTCGCGAATCGTTCCGATAACAAGGTGCGTCTCGTGCCGTTCCCGGCCGGTCAGCCGATTCGCTTCGACTATGAGATTTCGATGGGCGTGCGTTATGGCGAAAAAGCGTGGCGGGACAAGGTCGATAACTGGATTGCATCGAACCAGCCGAAGATCGATCAGATTCTGACGAGCTATCAGGTTCCATTGTTGCCGTTGCAGCCGGAAAGCGCCCAATGAAGCGGATATACGCGGCTTCTCTTTGCGCGTGGGTTATCGCGCTGGGCAGTGCGATGCCGCGCGTCGCGATGTGTGCGGACGCGCCCGTGGCTTCGGCGCCGACGTCCGTCGATATCAAGCCCGCTGAGCAGTTGCTCTTCATGCAGCCGCATATGACCGGTGTCGAGGCGCAGACCGAGCTCGATTACGCGGTGGATTATTCCGGGCCGCCGTCGAAGGTCAATGACACGTTGCGCGTGCTCGTCGTGAGTCAGGGCAACAGTAAGAACGACGCGAAGGTTTCCGATCGGACGGGGAATGTCAACGTGCCGGGCGGCTTGCCTTGCAATCCGGTGATCATCTATTTTCTGGAGCATGACATCGCGGAGATGGAGCAACTGACGGGCGGTCAGCGGCGCTATTTCCAGCAGCGCGTGAGGATGGCGCTTGCGGCGGGGCCTGCTATCACGCCGGTGTCGAGCGAAGCGCTCGGGCTTGGCAAGCATGCGAAGGCGCAGCAGATCGTCATTCAGCCTTATTTGAACGATCCCAACGCCGAGCGGTTCACCAAGTACCTCGCCAAGCGCTATACGTTCGTCATGGCCGATGACGTGCCCGGGCGATTGCTCATGATTCGCACCGAAGTGCCCGGTGATGGAAACGATTTTGCGCATCCGCTGCAGAAGGAGACGATTGCTTTTCAAGGGACGTTCAGGAATATGGGCGCGCCGGGGAAGCCCTCGAATGCGCCTCGGGCTAGCCGGTGATTTTTTTCTTTTTCGCCGGATCCCGGTTTCGCGGCGGTCTATTAGCGTTGCCCCTGTGCGGGGCGGCACTCACTTTCTTTGCTGCTGCAAAGAAAGTAAGCAAAGAAAGCAGCTCGTCACGGCCCGCGGTCACACGCAATTTGGGTAGTCCTCTCGTTGCAGATGGCACTCGCCTAAAGAGTGCCTTCATCACAATAACCGGGCTTGGATCGCGCACGGTCCGCCGCCCAATAACTTCGGGGGCGCTGGTTCAGCACGAAACAGCTTCGGCACAGCGCTACGCGCTGCCGCGGGGTCTGCAAGGGAAACCAACGGGCGGCGAAGGCGGCGAGATCGAGGCGTTAGTAGGGAAGCACACGCGGTCCCGATTGACCGGTCGGCCGCGGAGCGGGCTGGCGCTATTTGGTGCTGAACCAGTTTGTTGTGTGGTGCGATGAGACGGACCGTGCGCGAGCCAAGCCCGGTTGGGCCTATGAGGGCACTCTTTAGGCAGCCCACGATGGACGAGAGGACTACCCAAATTGCGTGTGACCGCGGGCGTATCAGTAGCTGCTTTCTTTGCCTACTTTCTTTGCAGCAGCAAAGAAAGTAGGTGCCGCCCCGCACAGGGGCAGTGCCAATAGACCGACACGATCACAGGATTCCAAAGAAGCCGCAGCGAACCAAACCCGCCCAAAACGACCCCGTGAATTTCATCCGCTCCCTAACCCTGCGTCAGCTGCAAATCTTCGTGATAGCAAGCCGCTGTCCAAGCTTCGCCCGCGCAGCGGAGGAACTGCACCTCACCCAACCAGCGGTATCGATGCAAATCCGGCAACTCGAAGAAGCGATCGGCTTACCGCTATTCGAGCGAGTCGCGCGACGCTTATCGCTGACCGAAGCCGGCGAAAGGCTCTCACATCACGCGAGCCGCATACTCGGCGAAATCAAAGACGCCGAAGACGCCATGATGTCGCTCACACAAGCCGATAGCGGCTCGATAGCGGTGAGCATCGTCAGTTCGGCGACGTACTTCGCCCCCAAGCTTCTCGCGCTCTACAGGCAGCAATATCCCAAGGTCGATGTGCGCTTCTCCGTCGGCAACCGAGAAACGCTCTTGCGTCTCTTGCAGGACAATGCAACCGATCTAGCCATCATGGGCCGCCCGCCGCCCGAACTCGGTACGACCGCCGAGCCACTCGCCTATCATCCGCATGTGATCGTCGCGCCGCTGTCGCATCCGCTGCGTCATGCAAAACAATTCGACCTTCAGGAACTTGCGAACGATACGTTCCTGCTACGCGAACCCGGCTCGGGCACGCGCGCCGTCGCCGAGCATGTCTTT
Organism: Caballeronia sp. ATUFL_F2_KS9A; assembly: GCF_023630765.1. Classification (NCBI taxonomy): domain Bacteria; kingdom Pseudomonadati; phylum Pseudomonadota; class Betaproteobacteria; order Burkholderiales; family Burkholderiaceae; genus Caballeronia; species Caballeronia sp. ATUFL_F2_KS9A. The sequence continues at coordinate 71,773 of NZ_JALQEK010000031.1, read as the reverse complement.
CGGCAGAACCTCTTCGTGCCCGCGCATAGCGTCACGCTCGGCAGCAACGAAACCATCAAGCAGGCCGTCATGGCGGGCATGGGCGTGAGCCTCATCTCGCTGCACACGCTCTCGCTCGAACTGCGCACCGGCGAAATCGCCGTGCTCGACGTGAACGGCACGCCCGTCGAACGCACGTGGCAACTCGTGCATTCACGCTCGAAACAACTTTCGCCGACTTGCCTCGCTTTTCGCCGCTTCCTCCTCGAACACGCCGAACCGTTTCTGGAGCGCGAATACGCGCAGTTCGGCCTGCGCAGACCCAGGCGGCTCGCCGAAGCAAGCGACGTCCGATGAACGTCGCATCGGCCTGCCGTCGCATCACGTTCCTCGTACTAATTGCGTGTGCAACTATCGCGCGTGCGCAGACCGCGCTGCAGGTCACGCAGATCGCGCCCGGTAACTACGCGCATCGCGGTCACGACGATGTCGCGACGCACGAGAACGGCGGCGATATAGCGAATGTGGGCTTCATCGTCGGAACACGCTGCGTCGCGGTGATCGACACAGGCGGCACGCTCGCGGAAGGCCGCGCGTTGCGCGCCGCGATACGCGCTGTCACGCCGCTGCCGGTCTGCTATGTCATCAACACGCACATGCATCCGGATCACATCTTCGGGAATGCGGCTTTCAAGGACGATCATCCGCAATTCGTCGGCAGCGTGACGCTCGCGCAAGCCGAAGCCTCGCGCGCGGACAACTACATGCGCGCGCTCAATCGCGAGTTGGGTAGCGCGGCAGCGGGCAGCGAAATCGTCGCGCCGACGAAGACGATCGACGGAACGGGCACGCTCGATATCGGTGGACGCACGCTCACGCTGCGCACATGGAAAACCGCGCATACCAACAACGACTTGACGGTATACGATGAGAAGAGCGGCACGTTGTGGACGGGTGATCTGCTCTTTGTGCACTGCATTCCTGTGATCGATGGCAGCGTTATCGGCTGGCTCGACGACATTGCGCGCATTCGACAGATGAATCCGCGTCATGTCGTGCCGGGGCACGGTCCGCTCGATCCGCCTTGGACGCAATCGCTCGACGCCGAGGAACGCTATCTCGCCGATCTGGCGCGCGATGTGCGTGCTGCGATCAGGAGGGGCGAAACGATCGGGCAGGCAGTCGATAGCATCGGTCTCGGCGAGAAAGACAAGTGGCTTCTCTTCGACATGTATCACCGTCGCAATGTGACGGCCGCTTATGCGGAGCTCGAATGGGAGCAGTAGTGCAGGACTGGAGGGACATCATGAAGACAACATGGTCCGGCGTTCGCGCGATGACGGTCGCGAGCCTCGCCGCCGCGGCGCTCTCGCCGTATGCCGCGCAGGCGGCGCAGCCCGACGACGATCCCGACAAGGTGGCGCGCTGGATCGACTTCAGGGAAGGGACGTTCAAGGGCCGCACGATCGACACGCACGGCGATGCGGTCATCAAGCTCGACGCCCCCGCGCGCGCAGCCGATGCCGCCGTCGTGCCGATCGCGATCAACGCGCAGTTTCCGCAATCGCCCGCGCGTTACATCAAGAAGCTCTATCTCTTCATCGACGAAAATCCCGAGCCGTATGCAGGATCGTTCGAGTTCACGCCGGAATCGGGACTCGCGACGATCGAAACGCGCGTGCGCGTGGAGGACTACACGTTCATGCGCGCGATTGCTGAGACGAACGACGGCAAGCTCTATAGCGCCGTTCGTTTCGTGAAGGCGTCGGGCGGATGTTCCGCACCCGCCGACAAGGACGAAGACGCGGCCGAGCGGACAGCGGGACAGGTCCGTCTTCAGGCCGAAGGTCAGGCCGTGGCGGGCAAGCCCGAACTCGCGCAACTGATGGTGCGTCATCCGAATCGAACCGGCATGGCGATGAACCAGGTCACGCGCAACTACGCGTCGGCGTATTTCATTCGCAAGGTGTCGGTCACGTATGCGAATAAGCCGGTGATGACCGCGAACGTCAACTTCTCGATTAGCGAGAACCCGAATTTCCGCTTCTATTTCGTGCCGAGCGGAAGCGGCGAACTGAAGGCGTTTATCGAGGATACGAAGAACAAGCATTGGGACGGCGCCGTGGCGGTCAACGCGCAAACGGGCAGCGCGCAGACATCGGCGATGAAATGACGGTGCGCCGCTTGCGAGCGCTGCTCTTCACGCTGCTCTTTGCTGTCAGCACGCTCACGCATGCGGCGATGAGCGGCATGCCGGCACCTGTCGCCATTGCGCCGGGCGTGTACGCGTTCATCGGCGACAACGATGCCGTCGCGCCCGCGAATCACGGCATCGTCGCGAACAACGGCTTCATCGTCGGACAGAACGGCGTGACAGTCATCGACACAGGTTCGTCTTATCGCTATGGCCGCGCGATGATCGAAGCGATCCGCAAGGTCACGCCGTTGCCGGTGAAGCTCGTCATCATCACGCATCAGGCGCCCGAGTTCGTGTTCGGCGCGGCCGCGTTTCGCGACGAGGGCGTGCCGATCCTCGCGCACGCGCGCGCCGCGCAATTGATTCGCGAACGCTGTTCGATTTGTCTCGCCAATCTGCGCAAGACGCTCGGCGAAGATGAAATGGCCGGCTCGCGCGTGACCGTTCCCGATCAGACGGTAAACGGCACGACGGAGATCGAAAGCGGCGGACGCAAGCTGCAACTGCTGCACTTCGGTCCTGCCAGCACGCCCGGCGATCTCGCCGTGCTCGACACGCAAACCGGCGTGCTGTTCGCGGGCGGGCTCGTATCGAATGGACGCATACCCGAGCTGCGCAACGAGCAGATTTCCGGCTGGCTCGCCGCGCTCGAGAACCTGCGCGGGCTCGACCTGAAGACGGTTGTACCCGGCTTCGGCAAGCCCTTGCGCGGCGACGACATCATGCGGACCGGCACGTATCTGCGCGAGCTCGAAGCCGCGGTGAAGCAAGCCTACACGAGCGGCGTCGGACTGACCGAAGCGATGCACACCGTACAGGTGCCCGCGTTCAGGAACGACAAGCTCTACGCGACCGCGCAGCCGCAGAACGTGCAGCGCATCTATCTGCAACTGGAAAAGCAGTAGCGCGTTGACGCAACCTTTCTTCCAACGCCGTAAAACTACCAGGAGACACAACGATGGCCCAGCTCGTAGCGCTATATAAAAATCCGTCCGACCCGCAGGCATTCGACGACTACTATGCGTCGACTCACGCGCCGCTGGCAAAGACGCTGCCGGGCCTGCGGCGCTATGAGATCAGCGCGGGACCGGTCGTGGCGGCATCGGGAGAATCGCCATATCACCTCGTCGCGCTGCTTCAGTTCGATTCGCTGGAAGCGATCCAAGCCGCGTTCGACTCGCCCGAAGGCCAGAAGACCGCCGGCGATCTCGCGAATTTCGCGCAAGCCGGCGTCGATCTGCTGATGTTCGATTCGAAAGAAGCCTGACCGACCTTTATGCCTTCGGAGATGCAACCGCGTCTCCGAAGCGCGTCTCTTTCCTCAGCTTATTTCCCCGAACGCAAGACCCGCGTCGCCGAATGGGGATGCTGCACGGTTTTATATCCATCGATACAATACGTTTTCTATCGGACGATATAAAACGTCCGTCCTTCAATTCGATGGAGCGGGATCATGGCGCGACCGCGCAATTTCGACGAGGACAGCGTGCTGCATGCCGTTGCCGAAGCGTTCTGGACGCACGGCTACGACGGCACGTCCACACGCGACCTCGTGCAGTACACGGGCCTTACACAGCCGAGCCTCTATAACGCTTTCGGCGACAAGCGCGCGCTCTTTCTGCGCGCGCTCGATCACTATCTCGAACACACCTTGCGCGAGCGCATCAACAGGCTCCAATCCACGATGACGCCCGATCGCGCGATCAGCGCGTTCTTTCGCGAGGTCGTCGAGCGTTCGGTGTCGGACGAGCATCGGCGCGGCTGCATGCTCGTCAATGCGGCGCTCGGCGCATCGCCGGAAGACGAAGCGTTTCGCGAGCTCATCGCGGAGGAGATGTCGCTGATGCGCGCGTTCTTCGAGCGCTGCCTGAAGGCCGGATTCAAGAGCGGCGATATCGAGCGCGTGATGCCGGCCGATGCCGGCGCCACGAATCTGCTCGCGGTGCTGCTCGGCGTGCGCGTGCTCGCGCGCGTCGATCCGAAGCCCGCGTTGTTGATCGGCGCCGTCGCGCCGACGCTGGCGATGCTGAAGCTGCCGCCGCTCGGGCTGAGCGTCGGCAGGCGTTAAGGCCTTCGTATCCATTCACGTCACGTTGTCCGTCCGCGTGCAAGCGCTGCGGCCGGGGGAGTCGTCATCATGTCGGAACAAACGGTATCGGCCGTCAGCGCCGATCAGCCCACTGCGCTCGATGCCCGCACTTTCTTCGCGATGCTCGCGGGCTTTTGCGCGAGTCTCGTCGCCATCGGCCTCGCGCGCTTCGCCTACACGCCGCTGATTCCGCCGCTGATCGAGGCGCACTGGTTCACGTCTTCCCAAGCGGTGACGCTCGGCGCCGCTAACTTCGCGGGCTATTTCGCGGGCGCGCTCTTCGGCCGCGCGATCGCCCATGCGCTCACGAATCGTCACGCGCTGCGGCTGCTCATGGCGATCGCGACGGTGGCCTTCTTCGCCTGCGCGTTTCCGCTGTCGATTGCCTGGTTCTTCGCGTGGCGGTTCCTTTCGGGCTTGTCGGGCGGCGCGATCATGGTGCTCGTCGCGACGACGATCCTGCCGCATGTTCCGCCCGCGCGTCGCGGCTTCGCGAGCGGGATGATCTTCGTCGGACTGGGCTTCGGCATCGCTGCATCGGGGACGCTGATTCCGAAGCTCCTTCATCACGGATTGCACGATACGTGGATGGGGCTCGGCGTGTTTTCGCTGATATTGACGGCAATTGCGTGGTTCGGATGGCCCGCGTCGAACCCACCTGCCGTCGCAAAGCAAGATGCGGCAACGCATTCGAACACGCACGGCAATACGCGTTTGCGCCTGCTGTATGGGCAATATGCGGCGAACGCGCTCGGCCTCGTGCCCGTGATGATCCTGCTCGTCGATTGCATCGCGCGCGGCTATGGCCGAGGCGCCGAAGTGGGCGCGAGCTATTGGGTGCTGTATGGCGTCGCGGCGATCTTCGGGCCGCTCGTCTGCGGCAATGCGGGCGATCGCATCGGCTTCGGCATGGCTTACCGTTTTGCGCTGCTGGTGCAGGCGTGCGCGGTGGCGTTGCTGGCTTTATCGGCGAATCCGTATGTGATCGGTGTCGCGACGGTGGCGCTCGGCATCTCGACGACCGGCATCGTGCCCCTCGCGCTCGGGCGCGTGCATGAACTGCTGCCGCACGATCATACCGAGCAACGTGCGGCATGGAGCAGGGCGACGTCGGCGTTCGCGTTGTGTCAGGCGCTTGCCGGATATGGCTACTCGTTTCTGTTCTCGCATACGCATAACGATTACGCGCTGATTTTTGCGTGCGGAGCGTGTGCGCTGGCCGTTGCGTTCATTGCGGATATCGTCGTGAACCGCAAGCGCGCCGCGAGCTAATCGATGTGGCCGGAAGTCGAATCGTCCGCTTCGACTTCGGGGTCTGCGACGCTCAAGTCCTCGCGTCGATGATTGATGACGAGAAACACGCTCATCAGCGCGAGAAAGGCACCGACCAGCATCGCGGCATTGATGAAGACACGTTCATAGCCGAGCTCGGCGACGTTGATGAACGGATAGGGATAAAAGTCGGAGAGACGTCCGCGCCACAGCGTGATGCAAAGATAAGACAGCGGATAGACGAGCCAGAGCGCGCATCGTTTCAATGAAAGGTGAAAGCGCGGCACGAAGAGATACCAGTACAAGGCCGCGAGCGCGGGCACGATGGTATGCAGCGATTCGTTGACGAGCGCGCGATAGCCCGATGGTGTCCATAGATAGCGCAGCAACGCGTTATAAGCGATGCCGACGAACACGATATATACGACGACCGCCGTGACGACGGTCGGTTTGCGGAAGAAGCGCGCCAGGGGGAATCGCGCGCGTGTTGCAACGCAGGTGAAGCAGAACGCGGTCAGCAGCACGGTCAAGTTCGTCAGGTAGCTGCTCATGCGCGCGAGGCCGTCGAAGACGGTGAAGCCGCGATTGACGAGACGCGCGATGGTGATGTCCGTCTGCGCCGCGAACGCGAGCCACGCGATCATCGCGATGGCGGCGGCCAGCGCGAGCGATGCGGTGCTGGGCGTGTGAAGCGGCAACGCGGGTTCTTGACGGGGAGGTTGGCGGGACGTGTTCGACATGACGCCATTTTACGTGCGCGCCAGGCGACTGCACCGACGATCGCGTCAGCCGTCACCGCATGAAGCGTGGAAGGCCAAAGATCCAGCCTGGCGCCCGTTCGAGACACGTCCGATTCTGGTGCACGGCAAACTCGACTTATAAGTATCCGTGCTTCGCCCTCGAGGAAATCCAGACATGATGTGGCGGGGATTTCCCGGATGCGCACAACAACGTTCGTCTCGCTTGGAAGTGCGGCGGGGCGCAATCGATACGCACGGAGTGCCTCGCCGCGACCCGCTCACCCGAGCCTGACAACCGCATCCCTCAACGCCGTCCTCAACCCTTCCTCGACCACCGGGTGATAAAACGGCATCCGCAGCATCTCATCGACCGTGAGCTTCATCTGCAACGCCCACGCCAGCAAATGCGCGATGTGTTCCGCATCCGGCCCAATCCATTCCGCCCCGACGAAGCGGCGGCTCGCGCGATCGACATACACATGCATCAACCCGCGATTTCTGAGCATCACGCGGCTGCGGCCTTGATCCTCGAAACTCACTTCGCCCGTCACGAACGACTCGGGCTTAAGGTCGACATGACGCGAGCCGACCATCGCAATGCCCGGATCGGTGAACGCAACTGCAATCGGCGCGCGACGCTCGACCGCTTCGACATGCGGATAACGCGCGGCATTCGTGCCCGCCGCGCGGCCTTCGTCGGCGGCTTCGTGAAGCAAGGGCAGCACGCCGTTCGCATCGCCGGCGATGAAGACCGGATGAGCGCCCGCCTGCAGCGTGAGCGGATCGTAGACCGGCAGGCCAACGTCATCGAGTGCAAGCGATGTATTGCTCAAAGCCAGCCCGCCGACATTCGGCTTGCGCCCGGCAGCGACGAGCACGTAATCAAAGGTTTCCTCGATCGACTCGCCCGCATCTGACACATAGCGCAAACGCACTTCATCTCCTTCGCGCACGGCGGCCTGCACTTGCGCAAACGGCTCGAAACGAAACGCTTCGCTGAACACACGCCCGGCATACGCACGCACATCGGGATCGGTGAAAGGCCCGACGCGCCCGCGCGCGCCCAGCAGCGACACACGCACGCCGAGCCGCGCCAGCGCCTGACCGAGTTCGAGGCCGATGACGCCCGCGCCGATCACCGCAACGCGCTTCGGCAAATCGTCCCACGCGAACACATCGTCGTTGATGATGGCGCGATCGCCGAGCGCGCGATACATCGACGGCATAACGGGACTCGACCCCGTCGCGATGACGATGCTCTTCGCCTGCACCTTCGTATCGTCGCCCACTTGCAGCAGGTTATCGTCGATGAAGCGCGCGTAGCCGGTGAGCTTGTCCGCATCGGGCATCGCATCGACGCCCGCGACGACGAAGCTGACGAAACGATCGCGCTCGCGCTTCACGCGCGCCATCACTTCGCGCCCGTCGATGCGCAGCGCGCCATCGATATGCACGCCGAACGCCGCCGCGTGCGTCGCGTGATGCGCGGCATCGGCCGCTGCGATGAGAAGCTTCGACGGCATACAGCCGACGCGCGCACACGTCGTGCCGTGCGCGCCGCCTTCGATGAGAATCGCCGAAGCGCCCGCAGCCTTCGCCGCGCGATACGCCGAAAGTCCCGCGCTGCCCGCGCCGATGATGGCGACATCCGTATGGATCGTGTTCATGATGAAGTCCCGAGTGATTGATGCAGTTGCGGATCATCATAAAGCGCGGCGCGCAAATCGTGAATGCTCGTTCGTATCGCTTTTCTGCTCGATCGTCTCAACTCGCGACGCATCGAAGTGATGTATTCATCTAGACGTCTCATGCGCGTCACTATCTCGTCATGTTCGCTTCCTAGAATCTCCCGAACGTTTCAGCGCGCCATGTGAGCGCGCCCATCGAGGGAAGCTATGGACGCAATTCGCATCGAGCGTCTCACCAAGACGTTCCGGAATGGCCGCAAGGCGCTCGACTCCGTCGATCTGCGCGTGGAAGAGGGCGAGATGGTCGCGCTCATCGGCGCTTCCGGATCGGGCAAGTCGACGCTTCTGCGGCACATCGCAGGCTTCACGGCATCCGACCCCGCGCCGTCGCACGTCACGTTGCTCGGCCGCCCGATCCAGCAGAACGGCAGGATCGTGCGTGAAGTGCGCTCGATACGCCGCGACGTCGCCTTCGTGTTTCAGCAGTTCAATCTCGTCGGACGTCTTTCAGTGCTGACGAACGTGCTGATCGGCGCGTTGTCGCGCGTGTCGTTGTGGCGTCGTATGTCCGGGCGCTTTCCGCGCGACGAACGCTCGCTCGCGATGGATTCGCTCACCGCGATGGGCATCGGCGAACACGCGTTCGAACGCGCGAGCAATCTGTCGGGCGGTCAGCAGCAGCGCGCGGCACTGGCACGCGCGCTCGTGCAGCGTGCGCGCATCGTGCTCGCGGATGAACCGATCGCATCGCTCGATCCCGAATCGGCGCGACGCGTCATGGAACTCATGCAGACGCTCAATCGCGAGCGCAAGCTGACGGTCGTCGTGTCGCTGCATCAGATCGATGTCGCGATGAAGTACTGCCCGCGCACGATCGCGTTGCGCGATGGCCGCGTCGTCTTCGATGGCGCGAGCGAGCGTCTCACGCCCGAGGTGCTGCACAAGCTCTACGGATCGTCCGCCAGCGAACTGCTTGCGCATCACGTAGCGCGGACGCACGCCGCGGAACCTCAACTCAACGTCAACTCCTGGATCGCATCATGAAAAAATTCCTGGCCGGCGCCGCGCTCGCGTCTTGCCTGCTGACGCAATCCGTTCTTGCCGAGACGATCAACTTCGGCATCATCTCGACGGATTCGTCGGCCGCGCTCAAGCAACGCTGGCAACCGCTCATCGACGATCTGAACAAGCAGACGGGTCTCGACGTGAAGGCCTACTTCGCGACCGACTACGCGGGCATCATCGAAGCGATGCGCTTCAACAAGGTGCAGATCGGCTTCTTCGGCAATGCATCGGCGATCGAAGCGGTCGATCGCTCGAACGGCGAAGTCTTCGCGAAGGTGAAGTACAAGAACGGCGATGCGGGCTATTACTCGCTGCTCATCACGAACGCGAACAGCAAGTGGAAATCGCTCGATCAGGTGCTGAAGAACACGAAGGAAATCAATCTCGGTTTCGGCGATCCGAATTCGACGTCGGGCACGCTCGTGCCATCGTATTACCTCTTCGCGAAGAACGGCATCAACGCGAAGTCGTCGTTCAAGAGCGTGCTGCCGTCGAGCCATGAAGCGAACATGCTCGCGGTCGTCAACGACAAGATCGATGTCGCGACCAACAACACCGACATGCTCGACACCATCAAGACGCAACATCCCGAGCTGTATCCGAAGGTGCGCGTGTTGTGGAAGTCGCCGCTCATTCCATCGGACCCGCTCGTATGGCGTCGCGATCTGCCGCAAGCGACGAAGGACAAGCTGCGCAACTTCTTCGATCACTACGCGGAAAAGGACCCGCGCGAACAAGCGGTGATGACTGCGATCTCGGGCTATTCGGGCTTCGCCGATTCGTCGAACGCGCAACTCGTGCCGATTCGTCAGATGGCGCTCTTCCAGAAGAAGCAGCAGGTGCAGAACGACGCGCATCTCGACGACGCCGACAAGAAGGCGCAGATTGCCGCGCTCGATCAGAAGATCGCCGCGCTCGACACGACGGCGGCGAAGTAAATGAAGCCGCTCGACGTAACGACGTTCGAGGCCGGCATCGTGCGGCCCGTGCGGACGAGTGCACCGAAGCGCAGCTGGACATCGATGTTCGGCTGGATCGTCCTGATCGCCGTGCTGGGCCTGTCGTGGCAGAGCGCGGACATGCGCCCGCTCGATCTGCTCGGCGCATCGGGCAACATGAGCCAGTTCGCGCGCGACTTCTTTCCGCCCGACTTCACGGAATGGCGCACGTACGTGCATGAAATGATCGCGACGCTCGCGGTCGCCGTGTGGGGCACGGCGCTCGCGCTCGTCTGCGCCGTGCCATGCGGGCTGCTATCGGCGCAGAACATCGCGCCCGTATGGATCTCGCAACCCGTGCGCCGCCTGATGGACGCGTGCCGCGCGATCAACGAAATGGTCTTCGCGATGTTGTTCATCGTCGCGGTCGGACTCGGGCCTTTCGCCGGCGTGCTCGCGTTGTGGGTTCATACAACAGGCGTGCTCGCGAAGCTCTTCGCCGAAGCGGTCGAAGCCGTCGATGCGCGGCCCGCCGAAGGCGTGCGCGCGACCGGCGCGAGCAGTCTCGATGAAATCGTCTACGGCGTGCTGCCGCAAGTGTTGCCGCTGTGGATTTCGTTCGCGCTGTATCGCTTCGAGTCGAACGTGCGCTCCGCGATGGTCGTCGGCATGGTCGGCGCGGGCGGTATCGGCGTCGTGCTGTATGAAGCGATCCGCTCGTTCAACTATGCGCAGACGTCGGCGGTGATGCTGATCGTCATCGCGATCGTGTCGATGATCGATCTCGCTTCCGGGTGGGTGCGCGAACGCGTGATTTGATTGCGCTTGCAACTATCGATGCCGAGCGCCTCATCAGGCGCTCGCGTCGTTTTCAGGCGTGGTTCGTACGCGCGAGCAGCGCGAGCAATTGCGTGCCGGCGTCTGCGAGCATGCCCGAGTTGTCGATCTTCACGACATGCGCGTGCGACGGCAGTTCGAAGGCCGGACGGCGCGCGAGACGCGCTTCGATCTGCCGGGCGTCTTCGCGTCCACGACGCGCGAGGCGCGCGGCAAGCACGGACGGCGCTGCATCGATATGCACGAAGCGCGCATGCGGATAACGTTCGAGCGCGAGTTCCGCATGCTGGCGCGAGCCGTTCACGACGACTGGCCTGCCGCGCGCGAGCCACGCATCCAGCTCGATGCCGATGCCATACCGCAGCCCGAGGCTTTCCCAATGCATCGCGAAGAGGCCGTATGACAGTCTCGAAGCGAATTCGTCATGCGAAAGGGCGATATGGTTCTCGCCGTCCGCGACCGCGCGCGTGATGTAGCGATGCGCGAACAGCACCTGTGCGCCGATGCGTTCGCGCGCGAAGCCGAGCAGCGAGTCCTTGCCCGCGCCTGACGGTCCCATCACGTAGATCAGTTTCGTGCTATCCACTTCGGTCATGCCACTTCCCGTGCGTTGTTGAACGGCAGGCGCTGCCATAGCGCGAACGGCGCGCCCGGCTGCGGCTCGATGAAAAGCGCCGCGCCGTGCACCGGCAGCGGGCCGAGCGTATCGATGCGCGCCTTCCATTCCGACATGATCGACGCGCGCGCGTTCGCATCGTCGAGGGAATCGGAAAGGGTCATATGGAAGCGATATTCCTCGAGGACATACGGATAACCCCATTCGCGCAGCAATTCGATCTGCCGTGCGCTCATGCCATCGACGATGCGCCGCTCGATGCTTTCCCGCGATGGCATCGTACGCAACGCGGAGAGCGCCTTCAGTGCGCTCGCGGCCAATGCTCGAAGGGTTGCGTCGTCGGCGGGCGCGGCGGGCCGTAGCGCGACGAAACGGCCCATTTCCGTGGGGCATACCGGCATCTCGAAGCGCGGCGTCGAACTGGCCCACGCACGCGCACATGCCAGCACGTCCGCGAGCTCGACACCCGGGGCCATATGAAACGGCGCGACGAGCGTCGCGTGCCAGCCGTAACGGCGCGGGGCGTGCGTCACGGCATGCGCGGGCGTCGCGGTTTCGCGGCCGCTCTCGGGATCGCGGCCGAGCCATTCGCAACCTTCGCGCCACCATGCGGAAGCGGCGGGCGGCGCGTAATAGAGCGCCACGCGCGGATGAACGGCGGCGCTCATCGATCGTGCTCGACCATCAATTGCACGCGATCCGCCGCGAAATGCGTGATGCCGTATTTGATCGGCACGCCGTCCTCGTCGACATCGACGTTTTCGACCCACAGCACCGGCTGCTGACGATTGATCTGCAAGCGCCGCGCCACGTCCGACGAAGGCAGCACGCTGCCGATGCGGCTCCATTTGCGCATGTAATCCTTTACGCCGAACGTCTCCAGCGCGGCACTGACACCGCCCGCCGCTTCGATGACCGCGGGCAGATCGTTGAAGCGCGCGGCTGGGTACCAGTTGCGCGCATACGTCATCGGAATGCCGTCGGAGTCGTGGCGCGTTTCGATCTGATAGACGAGCGTGCCGGCGCGCACGCCGAGCGCCTTCGATACGGTCGGATCGGCCTTCACGCGCTCCGAACTCAGCACGACGCCAGCCGACGTGTGCTTCTTGCGGCGCAGATTCTCGGTGAAGCGCGTGCGCCGGCCGATCTGATAATCGATCGCGCCCGGCTGCACGAACGTGCCGCGCCCCTGCTCGACGCTCACGAGACCCGTTGCGGCAAGCCGCAGCATCGCGCGGCGAACCGTATGACGGTTCACGTCGAAACGCTTGGCGAGTTCCGCCTCGCTCGGCAGGCGTCCTTCGTCGCCGAAGCTCTTCGCGGCAATCTCGGCGGCGAGTATCTGCTCGATCTGCCGCCAGACCGCGACCCCCGCGCCGCGCTCCACGGCAACGCCAGGCGCCGCATTTTCGTTGGATGTCATTGCGCTGTCATTCCTGTCGGTTTGAATATCGTTCTCCCGGATTGTAGTGCGCAACTCGTGATGGAAATGTGAAAGCCTCACTACACGACCAAACGTCTAGACGACTAGACTAGACAACGAGTAGCATGACGATGATCCGATCCTTCCAGACAAAGGGAATGCGATGAGTACTTCAATGGAGCCGCGCGCAACGCGAGGCCGCCGCGAATGGATGGCGGTGCTTGCCCGCACGCCGCGCGAGGCGCTGCAACATGCGCTCGAAGCGGCGCTCGAAGGCGCGCGGGTGCCCGACTACGAGTGGCTGCGCGCGCCGGATATCGGGCTTGCGATGGTGCGCGGGCGCATCGGCGGCACGGGCGATGCGTTTAACCTCGGCGAAACGACCGTCACGCGCGCCACGCTTCGTCTCATCGCCGATGACGGCAGCGCGCCGGTCGGTGTCGCCGTGCACATGGGGCGCGACAAGGAACGCGCGACGCTCGCCGCGCTCGCGGACGCCCTCCTGCAGATGCCGCGCTTCGCCGACAAGTTGCAGACGCAACTCATCGAGCCGCTGGCTGCGCGCATCGCAGATGAACGACGCCGCAAAGAAGCCGAAGCGGCCGCGACGAAGGTCGAATTCTTCACGATGGTGAGAGGCGAATGATGCGAATCGACATGACCACGCTCGTGCCCGGCTTCAACGACACGGTGCACGACGCGCAACGCGTGTTCCGCGCATTGCTCGATGCGCTGTCGCGGCCCGGCAGCATCGTTGCGATCGATGCCGCGCTGCCGGACAACCATGCGATGCGCGATGGCCTCGCCGGGCGCGTGCCGCTCGCGGCGTTCGCGTCGCTGCTCGCGCTGACGGATTATTCGACGCCGGTTTTCATCGAGCGCGAAGACAACGTGCTTGGCGATGCGCTGCGCTTTCACGCGAGCGCGCGCTTGACGCGCGATCGCCGCGAGGCCGCATTCGTCTATATCGACGATGCGCGCGACATGCCTTCGCTCGATGCTTTCTCGCACGGCGAACCCGAATCTCCCGAGCATGCCGCGACGCTCTTTATCCATGTGCCGTCGCTGACCGAAGGTGAGCCGCTCGTGTGGAGCGGTCCAGGCATCGCGCAATCGCGCAGCGTCGCCATTGCGGGCCTGTCACGGGAGTTCTGGCGTCAGCGCGCGGCGCTCACGGCGCTCTTTCCTTGCGGCATCGATTGCTACTTCGTCGCGGGCGGCGCGCTCGTCGGCCTGCCGCGCACGACGCAAGTGGAGGTGAACTGATGTACGTCGCGGTCAAAGGTGGCGAACGCGCCATCGAACGTTCGTGGGACGTGCTCGCGAAGAAGCGTCGCGGCGATGTTTCCGTCCCCGAGTTGTCCGTCGCGCAGATTCGCGAGCAGATGCGTCTTGCCGTCGCGCGCGTGATGACGGAAGGCTCCGTCTACGATGAAGACCTGGCCGCGCTCGCGATCAAGCAGGCAGCCGGCGATCTCGTCGAAGCGATCTTTTTGCTGCGTGCGTATCGCACGACATTGCCGCGTTTCGGCTACACGCTGCCGATCGATACCGAAGCGATGTGTGTCGAGCGCCGCATCTCGGCGGCCTTCAAGGACATTCCCGGCGGACAGATGCTGGGCGGCACGTACGACTACACGCAACGCCTGCTCGATTTCACTTTGCTCGCCGAAGGCCAACAAGTTGCGAATGCAACTATCTCGGCGAAAGAGACGGACGCGAGCGCGATGCCGCGCGTGTTGTCGATGCTGGACAAGGAAGGCCTGATCGAGCAGGAACGCGCGCACGAGAACGCGCCCGAGCCGGGCGATCTTTCGCGCGAACCGCTGTCGTTTCCCGCCGATCGCTCGACGCGCCTGCAAAACCTCGCACGCGGCGACGAAGGCTTTCTGCTCGCGGTCGGCTATGCGACGCAGCGCGGCTACGCGCACAGCCATCCGTTTGCGGGCGAGATCCGTCATGGCGAAGTCGCGGTGGAAATGATGGTCGATGAACTGGGCTTTGCGGTCGAGATCGGCGATATCGACATCACCGAATGTCAGATGATCAATCAGTTCGCGGGCAGCGGCGATGTGCCGCCGACGCTCACGCAAGGCTATGGTCTCGCGTTTGGCCACTCCGAGCGCAAGGCGATGGCGATGGCGCTCGTGGATCGCGCGTTGCGTGCCGAAGAACTCGGCGAATCCGTCGGTTCACCGACGCAGGATCCCGAGTTCGTGCTGTATCACAGCGATAACGTGGAAGCATCCGGTTTCGTGCAGCATCTGAAGTTGCCGCACTACGTCGATTTTCAATCCGAGCTCGAACTGCTGCGCCGTTTGCGCGCCGCGCACGGTTCGGACGACAACGAGGAGGATGCGGCATGAACGCACTCACCGAAGGCTATAACTTCGCGTACCTCGACGAGCAGACCAAGCGCATGATTCGCCGCGCGTTGCTCAAGGCGGTCGCGGTGCCGGGTTATCAGGTGCCGTTCGCATCGCGCGAAATGCCGCTGCCGTATGGATGGGGCACGGGCGGCCTGCAGGTCACGTCCGCGATCATCGGTGCAAGCGATACGCTGAAGGTCATCGATCAAGGCTCCGACGAAACGACGAACGCGGTGAACATTCGCCGCTTCTTCGCGCGCACCGCGGGCGTCGCGACCACCACGCGCACCGCCGATGCGAGCATCGTGCAGACGCGTCACCGCATTCCCGAGACGCCGCTCACGGACAAGCAGATCATCGTGTATCAGGTGCCGATGCCCGAGCCGCTGTTCCGCCTCGAACCGCGCGTGACCGAGTGCAAGAAGCTGCACGCGCTCGCGGACTATGGCCTCATCAACGTCAAATACTATGAGGATATCGTGCAGCACGGCAGCATCGCGACGACTTACGATTACCCGGTGCTCGTGAACGGCCGCTATCTGACGTCGCCTTCGCCGATCCCGAAGTTCGACAATCCGAAGATGCACATGAATCCCGCATTGCAGCTTTTCGGCGCGGGCCGCGAGCGGCGGATCTACGCCATTCCGCCATATACGAAAGTGAAGAGCCTCGATTTCGAGGATCATCCGTTCACCGTGCAGAAGTGGGAGCACGCGTGCGCGCTGTGCGGCTCGCACGATAGCTTTCTCGACGAGATGATCGTCGACGATCAGGGCACGCGCATGTTCGTCTGCTCCGACAGCGATTACTGCCATAGCCGTCGCGACGACGAAGAGGTGACGCGATGAACGCACTCCTGAAAGCGACGCGCCTCACGAAGCGTTATGAAGGACGCGGCGGGTGCGTCGATGTCGATCTCGATGTTCATCCGGGCGAAGTGCTGTGCATCGTCGGCGAATCGGGATCGGGCAAATCGACGTTGCTGAATGCGCTCGCGTTGCGCAGCGACATCGACGGCGGTGCGCTCACCTACACGACTCGCGAAGGCGAAGCGCTCGATCTGCTGACGCTCGCCGAGCCGCGCAAGCGTCTTTTGTCGCGCACCGAATGGGGCTTCGTGCATCAGAACGCGCGCGACGGATTGCGTCGCAACGTATCGGCGGGCGCGAACATCGGCGAGCCGCTGATGGCGATCGGCGCGCGTCACTATGGCCGTCTGCGCGAGACGGCCGCCGACTGGATGAGCCGCGTCGAACTCGATGCCGCGCGCATCGACGAATTGCCTTCGGCATTTTCGGGCGGCATGCAACAACGTCTGCAGATCGCGCGTAATCTGGTGACGGGACCGCGCCTCGTGTTCATGGACGAACCCACCGCCGGCCTCGACGTATCGGTGCAGGCGCGTCTGCTCGACTTGCTGCGCACGCTCACGAGCAAGCTGCATCTCGCGGCCGTGATCGTCACGCACGATATCGGCGTTGCGCGTCTGCTCGCGCATCGGCTGATGGTGATGAAGGACGGGCGCGTCGTCGAAAGCGGGCTGACGGATCAGGTGCTCGACGATCCGCAACATCCTTATACGCAGACGCTCGTCGCGTCCGTGCTGCCTGTTTGAGGTTCGACCGATGACACACGATTCCTTCATCACCAACGACAAGCTGATGCTGCGCGCAATCGGCATCGAAAAGACTTTCACACTGCATCAGCAGGGCGGCGCGCGTATCGCCGCGCTGTCGGGCGTATCGCTCGATGTGGAACGCGGCGAATGCGTCGTGCTCGCGGGCGCGTCGGGCGCGGGCAAGAGCACGTTCCTGCGCTGCATGTACGGCAACTATCTCGCGACGCGCGGCACGATCGCGATTCGCGACGACAGCAAGCCCTCGCGTCATACGATGCTGACCGACGCCGCGCCGCACGAGATCATCCGGCTGCGCAACACGACGATGGGTTACGTGAGCCAGTTCCTGCGCGCGATTCCGCGTGTGTCGTCGCTCGATCTCGTCGCGGAGCCGCTCGTGTCGCGCGGCGTCGATGAAGACGAAGCACGTAAGCGTGCGAGCGCGTTGCTCGAACGCCTCAACGTGCCGCGCCGTTTGTGGACGCTCGCGCCCGCGACGTTCTCGGGCGGCGAGCAGCAGCGCGTGAACATCGCGCGCGGACTGATCGCGGCGCATCCGCTGCTGTTGCTCGATGAACCCACTGCGTCGCTCGATGCCGAAAACCGCGACGTGGTCGCCAATCTGATCGTCGAGGCGCGCGAGCAGGGCGCGGCGATCGTCGGCATCTTTCACGACGAAGACACGCGCGAGCGCGTCGCGACCCGCATCGTGCGGCTCGCATCGAGCGCGGCCATCGCTCATCAAACCGATTCCGGAGTGTTGCAGACATGCTGATAACAAATGCGCGCATCGTGACGCGCGACGAGGATTTCGTGGGCACCTTGCGCGTCGAGGACGGATGCATCGCCGACATTGCGCCGGGCAATACGGCGGCGCGCGAGGCGCACGACTGGGACGGGGATTATCTGTTGCCCGGCTTCGTCGAGCTGCATACGGACAACATCGAGAAGCATCTCGCGCCGCGCCCCGGCGTGCTGTGGAATCACGAAGCGGCGATCATCGTGCATGACGCGCAAGTGGCGTCGGCGGGCATCACGACCGTGTTCGATGCGCTCGGCGTCGGTTCGCGTCCCGAAGACGGCGTGCGCGGCCGCGAGCTTCAGGTGCAATGCGCGAAGTCGATCGGCAAGTTCGTCGCGCGCGATCTCTTGCGCGCCGATCACTTTCTGCATCTGCGATGCGAAGTCGGCACGACGGATGTCGTCGAAGTGTTCGACCTGCTTTCGTCCGATCCGCTTTTCCGGCTTGCATCCGTGATGGACCACACGCCCGGCCAGCGTCAGTGGCAGGATCACGAGAAGTGGCGCAAGTATCAGGAACGTCATGGCAAATGGAGCGACGAGCACGCGAAGAAAATCCTCGCCGAACTCGCGGATCATCAGGCGCGTTACGCGGCGAAGCATCGCGCGGAAATCGTCGCGCGCTGCAAGAGCCTGAACATCTCGCTTGCGAGCCACGACGACACGCTCGTCGAGCATGTCGAGGAAGCGGCGCGCGACGGCATCGCGCTCGCCGAATTCCCGACGACGCTCGAAGCCGCGCGCGCCGCGCGCGAACACGGCATCGCGACGATCATGGGCGCGCCGAACGTCGTGCGCGGCGGCTCGCATTCGGGCAACGTGTCGGCGCTCGAACTGGCGCACGAAGGGCTGCTCGATATCCTGTCGTCGGATTACGTGCCGTCGAGTCTACTGATCGCGGTGTTCGATCTCGTCGCCAAGGCGGGCTGGTCGCTGCCGCGCGCCGTCGCGACCGTTTCGTGGGCGCCCGCGCACGCGGCGGGTCTCGCGGACCGCGGCGCGATCGCCACGGGCCTGCGCGCGGACTTCGTGCGCGTCGCCTCGGTGGACGGCCTGCAGGTGCCGCGCGAAACGTATCGCGCGGGGCGGCGCGTGTCCTGACTGTCCGCAGATTCGCTGCCTTTTGACAGCCACACGTCAGCGCTTCGTCATACGCGGGAAAGCCCGCGTTGACGAAGCGCAAACTTCTTCAGTACCCTCACTCGCGAGTTCGCTATGTGAATCGGTGTTCGTCTAACGAACTTTTCTCCGATTTCCATGCGGTTTGACCGGGGTTCGCTGCTCGCACGACAACAACAAGAACGGCGGCGGGAAGCGGTTTCAGTTCCGGGACGCGGCCTTGCGAGGCGCGCGCCCATCACCGAAAAGGGAATGAAGTGAGTAGAAGTCCTGCCGTGAACGTACAGACGTTCATCAACGAGCATCCGTTCTCGCCGTTTCAGTGGCTCATCTTCGTGATGTGCTTCGTGATCGTGCTGCTGGACGGTTTCGATACCGCCGCGATCGGCTTTATCGCGCCGTCGCTCGTCGCCGAATGGCATATCAGCCGTCCGGCGCTCGCGCCCGTCTTGAGCGCCGCGCTGTTCGGCCTCGCCGCGGGCGCGCTGTTGTCCGGGCCGCTGTCCGACAAGCTCGGCCGCCGCGCGATGTTGCTTTCGTCGGTGCTGATCTTCGGCGTCGCGTGTCTCGCGTCGGCGTTCTCGGCCGACCTCACGCAATTGACGACGCTGCGCTTCATCACCGGCCTGGGGCTGGGCGCCGCGATGCCGAACGCCGTCACGATGATGAGCGAGTTCTGTCCGGACAGCCGCCGCGCGACGCTCATCAATCTGATGTTCTGCGGCTTTCCGCTCGGCGCGGCGTTCGGCGGCTTTCTCGCCGCGTGGATGATTCCGCAGTTCGGCTGGCGCAGCGTGCTGATGCTCGGCGGCATCGCGCCGCTCGTGCTGTCGGTGCTGTTGATCGTCACGTTGCCGGAATCGGTGCGCTACATGGTGGCGAAGTCGAAGCCCGTCGAGAAGATTCGCGCGACGCTCGCCCGCATTTCGTCCGACGCGATGAACGCCGGCTCGTTCTTCATGACCGAGGCCGCGCCCGCCGCGACGGGACAGAGCGGCATCAGCGTGGTGCTGTCGCGCTCGTATCTCGTCGGCTCGATCATGCTGTGGCTCACGTATTTCATGGGCCTCGTGATCTTCTACGCGTCGATCAACTGGATGCCGATTCTGCTGAAGGAATCGGGCCTGCCGCCGCAAAAGGCGACGCTCATTTCCGCATTGTTCCCGCTCGGCGGCGTCGGCGCGGTGCTGTGCGGCGTGCTGATGGACAAGTTCAACGCGAACCGCATCATCGCGGCGTGCTACGCGCTGACCGCCGTGAGCGTGTATCTGATCGGCCAGGCGGCGGGCAATGTCGGCATGCTCGTGCTCGTCGTGTTTGTCGCGGGCGTGCTGATGAACACCGCGCAATCGTCGATGCCCGCGCTCGCCGCGGCGTTCTATCCGACGCAAGGGCGCGGAACGGGCGTCGCGTGGATGCTCGGCATCGGGCGCTTCGGCGGCATCGCGGGATCGTTCCTCGTCGCCGAGCTGACGCGTCTGCATTTCACGTTCGGCGGCATCTTCGCGACGATCGCGGTGGCGGGCATCGTTTCGGCGGTCGCGCTGCTCATCAAGCAGGCCGCGCATCCGCAAACGGCGATGGCGAGCGACCTGAAATCGACAGAGCCGGTCGGGCACTGAAGCAGCATGGACCGACGCCCCGCATGACTTCGGTCATGCGGGGCGTTTTGCTTTGTGCGCCGCGTTCCGCGCCTCAAGATTCGACGCGCCTTGCCGTTAAATTGCACGCAGCTTTCGATAACGACGCGGCGTCGCACCCGCTCACGCAAACGTAAAATCGCCCGCGATCGGAAGCCGCAAAGCGAGCGCCTGCCCCGGCGCGTCCATCGGCTATTACAACCAGATCGTGAAAAAACTTTCTTTCAAGACCAAGCTCATGAGCATCGTGGGCTTCGTATGGCTCAGTCTGATTCTTCTGTGCGCGCTCAACGCGATCTCCACGAAACATTCGCTGATGAACAACCGCGAAGGCGCGCTCGCCGAACAGGTTCAGTCGGCGGCGAGCGTCGTCAGGTTCTATGTGAAGCAGGCGCAAAGCGGCGCGCTGCCCGAAGACGAAGCGAAGAAACGCGCGATCGCGAGCGTGCGCGCGATCCGCTACGGCACGAGCGGCTATGTCGGCATCATCGATTCGAAGATGTGGCAGGTGCTCGATCCGCCGCGTCCGCACTCCGAGGGCAAGATCAACGATTTCGTCGATAGCACGGGCAAGCACTTCACCGCTGAGATCGTCAAGCACGGTCTCGACGGCTCGCATATCACGACGTATTCGTATCCCAAACCGGGCGAGCAGGAACCGCTGCCCAAGGTCACGTACGGTGATTACGTGCGCGAATGGGACTGGCACGTCTACACGGGCGCGTGGATCGACGACATCGATCGCGCCTTCCATGCCATCGTGCTCAAGTCGCTCCTGCTGATCGGCGTGATCGGCGCGGCGCTGACGGTCGCGATGACGCTCATCATCCGCGGCGTGCTGAAGAGCATCGGCGGCGACCCGCGCGATGCGGCCGTCGTCTGCCAGCGCATCGCGGCCGGCGATCTCGCGCAGACCGTGCAAGTGCAGCGCGGCGACGATTCGAGCCTCATGCATTCGATGCACACGATGCAATCGCGCCTCACGCAGACGATCGCGCAGATCAAGCTCGTCGCGGACGGCATCACGGCGGCGTCGCGCGAAATCGCGGACGGCCATCACGATCTTTCGTCGCGCACGGAAGAGCAGGCCGCGTCGCTCGCGCAAACGGCGTCGAGCATGGAAGAGCTCACGTCGACCGTGCGTCTGAACTCCGATAACGCCGGCGAAGCGTGCCAGCTCGCGGCGAGCGCATCGTCGACGGTGGAAAGCGGCAGCGGCGTCGTGCTCGGCGTCGTCGCGACGATGGACAAGATCGCGGGCAGCTCGGAGAAGATCGTCGACATCATCGGCGTGATCGAAGGCATCGCGTTTCAGACCAACATCCTCGCGTTGAACGCGGCCGTCGAAGCGGCGCGTGCGGGCGAGCACGGGCGCGGCTTCGCGGTGGTCGCATCGGAAGTGCGGGCGCTCGCGCAGCGCTGCGCGGCGGCCGCGAAGGATGTGAAGACGCTCATCGACGAATCGGTGACGAACGTCACGGCGGGGCAAGACCTCGCGCAGCAATCCGGCGACACGATGAAGCAGATTCTCACGTCCGTTTCGCGCGTGACCGACATCATGAACGAGATCTCGTCGGCGTCGACGCAGCAGACGCAGGGCATCGAGCAGGTCGGCGTCGCGATCGTGCAGATGGACGCGGTCACGCAGCAGAACGCCGCGCTCGTCGAACAGGCGACGGCCGCCGCCGCCGCGCTCGCGACGCAGGCCGAAGAGCTGAAGCGCGCCATCGCGGTCTTCAAAACCTGACACGAAGACGCGAAGACGTTGGCGAATCGTCAGACCGTGGCATGTCGCGTGCTGACTCCTGACGTGCGAACGGCCGCTCGCGTGAAGCGCGGCGGCCAGCAGGCAGAACAAGCCGTGAGCATCGCATTTCGCAACCGCCAACAGGAGTCTTCGATATGAAACGTTTCGCCCTTTCCGCCGCTGCCGGCGCTTTCGCGCTGGTGTGCGCGTCCGCTTTCGCGCAGGACAATCCGCCGAGCTCGAACACGGGCCTGCAGGCCGGCGACAACGCGCAGACCACGACGCAGCCCGCGCAGCCGAACGCGCACGCGCACAAATCGACGCATTCGAAGAAGACGCACAAGAGCACGATGAACTCGGGTCCGTCCACGCAACCGGGCGGCACCGCGACGCCGAGCGGTCCGGGCGCCCCGGTCAGCGCGAGCGGCTCCGGCCAGTAAAGCGCGCTGCAATGACGAACGGGACGCCGCGCGGCGTCCCGTTTTTTATTTCGCGAAGAGCGACGACATATCGGCGAACGCTTTGATCTCGACGGCATTGCCCGACGGATCGAGGAAGAACATCGTCGCCTGTTCGCCGACTTCGCCCTTGAAGCGCACATGCGGCTCGATGATGAAGCGCGTGCCCGCCGCGCGCAGCTTGTCGGCGAGCTCGTTCCACTGCGGTATGGACAGCACCACGCCGAAGTGGCGCACCGGCACGGCGTCGCCATCGACCGCGCTCGTCGTGCGATGTCCGCATTCCTCCGGCGCGAGATGCGCGACGATCTGATGGCCGTAGAAATCGAAATCCACCCATGCGTCGGAGCTGCGGCCTTCCGGGCAGCCGAGCAGTTCGCCGTAGAACTCGCGCGCGGCCGCGAGGCTATGAACGGGAAACGCGAGATGGAACGGCGGCATGGCGTGCTGGGTCGTGCTCATGGAGTTGAGTCCTTCAATCGGCGTTCATGGGAACTGGAACGAAAGTTTATTAATAAATATTTGTGTTGAAAAACGATATATTTCTGGAGTCAGCCCAAATATTTTCGATGAATCGACATGCTGCGCGAACTCCGGACTTTCATCGCGGTGGCGCGCCACGGCACTTTCGCGGGCGCAGGCGCGCAGATCGGCCTCACGCAATCGGCCGTGAGCGCGCAGATGCAGCGCCTCGAAGCGCATCTCGGCGCGAAGCTGTTCGACAGGACGGGCCGCTCCGCGACGCTCAACAAGGCCGGCAAGCGCACGCTCGAACTCGCCGATGAACTGATCGCGCTGTACGCGCGCCTCGCTGAGCCAGAAGGCGAGGACGGGCGCGGCGGCTCGCTTTCGGTGGGCGCGATCGCGTCGGCGCATGCGGCGCTTTTGCCCGATGCCATCGGCGCGTTCCGGCGCATGCTGCCGGCGTGGCGCATCCGGCTCGTGCCGGGCGTGTCGCTCAATCTGCTCGCAAGCGTCGATGCAGGCGAGATGGACATGGCCGTGATGATCCGCCCGCCGTTTTCGCTGCCCGCGGAACTGCAATGGCGCACGCTCGCCGTCGAGCCGTTCGTGCTGCTCGTGCCTGCCGCGAAGAAGGGCGCCGACTGGCGCGCGCTGATCGAATCGGAGCCGTTCATCCGATACGACCGGCGCTCGTTCGGCGGCCGGCAAGTCGACATGTTTCTGACGAAGCGCCGCATCGCCGTGCGCGATTCGATCGAGGTCGACGAGCTGCCGGGCATCGCGCAACTGGTGGCGCGCGGGCTGGGCGTGGCGCTCGTGCCGGTATCGGACGGCATCGGCGCGTGGCCGCGCGGCGCGGTCGCGCTCGATCTCGGCGGCGACACGTTTCATCGCGAGATCGGGCTTGTGGAGCGCGCGCGGCGCGTGCGCGCGGACGAGCCGGATGCGGCGGCGCGCCTCGCGGGCTGCATCGTCGAAGCGGCGCAGCGCGGCGGGCCGATTGCGGCCGTCAAACGCGCGCGCAGGCGCAACGCGTCCTAGAATGCGTGGCAGGTGCGTTACCTGTGGGGAAGCCAATGGATGACGAGCAGCCCATCGGCGACGCGAAAGCGCGTCTCGCGGATTCGTCGCTGACGATCGTGCAAGCGCTCGTGCAGCGCGTGCAGGCCGTGCTCGCGTGGCTCGATCGCGTCGATCCGGGCACGCATCGGCGCATCAAGGGATTGCGGCTCGTGACCGCGTACGGGCTGGCGGCGGCGCTCGGCGCGCTGCAGGACGTGACGCAAAGCGTGCCGGCGGGTGTGTCGGTGGGCGCGCTCGCGGGCGGCTTCGCGCTGTGGGCGAGCGTGTCCGAGGCGCGCACGACGCGTTTGGAGTCGAGCCGCGATCTCGTCATTCTGTGCGTCGCGGCTGCGTTCGGCGCGTTCACCTTCACGTTTTTTGCGCCGATGCTACGTGAAACCGGACGCGGCGGCGCCGAGCTGATTCTCGTGACGGGCGCGTTCCTCGCGGGCTATCTGAAGCGCTTCGGGATGACGGGCGCGGGCGTCGGCTCGCAGCTCTATATCGGCCAGCTCCTCGCTTACGGGATGGATCTGCGCCCCGGCGATTCCTGGGCGATCCTGCTCGCGTTACTGATCGGCATGCTCGCGGCGATCGTGCCGCGCGTGCTGAGCGGACCGGCCGAGCATCCGGTCGTGCTGCCCGCGCTGGCGTCGGAGCCCGCTTACGGTCGGGACGCGATCTCGCCCGCCTTCGCGATGGGTCTGCAGGCGGCGTGCGGCGCGCTCGTCGTCGTGGCGTTGAATCGCCTGTTCGGGCTCGCGGAATCGGCGTGGGCGATCACGGCTTGCGTGTATGTCGTCGCGACGTCGGCGGTCGGGACGGCGGAGCGCGTACGGCGGCGCATCTACGGGACGCTTGTCGGCGTGCCGATCGGCATCGTGTGTCTGCCGCTCGCGGAACATTGGCCGCTCGTCGTGTGGATTCTGTCCGCGTTCGCGATGATCGCCTATGCGATGGCGCTGCCGGAGCGATACGACATCGCGTGCGGCGCGTTCGCGTTCGTGCTCATCGTGACGCTCGCGGCGAGCGGCGTGCATTCGCTCGAACTGCTGACGGCGCGCGCGTGGGAAACGCTGCTCGGCGGCGCGCTGGGGCTGATCGCGTCGCGGGTGATTTTTCCGTTGCGGGTGGTGAGGGCGTGATCGCCCTCACCGCTTCGCCACCTCCTCCAGCAACCGGTCCAGCACGTCGAAATCCACCGGCTTCACCAGATGCGCGTCGAAGCCCGCCTGCGCGGAGCGTTCCTTGTCGCTGTCCTGTCCGAAGCCCGTCATCGCGACCACCGTCGCACGCCCGATGAGCCGCTGCGAGCGCAGCGCGCGCAGCACCGCGTGACCGTCCATGTCGGGCAAGGCGAGATCGAGCAAAATCAGTTGCGGCGGGAAATGGCGGATCACGTCGAGTCCTTCCTTGCCGTGATACGCGGTACGCACGTCGTGGCCTTTCATCTGCAAGAGCAGCGCGAGGCTGTCGGCGGAATCCTGGTTGTCGTCGATCACGACGATGCGCAGGCCGCCGCCCGTGCCTAGCGTCGCAGTCTGCGCGAGCACGCGATGCGGCCGCGGCGCATCGTGGTCGGACGCGTAAGGCAGGCGCACGACGAACGTGCTGCCCTGATTCGGTCCGGCGCTCGCCGCGCTGATCGACCCCCCGTGCATCTCGACGATCGACCGGCACAGCGTCAGCCCGATGCCGAGGCCCGCCTCGCCGGGATTGAGATAGTGATCCTCCTGCACGAACAGATCGAAGATGGACGTGAGACCCTTCTGGGAGATGCCGCGCCCCTTGTCGATCACTTTCAGCAGCAGCGCTGTCGCCTCGCGCTCGACTTCGACGCGGATCGTGCTGGCGCGCGGCGAGAACTTCGACGCGTTGTTCAACAGGTTCTGCACGACCTGCACGAGCCGCGTGATGTCGCCCATCACATGAACGGGCTCGGACGGCAGCTTGCTGACGACGTTCTGCGCGCGTTCGTCGGTGAACGGATGCACGAGCTCGATGCTGCGCGCGACGATCTCGCTCACGTCCACGCGCGTCATGCGCAGATCGATCTTGCCGGTCGTGATGCGGCCCATGTCGAGCAGATCGTCGACGAGCCGGCCGAGATGCGAAGTCTGTCTGTCGATGATGTCGCGGCATGCGGCGATGCGTTCCGGCACGTCGCTTTCCATCTGCATCACGCCGATCGCATTGCGCACCGGCGCGAGCGGATTGCGCAACTCGTGCGCGAGCGTTGCGAGAAACTCGCTGATGCGCCGCGACGACACTTCGAGCTGATCGAGGCGCTTTCTGTCGCTCATGTCGCGCGTGACCTTCGCGAAGCCGCGCAGCACGCGATGCTCGTCGTACACCGCGTTGATCACCACGTTCGCCCAGAAGAGCGAGCCGTCCTTGCGCACGCGCCAGCCTTCGCTCTCCACGCGGCCCGTGCGGATCGCGGTCTGCAGTTCGATCTCGGGGAGGTTGGCTTCGAGATCCTCGGGGCAATAGAACATCGAAAAGTGCTTGCCCAGGATCTCCGACGGCTGATAACCCTTGATTCGCATCGCGCCCGTATTCCAGCTTGCGATATGGCCGGCCGGATCGAGCATGAAGATCGCGTAATCGCTGACGCTTTCCACGAGCAGACGAAAGCGCTCTTCCGAGAGCCGCAGCTTCTCTTCCTCGGCGCGCTTCGCGGTGAGATCGCGCGTGTACTTCGCGTAGCCGATGATCTCGCCCTGCGTATTGCGCGCCGCCGTGATGACGACATTGGCCCAGAACAGCGTGCCGTCCTTGCGCACGCGCCAGCCTTCGTCCTCGAAGCGCCCGGTCGCGTAGGCCTGCTTCAGCTCGTACTCGGGCCAGCCGCGCGCCACCGATTCCGCCGTGTAAAAGCGCGACAGATGCTGTCCGATGATTTCGTGCGCCTCGTAGCCCTTGATCTTGCGCGCGCCCTTGTTCCAGCTCGTGATGCGGCCGCTCAGGTCGAGCATGAAGATCGCGCAGTCTTCGATCGCATCGACGAGCGCGTGATACTGCGGCTCGCTCATGGCGGGCTCGGATGGCGCGTGGCGGGCGAGGTCGAGGGGCGAGTCGGCTTTAGGTCTGGTCATGGTTCGGGTGGTCGGCGCAGCGGCGGACGTTTCCTGGACAAAAGGTCCGCCGACGCCACAGTCTACCCGGAGCCCCGGCATCGCTGCCATGCCTTTAGTGAGCGTAGCTATCGGCGTGCCGGGCCGCGAAACGGCGCGCGGCGATCGCACCACCCGCTTTCAGCCGTGCTTTTGGAGGGATTTCAACGCCGATGCACGCACGTAGACTGCGTTCACATTTCAGAAGGTCGGTGCTGGGCAGGCAGTGCGACGAGGCCGATGAAGTGGATTCGTGAAACCCTCAGGAGCACTACCATGACCGGCAATCTCAAAGGCATCATCTTCGTCGCGGCGCTCGCATGCGCTTCCTACGCGCTCGCAAGCGGATACGGCCCCGCGCCGCACTATTCGCCGATGGAAGGCGCGCCCGTCTCGCAGCAAGGCATGAACATGCAGACGATCGCGCAGGACGCTCAGCCAGGCAACGATGCAGGCGCCGGGAAGGCGAAGCAGGACAGCCCGCTCATTCAGGCGCAGGATTGAGCGCTTTTTGCATGAGACCGCGTTCCGCCGGTGGTCTCGGCGGGACGCGGCGCGTTCAATGAAACGCCTGATTTGCGGCGTTTTTCGCATCGGCCGCGCCGACCGTCTCGACCGTGCCCTTCGCGCGCCCGATGTCGATCTTCGGCATGAACAGCATCGAAATCACGGTGCCTAGCGCGATCACGAACATCGCCGTGAAGGTCAGATGCAGCGAATGGTGCAGCACGAGGCGAATCTCGTTGTTCGTCGCGAAGTCGCCGGG
Source organism: Caballeronia sp. ATUFL_F2_KS9A (assembly GCF_023630765.1). Taxonomy (NCBI): domain Bacteria; kingdom Pseudomonadati; phylum Pseudomonadota; class Betaproteobacteria; order Burkholderiales; family Burkholderiaceae; genus Caballeronia; species Caballeronia sp. ATUFL_F2_KS9A. The sequence continues at coordinate 43,768 of NZ_JALQEK010000031.1, read as the reverse complement.
CACGGACGACAGCAGTTGCTTCAGCTGATCCGCATGAACGGGCGGCAGGCCGGCCGTGTGCGTGAGGCCGTAGTTCTGCACCGCGCCGAACACGGCTGCACCGAGCGTATTGCCGAGGTTGCGTGAGAAGAGGTTCGATGCCGTCGCGCTGCCGCGTTCCATCGGCTGCACGATTTCCTGTATCAGGATGAGGCAGGACACGCTTGTGATGCCCATGCCGAAGCCCAGCACCGCCGAGCCGACGCCCGCCCAGACCGGGCTCGATTGCGGACCGAGCAGCACGAACGGCAACGCGCCCAGCGGAATGAAGACCGGGCCGATCATCAACAGACGCCTCAGGCCGATGCGGCTGAACGCGCGCGACGTGAAAGTGGCGCCGCTCGGCCAGCCGATCATCATCATCGTGAGCGCGAGGCCCGCTTCCACCGGCGTGCGATGCATCACGCCCTGCACGTACATCGGCAGGAAAGTGGTGAGGCCCATCATCGCCATGCCGGCGAGGACCGTCGCGACGTTGCTCGCGGCAATCGGCCGATGCGACCACAGCCTGAACGAGATCATCGGATCGGCGGCGCGGCGCTCCTGAATCACGAAGCACACGATCGCGAGCACGAACACGCCGATCTCCAAGCCGACGCGCGCATTGCTCGCGTGGCCGGCGTCGGTGAGCGCCATCATCAGCGCGGCGACGGCGGCGGTGAAGAAGAACGCGCCCGCGAGATCGATCGCCGGACGGTCGTGGCGCTTTTCCTCGTGCAGAAAGAGCGTGAAAAGCAGCGCGGCCAGTATGCCGATCGGCACGTTGATCCAGAAGATCCACGCCCACGAGAACTGGCGAATCAGCAGGCCGCCCACCATCGGCCCGAGCACGGCGGACACGGCCCACACGCTCGCGAGATAGCCCTGCACCTTGCCGCGCTCGCGCGCCGGATAGAGATCGCCGACGACCGTCAGCGCGACCGGCAGGATCGCGCCCGCGCCGACGCCCTGAATCAGCCGGAAGACGATCATCGCGGGCATCGACCACGCGAAGCCCGCGAGCACCGAGCCGATCAGAAAGATCGCGATGCCCGCGAGGATCGCCGGCTTGCGGCCGTAGAGATCGGCGAGCTTGCCGAACACGACCGTGAGCGCCGTCTGCGTGAGCAGGAACGACGAGAACACCCAGCTATACAGATTGAGGCCTCCGAGCTGCGTCGCGATTTGCGGCATCGCGGTGGAGACGATGGTGGCTTCGATCGCGACCATGGCCATCGAGGCCATCACCGCGCCGATGACGAGGGGACGGACGGTTTTGCTGTTCTGTGACATGCGGGCAGGAAGGCATATCGCCCGCCGCGCGTACGAGACAACCATGCGCGCAGACGGGCCATGCTCGAAAAATGAAGATGCGGCGGCGACGCCCCGGCTTGCGGATTCCTTGCAGCCGAAGCAATGTCGCCGATGAGAAAGCGCCGGATGCAATGTTATCCCGCCGCGCGAATCGCTGCTCGATGCGCATTTGCGCGCTCATTCAACGCTAATTCTTCGGGCCTACCTTCTGTACGTGGACGGGCAGCATGCTTCCCCGAGCAATCCGGCGGCCCGTTTCACGTATTCTCCTCAGCCCTTGGCGCCGGCCGTGATTCGGACCGGCGCATTTTTTTCCGCGCTTACGCGCATCTGCCACGCACATGTCGTCTTTCAGACCGAAATCCCCGGGAATGTCGCCTAAAATCGAACGGGCTGCAGCTTTGCCCCGTTCCCTTCCGAAGCGGCGGACTCGCATGATCAAATCACTGAAGAATCAGCTGGTGCTCGCGCTCGGGCTGCTCGTCAGCGTGATCGGCGTCGTGCAGGGCGTGAGTTCGTATCAGTTGAGCAAGACCGGCATGAGCGCGCTGCTCGACATGCGGCTCGAACAAGTGGCGGCGCGTCTGCGCGACGGACTCGCCGACAGCCTGCCGAAAAATCCCGCACGCGGCACCCAGGACGAGCGCGACGTCGTCGCCGTGGTGTGGAAGCCGGGCGAGGCGCTGCCTTTCCGCACGACCGACCCGTCGCTGCACTTTCCGCGCGACGCGCAGCCGGGTTTTTCCGGCGTCGACGTCAACGGCGAGCATTGGCGCATGTTCACGCGCCAGGAGCCGACGATGACGATCCAGGTCGCGCAGCGCTCGTCGATCCGGCGCGAAATCACGCAGGAAGCCGCGACGCAAACGCTCTGGCCGATCGCGGTGCTTTTGCCGCTCGTGTGGATCGCGGTCGCGCTCGTCGTGCGGCGCTCGCTGCGTCAGTTGAACGAGCTGGGCGAGGAAGTCCGCGCCATCGACATGGGTCATCTGCAGCCGCTGCCGACCGTCGGCGTGCCCACGGAAATCGCGCCCTTCATCCATTCGATCAACACGATGATCGAGCGCCTCGCGACATCGATCGAGAAGGAGCGCAAGTTCATCGCCGATGCCGCGCACGAATTGCGCACGCCGCTCACCGCGCTGCAGCTTCAGGCCGACAATCTCGCGCCGCATATCTATCCCGGCAATCAGGAGCGCTTTCAGGAGTTGCGCAAGGGCATCGCGCGCAGCGGCAAGCTGATTACGCAACTCTTGCGGATGGCGCGCGCCGATGCGCCGATGAACGGCGCGCCGCTCGCGCGCGTGAACATCGCGGACGTGGTCACGGCCGCCGTCGCCGACGTGCTGCCGATCGCCTTGTCGCGCGGCATGGATATCGGCGCGGAGGAAATGGTGAACGCGCACGTGCGCGCGGTGGAAACCGACATCGGCATGGCGGTGAAGAATCTCGTGTCGAACGCGGTGCGCTATACGCCCGATGGCGGCACCATCGACCTGCGCACGCGGCGCGATGGCGACATGGTCTGGATCGATGTCGTCGACACGGGGCCGGGCATCGACGAAGCGTTGCTGCCGCGCGTGTTCGACCGCTTTTTCCGCGCGAATCCGGACATCGAGGGCAGCGGGCTGGGGCTGTCGATCGTGAAGGCGATTGCCGCGCGTTACGGCGGCGACGTGACGCTCAAAAATCGCAGCGACGGGCGCTCGGGCATCGTCGCTTCGATCGGTTTTCCGGTCGAGGAAGTGAGCGAAAGCGTGCCATCGCCCGCGTTGAACCTTTAGTGTTTTGCGCGCTGTTTTCCGCCGATTACAATGCATTCGCTGCGTGGCGCGAAGCGATCGTCGCCGGTCAGTAGAACACTCAAAATGACCGGTCGTGCGTTTTCCGTTTTCCCAGATCCTTCGGGCCGCATTCCGGGCGCGTGGCGCGCGCCATTCTCGCGGGACGCGGGGTGGAACATGCGAATTCTTCTGATCGAAGACGACGTGCAGATCGGCACGAGCCTGATGCGTGCGCTCAAGGACGCCGATTACGCCGTCGATTGGGTCCGCGACGGCAACGCGGGCCGCGAGGCGATCAACGCCGCCGAGTACACCGTCGTGCTGCTCGATCTCGGCTTGCCGGGCATGACGGGCATCGAACTCTTGCGGCAGGCGCGCACGTCCGGCAACGCGACGCCGGTGCTGATCCTCACCGCGCGCGACGATCTCGACACACGCGTCCAGGGCCTCGATCTCGGTGCCGACGACTATCTGCTCAAGCCCTTCGACATGCCCGAACTGCTGGCGCGCATCCGCGCGGTGCTGCGCCGCAAGGCGGGCTACGCGGTCTCGCGCCTCGGCGACGATTCGCTCTGCCTCAATCTCGATCAGCGTACGCTTACGTGCGGAGAGACGTCGGGCGTGCTGTCCGCGCGTGAATTCGCGCTGATGCACGCGCTGCTCGAACGTCCCGGCACGATCTTCTCGCGCGATCAACTCGAAGACCGTCTCTACGGCTGGGGCAAGGAAGTGGAGAGCAACGCGGTCGACGTGCTGATCCATTCGGTGCGCAAGAAATTCGGCGCGGGCGTGATCCGCAACGTGCGCGGCCTCGGCTGGACGGTGATGCTCGGCCAGGCCGGCCGCGAGGAAACGAAATAGCGCGCGCGACATCGGCGGCGCGGCTCAATGCTCGTCGTATCGACGGCCGAGCGCGCCGCAAAAATACATGCTGTAGTCGTGATCCTGCGTTTCGATCTGACGCATGCGCCGTTCGAGATCCGCGAGATCGCTCGACGATGCGAGATAGTCGTCGCGGGCTTCCTGCGCGGTGCGGATCGAAAAGAGATGGTCGATGGAGTGAGTGAGACGTTCAAACATGATGTGCTCCCGTCGTTGAATGCAGGCCGATGAGTGGGGCCGACGAAAGCAGGTTATGCGCGCTGAATTAGCAGCGAATGAGAGCGCGAAGCAGCGACTCGCGGCATGCGCGATGCTGCTCTTCGCATGACGAAGCGTTCGCCAACGCACCGTGACGCGGATCACGCTGCGGGAAGGCACTGCCGCGCCGCACCATCCCGTGCTATCTTGTTTTAATAGGGGTTTCATACGGAACTGTGCGCTGTTCGCATTCGTCGATCGTCTCTCGTGAAGGCCGCCATGAACGATGTGTCTCGTACCCTCAGTGCCCGCGACCGCGTCGAGTTGCTGTGCTGGCTCACATGCGGCAGTCTCGGCGCGTATTACCTCAATGGCGACTGGCCGGCGGCCTCGTTTCACGTACAGGCCGCGCACAAGTGGCTCGACCGTCATCAGCGGCTCGCGGACTGGCTGACGGTCGCGAAGCTCGCGGCCATCGCCCGCGACATCGCCACGCAGCATTGCGCGATGCTCGAAGCCGACTGGGCCCGCGACGCCGTCGAGGAAATTCTCGATAGCGAAGACCTCAACTATCAATCGGATGTCGTGCGGCAGGTTTTCGACGATTGCCGCCGCGCGCTCGCGGAAAAGCGCACGCCGGAATGAGCCGGCCATCGCGACGGGCGGCCTCTAGCGCGAACACCTGTATGGATGTACAGTAAGCCATTTTTCTGCTCTCGTCGCCGCGATGGACGCGCTGTCCTCCACATCCGCACCGCGCCGCATCGCGCATCTCGACATGGACGCCTTCTTCGCGTCGGTCGAACTTCTGCGTTATCCGGAATTGCGCGGCATGCCCGTCGTGGTCGGCGGCGGGCGCAGCGCCACGCCTGAAACGTTGCCCGACGGCAGGCGCCGCTTCAAGCGTCTGCGCGATTACGCGGGTCGCGGCGTCGTCACCACGTCTACCTACGAGGCGCGCAAGTTCGGCGTCTTTTCCGCGATGGGCATGATGAAAGCCGCCCAGCTCGCGCCCGACGCAATTCTTCTGCCGACCGATTTCGAGTCCTATCGCCATTATTCGCGGCTTTTCAAGGCGGCCGTCGCGACGTTCACCACGCAGATCGAGAATCGCGGCATCGACGAAATTTATATCGATGTCAGCGATCTACCCGGCGAATCCGCCGAGATCGGCCAGCGCATGAAGGACGCCGTGCACGACGCGACGGGTCTCACCTGCTCGATCTGCATCGCGCCCAACAAGCTGCTCGCGAAGATCGGCTCCGAGCTCGACAAGCCCGACGGTCTCACCATCCTCACGATGGACGATCTGCCAACGCGCATCTGGCCGCTCGCCGCGCGCAAGGTGAACGGCATCGGACCGAAGGCGAACGAGAAGCTCGCGGCGCTCGGCATCGTGACCGTGGGCGATATTGCCGCCGCCGATCCCGGTTTCCTGCAGACGCATTTCGGCCACACGTACGCCGCCTGGCTCGCGCGCATCGCGCAGGGGCAGGACGAGCGGCCTGTCGTCGTCACTTCGACGCCCAAGTCGATGAGCCGCGAGACGACCTTCGAGCGGGACTTTCATCCGAAGCAGGATCGCGCGACGCTTTCCGCCGAGTTCACGGGGCTGTGCACGCGCGTCGCCGAAGACTTGCAGCGCAAGGGCTACGTCGGGCGCACGGTCGGCATCAAGCTGCGCTTCGACGACTTCCGCACCGTGACGCGCGATCTGACCGTGCCCGTCGCGACCGCCGATCCCGTCGAGATTCGCCGCGCCGCGACCGAATGCCTGAAGCGCATCGTGCTCGATCGCCGCATCCGTCTGCTCGGCGTACGCGTCAGCGCGCTCGCCGGGCGCGACGAAAGCGGCTTCGTCGAGCCGGTGCAGGTCGAATTGCCGTTCGATATCGCCGGCGACTGAAGCGCGCCTTATTTCATAGGCGCATAACGTAATCGCAGATGCTTCGTTGCCGCGCGAATCGCCGCGCGTTAGATTGATCGCTTCCCCAAGCTATCGATTGCCATTAGTCCGACGTGACGATTCTCACTGCCCCCATTGCCGAGCACGCTGCCGCCGATCAATCCATCGAGATTCGCCCGTTCGATGCGCCGCTCGGCGCGGAAGTCATCGGGCTCGATCTGTCGAAGCCATTGTCACAAGCCGATTTCGCGCGCATCCATCGCGCGCATCTGGATCATCACGTTCTCGTGTTTCGCGATCAGCGCATCACGCCCGACGAACAGGTCGCGTTCAGCAAGCGCTTCGGTCCGCTGCAGATTCACGTGCTGCATCAGTTCGGGCTCGGGGGGCATCCGGAAGTGCTGATCGTGTCGAACATCGTCGAGAACGGCAAGCCGATCGGTCTCGGCGATGCGGGTCATTTCTGGCATTCCGATCTTTCGTACAAGGACAAGCCGAGTCTCGGCTCGATGCTGCACGCGCAGGAATTGCCCGCGACCGGCGGCGACACGCTGTTCGCGAATCAGCATCTCGCGTGGGACACGCTTCCCGCGCATCTGCGCGATGCAGTCGAAGGCCGCGTCGCCGAACACACCTATCTCGCCAAATACGGCGAGCTGCAAAAGCGCAGTCCGTGGCGTCCGAATCTCTCGGCGGAGCAGATCGCGCAAGTCAAGCCGGTGACGCATCCGATCGTGCGGACGCATCCGGAAACCAAGCGTCGCGCGCTCTTCGTGAGCGAGCATTTCACGACGCGCATCATCGGTCTGCCGGAAGACGAAAGCCGCGCCTTGCTCGCGGAACTCTTCGCGCATAGCACGCAAAGCGAGTTCGTCTATCGCCATCAATGGCGCGAACGCGACATGGTCTTCTGGGACAACCGCTCGGTGATGCATCTCGCCGCCGGCACGCCCGACGATCAGCGCCGCAAGCTCTATCGCACGACCATCGAAGGCGACGCGCCTTTCTAAAAAGCCACTATTTTTACGGGGTTTCATCGATGCATTCTCGAACCGGGAAGGGCGGCGCACGCGCGCTCGTCGCGGCGCTTTCGCTCGCGATCGGCGTCACGTCGGCGAGCGCGCATGCCGAAGGCACGTTGCGCATCGCCGAGCAATTCGGCGTCGTGTATCTGCTGCTCAATGTCGCGCGCGACCAGAAGTTCATCGAGCAGGAAGGCAAGAAGGAAGGGCTCGATATCAAGGTCGACTGGGCGAAGCTGTCGGGCGGATCGAGCGTCAACGATGCGCTGTTGTCCGGCTCGGTCGATATCGCCGCGGCGGGCGTCGGCCCGTTGCTGACGATCTGGGACCGCACGCACGGACGGCAAAACGTGAAGGGCGTCGCGTCGCTCGGCAACTTCCCGTATTACCTCGTATCGAACGATCCGCGCGTAAAAACCATCGCCGATTTCACCGACAAGGATCGCATCGCGGTGCCGGCAGTCGGCGTGTCGGTGCAATCGCGCGTCCTGCAATACGCGGCGGCCAAGCAATGGGGCGACAAGGAATACAACCGCCTCGACAAGCTCACGCAAGCGGTGCCGCATCCGGACGCAGCCGCGGCGCTCATCGCGGGCGGCACGGAGATCAACGCGCACTTCGGCAATCCGCCGTTCCAGCAGCAGGAACTCGCGGGCAATCCAAAAGCGCATATCGTGCTCAATTCATACGATGTGCTCGGCGGCCCCAGTTCCGCGACGGTGCTCTACGCGACCGAGAAATTCCGCAACGAGAATCCGAAGACGTATCGCGCGTTTGTCGCCGGTCTTGCCGATGCCGCGCGCTATATCACGCAACATCCGGAACAAGCCGCCGATATCTATCTGCGCGTGAACAACGCGAAGATCGACCGCGATCTGCTGATCAAGGTGATCAAGGATCCGTCGGTGCAATTCAAGGTCGCGCCGCAAAACACGTTCGGGCTCGCTCAGTTCATGCATCGCGTCGGCGTCATCAAGAACGAGCCGAAGTCGTGGCAGGATTACTTCTTTACCGATCCCGCGACGAAAGACGGAAGCTGACGCCGCTTATCGGCGATTGCGGATTCGATATGCGCAATGATTGGTTCGCTCGAGCGCAGCGCGCCGGTATCGTGATCGTTTGCAATCGGGCAGATGAACATGGCCGCCAATCCCCAAGCGCTTTATTCGCACGAAGCCGATCGTGAGGCTGCGACGAGCGGCAAGCTTCTCAGCGCGAAGAACGTCACGCTCGAATACCGCACGCCGGAGCGGCTCGTTCGCGCGACGCACGATGTCAGCTTCGATGTCTACGGCGCCGACCGCTTCGTGCTGCTCGGGCCTTCGGGCTGCGGCAAGTCGACCTTGCTCAAGGCCGTTGCCGGCTTCATCGAGCCGGTTGGAGGCAGCATCGAAATCGGCGGTGAACGTGTGCGGGGGCCGGGCGCGGATCGCATCGTCGTGTTTCAGGAGTTCGATCAGTTGCCGCCGTGGAAGACCGTCGTGCAGAACGTCGCCTTTCCGCTGCGCGTCGCGCGCAAGCTCGGCCGCGCCGAAGCTCGCGAACGCGCGCTGCATTATCTCGACAAGGTCGGTCTCGCCAAATTCGCCGATGCGTATCCGCATACGCTGTCGGGCGGCATGAAGCAGCGCGTCGCCATTGCACGCGCCCTCGCGATGCAGCCGCGCGTGCTGCTGATGGACGAGCCCTTCGCCGCACTCGATGCGCTCACGCGACGCCGCATGCAGGAAGAGCTCTTGCGCCTCTGGAGCGACGAGCGATTCACGCTGTTGTTCGTCACCCACTCGATCGAGGAAGCGCTGATCGTCGGCAATCGCATTCTGCTGCTGACGCCGCATCCGGGACGCGTGCGCGCCGAGCTCAACAGTCATCAATACACGCAGGACAGCCTGGGTCGCGGCGAGTTTCAGCAGAGCGTCGCGCGCATTCATCGTCTGTTGTTCGAAGAGGAGCGCGCGCAATGAGCACGCCGCATCTGATCGTGCCGCCCGTGCGGCCCGAGTATGAAATCGCGCCTGCCGCGAGCGTCGCCGTCGAACATGAAGCGCCGTTGCCGCTGTCGAAGCGGCTAGCGGATCGTGCGTGGCTGCGCAAGTCGATCATCGCGCTCGTGCTGATCGCGTTGTGGGAAATCGCCGCACGCGCCGTCGATAACGATCTGCTGTTGCCCACGTTCAGCGCGACCTTCGTCGCATTCGTGCAGGGCATCGCGTCGGGCGAACTCATCGAGAAGATCGGCATTTCGATGTCGGTACTGCTGCGCGGCTATGCGCTCGGCGCGGCGCTCGCGTTCGCGCTGACATCGCTTGCGGTGTCGACGCGCATCGGCCGCGACATCCTTTCGATGCTCACCGCGATGTTCAATCCGCTGCCTTCCATCGCGCTGTTGCCGCTCGCGTTGCTGTGGTTCGGCCTCGGCACCGGAAGCCTGCTTTTCGTGCTCGTGCATTCGGTGTTGTGGCCGCTCGCGCTCAACACGTATGCGGGCTTTCAGGCCGTGCCGACGACCTTGCGCATGACGGGCCGCAACTACGGTCTCAACGGCATGCGCCATGTGATGCTGATTCTGGTGCCCGCCGCGTTGCCTTCGATTCTCGCGGGCTTGCGCGTGGGCTGGGCCTTCGCGTGGCGCACGCTGATTGCCGCGGAGCTCGTGTTCGGCGCGAGCTCGGGCAAGGGCGGGCTCGGCTGGTACATCTTCCAGAACCGCAACGAGCTTTACACGGACCGCGTGTTCGCGGGACTGGCTGCGGTCATCGTGATCGGCCTTGCTGTGGAGCATCTCGTCTTCGATACGATCGAGCGCGTGACCGTGCGCCGCTGGGGCGTGCAGCAATGAGCGCGCTCAATTCCCCCCGCGAATGAAGTCGATGAACGCGCGCAACGGCCCCGGCATGTGCGCGCGGCTCGGATAATAGAGACGCGGCCCGGTGAAACTCTGCCACCACGGTTTGAGCACGGGCACGAGCGCGCCATCGTCGATGGCCGCGCGCACGAACTCGTCGAACGTATAGACGAGGCCCAATCCCGCGATGGCCGCGCTTCGGCTGATCTCGATCGACGACGTGACGAGCGGTCCTTCCGGCGCGATGCGTATCGTTTCCTTGCCGCGCATGAATTCCCACACGGCCAGCACGCCGCTATCGAAACGATGCCCGATGCACGCGTGATTCACGAGTTCGCGCGGATGCTTCGGCTCGCCGTGCGCCGCGAGATAAGCCGGCGACGCCACCGCGACGAAGCGTTGCGTGCGCGGCCCGATCGGCACGGCGATCATGTCGCGCTCGATGCGCTCGTCATAACGGATGCCCGCATCGAAACCGGCGGCGAGCACGTCGATGAAGGTATCGGTTGCGCTGATCTCCAGCTTGATGCCCGGATGCGCCGTCAGAAAACGCGCGACGATTGGCGGCAGGATCTCGCGTGACACGATGCGCGGGACGTTCAGGCGCAACGTGCCGGTCGGGCTGTCGCGAAAGCCGTTGACGGCATCGAGCGCGCCTGCGATTTACGCGAACGCGGGCCCGAGGCGTTCGATGAGCCGCTCGCCCGCTTCGGTCGGCGTGACGCTGCGCGTCGTGCGATTCAAAAGCCGCACGCCCAGACGCGTTTCGAGCCTGCGTATGGCCTCGCTCAGCGACGACGCCGACACGCCGCGCAACAGCGCCGCCTGCCTGAAGCCACGCGACCGCGCGACGGCCAGAAACGCGTGAAGATCCGACAAATCCGGTTCGCTCATCTCTCACCCATTGTTCGCTGAGGCGCACAGCCCATTCGGATTGAGGCGGATTATCGCACGCGAGGTTTGCTCCCATAATCGTCTCCATTCTTCAAGGAGAGAACGAACATGGAACAACGCAAGCTCGGAAAGAACGGACCGCAATCGTCGGCGATCGGCCTCGGATGCATGGGCATGTCGGGCATGTACGGGCCGTCGGATCGCGCGGAGAGCATCGCGACGATACACGCGGCCCTCGAAGCGGGCGTGACGCTGCTCGACACCGGCGACTTCTACGGCATGGGGCACAACGAAATGCTGATCGGCGAAGCGTTGAGAAGCGCGCCGCCTTCACGCCGCGATGCGGCGATTCTCAGCGTGAAATTCGGCGGCATGCGCGATCCGGCCGGCCGGTTCATCGCGTTCGATGGACGGCCCGTCGCCGTGAAGAATTCGCTCGCGTATACATTGCAGCGGCTCGGCGTCGAACATATCGACATTTATCGGCCCGCGCGCCTCGATGCGAACGTGCCGGTCGAAGACACCGTCGGCGCGATCGCCGAGATGATCGACGCGGGCTATGTGCGCCACGTCGGATTGTCGGAAGTCGGCGCGGACACGATTCGCCGTGCCGCCGCCGTGCATGCGGTGTGCGATCTGCAGATCGAATACTCGTTGATTTCGCGCGGCCTCGAGGAATCGATTCTTCCGGCATGCCGCGAACTCGGCATCGGCATCACGGCGTACGGCGTGCTGTCGCGCGGACTCATCAGCGGACACTGGAGCCGCGACGCCGCGCAATCCGGCGACTGGCGCGCGAACAGTCCGCGCTTTCAGCAAGGCAACGTCGAACGCAATCTCGCGCTCGTCGATGCGTTGCGCAAGATCGCCGATGCAAAAGGCGTGAGCGTCGCGCAGATCGCGATCGCGTGGGTGCTCGCGCAGGGCGATGACATCGTGCCTGTCGTCGGCGCGCGCCGTCGCGACCGGCTGACGGAATCGCTCGGGGCGCTCGATGTCGCGCTCACGAAGGATGACCTCGCCGCGATCGAAGCGGCGGTGCCGAAGGGCGCGGCGGCGGGCGATCGCTACGAGGCCGTGCAGATGGCGCATCTCGACAGCGAGAAGCGCTGAATCTCCCGGCGTGGTTCGCGACGCGGCACGCAAACTGCGACGCGTGTAGCATCGATCCCGATCCACCGATGGAGAGACGCCGAGTGAAAATCGCGACCTTCAACATCAACGGCATCCGTCCGCGGCTCGACGCCTTGCTGACATGGCTCGAACGCGAATCGCCCGATATCGTCTGCCTGCAGGAACTGAAAGCGACCGACGCGCAGTTTCCCGCCGACGCGATCGCGAACGCGGGCTACGGCGCGCTATGGCATGGGCAGCAATCGTGGAACGGCGTGGCGATTCTCGCGAAAGACGCGGAGCCGGTGCTGAGCCGGCGCGGGCTGCCGGGTTACGAAGACGATACGCATAGCCGGTATATCGAGGCGGCCGTGGGCGGCTTGCTGATCGGCTGTCTTTATCTTCCGAACGGCAATCCGCAGCCCGGCCCGAAGTTCGATTACAAGCTCGAATGGTTCGCGCGCTTCAACGCACATGCGAAGATGTTGCTCGATAGCGGACATCCCGTCGTGCTCGCGGGCGATTACAACGTCGTGCCGACCGATGACGACATCTACAACACGCGCTCGTGGCTGAAGGACGCGCTGTTGCAGCCGGAGAGCCGCGCGGCCTACGCGGCTTTGCTCGCGCAAGGCTGGACCGATGCGCTGAAGCAGAAGTTTCCCGATGAGCGCATCTATACGTTCTGGGATTACTTCCGCAATCATTGGCAGACGAATTCGGGCTTGCGCATCGATCACATCCTTCTTAGCAAGGATCTCGCGAAGAAGCTGGAGGCGGCGGGCGTCGACAAATGGGTGCGCGGCGAGCCGCATGCGAGCGATCATGCGCCGGCGTGGGTCACGCTCAAGCTCGGGCGCACGCGCAAGAAATCGGCTTAGGCTTGCAGCGTGTCGCGCGTCGGTTGCAGCGACGCGAGGAATTGCATCGCGTGTTCGCGGCCGCCCATCGTCCAAACGTCGAGATGATCGGCGTCTTCGATGAGCGCGAGACGCTTGTCGCCGCGTGCTGCATCGAAGAGACGCTGGAAGTGTTCGGGCGGAATCACGCCGTCTTTCGTGCCGCCGTAGATCAAGAGCGGCGCATCGATCGATGCGATTTTCGCGAGGCTTTCGTAGCGATCGCGTGCGAGCAGCCGCACGGGAAAGAGCCGGAAGCGTTTCGCGGCGACATCGACGATGCTCGTGAACGGCGCTTCGAGCATCAGCGCATGGATCTTCGCGACGCTTGCAAGCTGCACGGCGACACCCGAGCCGAGCGAATAACCGTGCAGCACGATGTTGCGTGAACGCGCCGCGGCGTAGGCGTAGGCGGCGCGCGCATCGGCGTAAAGGCCGGCTTCGTGCGGCCTGCCGGGATTGCCGCCGTAGCCGCGATATTCGGCGAGCAGCACGCCATAGCCCGCTTCGATCATCTCCAATGCAACATGACCGCGCTGGAAAAGGTCTTCGCCATTGCCGTGAAAGAGGATGACCGTGGGCGCGTCGTCGTCGGGCGGCGCTTTGTAGCGCATGGTCAGGTCGAGGCCGTCATCGGTTCTGATGACGACTGCTTCGGTGCGCGCTTCCACATCGGCGTTCTTGAAGGCTTCGATCTGTTCCAGCGGATAGACGAGCCTTCCTTGCAGCCAATACAGGCCCGCGAGCGCGATCGTGTAGACCAGCGCTATGGCGAGCAGGGCGATCCAGAGGACTTCGCGCATCGGTGTCGGCGGCGGGTTGGCGTTCCTCGTATGGTAGTGGAGTTGCGGCGTGTGGATGCGTGCGCTTGCGCCTGCATTTCATGAACGGGCGGTGAATTGTTACCGACAGAAAAATGACCCGGATGAATTCCGCGGGATCCAATCGATCAAATTCGACGCGGACAACTTGTCGCTGTCAAATCGCCATCGAGTTGATCTGGCGCGCACGCTCGTCGACGCTAACAACAGCGTCGCGCGGACTGACATTGTTGTTCTCTATGGCTATTCGAAAAGGGCGACGAGACGGAACGGCGGTCACAAAAAAGCGCGTTGAATCCGTCGTTAGCTATCTTCGTGCGCTCGGCGTCGAAGAGAGGCGTATCGAGGTCGACTATGAGATTTGGCCTACCGTTCCAAATGTCCCCGATTCGGAGCGCTTCCAGGTTCTGGTCGAATTCATCCCGGCCAAAAGCCCCTTGCGGTTAGGTAGGGCGCGGTTGCGCGCGAGCGATTGCAGGCCGCTTGCGTGGCGCCAGCGACCAGATCTCCGGCAACTCGCTCACTCCCGCACATCCACATCCCCCTGCCGCAAGCTCAAAGGCATCTCCGCAGCGATCTCCTTCTCCACGTCCTCCGCTTCCCGCTCGCGATTGAACAGCGCGTTGAGCAGAATCGCGAACACCGCGGCGAGCGTGATTCCGCTATGCGTCAGCGGCCCCGCCCACGCCGGCATGTGCGCGAAGAACGTCGGCGCGGCAAGCGGAATCACGCCCACGCCCAGACTGATCGCGATGATGAGCAAGTTGTTCTTGCTATCGAAATCGACCTTGCTCAGGATCTTCACGCCGGTCGCCGCGACCATGCCGAACATCGCGATGCCCGCGCCGCCGAGCACGACCACCGGTATCGAAGCAATCAGATTCGAGAGCTTCGGCAGCAGCCCGAGCAGGATCAGGATCACGCCCGACACCGCGACCACCCAGCGGCTTTTGACGCCCGTAATGCCCACGAGCCCGATGTTCTGCGAAAACGACGAATGCGGAAACGTATTGAAGATGCCGCCGATCACGGTGCCGAGACCATCGGTGCGCAGTCCGCGCGTCGCATCGATGCGCGAAACGGGGCGCATCGCGAGATCGCCGAGCGCGAGGAACATGCCGAGCGATTCCACCATGATGACGACCATCACGAGACACAGCGAGGCGATCGCCGCGACATCGAAGACCGGCATGCCGAACGCGAACGGCCGCACCGGCGCGAACCACGCGGCTTGACCGACGCCCGCGAAATCGACGAAGCCGAGCGGCAACGCGATCACGAAGCCGATCGCCATGCCGAGCAACACCGAAATATTCGCGACGAAGCCCTTCAGATACTTGTTGATGAGCAGAATCGCGAGCAGCACGATGCCCGCGATCATCAGATTGCGCGGCTCGCCGAAATTCGGTGCGCCGCGTCCGCCGCCCGCCCAGTTGATCGCGACGGGAAAGAGCGTCATGCCGATCGTCAGAATGATCGTGCCCGTGACGATCGGCGGAAAGAAGCGCATCAGCCGTCCGAAGAACGGCGCGATCAGGACCGCGAACACGCCCGCCGCGATGGTCGCGCCGAAGATCGCCGGCAGGCCCGCACCGGATGATGCCATCGCGACCATCGGCCCGACCGGCGCGAAGCTCACGCCCATGATGACCGGCAGGCGGATGCCGAATTTCCATACGCCGATGCACTGCACCAGCGTGACGACTCCGCACGCGAAGAGGTCCGAGCTGATCAGAAACGCGACCTGCTCCTTCGGCAGCTTGAGCGCTGCGCCGATGATGAGCGGCACCGCGATCGCGCCCGCGTACATCACGAGTACGTGCTGAATGCCGACCGCGAGCATCTGACCGATGGGCAGCACTTCGTCGACGGGATGAATCGTTTGGGCCATGTGCGCTCCGGCAAGCTCGAATGTCTATGACGTTGAGTGGGTCGCCCGAGTATTGCACCGCGCGACGGCCGAAAAAATATTCGGGCCGCTATACATGGCATCGGACGCGCGCTTGACTTTGTTCAGGATATTTGACCGATATTGTCCATGCGATCGCGCGCACACGGCAGCATTTGCCGATTCGGCGCAGCGCGCATCGCGACAAACGGAAGAAATCCTCGAATCCCTTGTGCCGCAAGGCTTGTCGCACTGTCGATTTTTGGGATGGCGTGCTACATTCCGAGCGCTTCGCGTTGCTTTATTTCGATAGCTTTCGCGGCGATGCAACAATCCAGCTTCCAGGGCTTGGCGCCCAATAACATCACTCGCACGGGGATCTCGGCATGGAAATGGTCGGCGGAACGCGGCTTGCCCAACTGTTCACCAGCAACCAGGAGCAATTGCTCGCGGAATGGTTCGCGCAGCAGCACGCCATCGCGGCGCGGCGCGGCCTCGTCGGCGAGGCGGAACTGCGCAATCAGTTCAGCCAGTTCACGTCGCTTCTCGTGACGGCGCTCGGCGCCTCCGAACGCGTCGATTTCAAATCGTCCGCATGGCAGGAAGTGCGCGCGTTTCTCGCGGAAATGTCGGCGCAGCGTGCGCGTCAGGGCTTCACGCCCGTCGAGACCGCGATGTTCGTGTTCTCGCTCAAGCAGCCGCTCTTCGCGCGCTTGCGCGACACGCTCGTCAACGATGCTCCCGCGCTCGCCGATCTCACCTGGACGATCAGCACGCTCTTCGACGAGCTCGGGCTCTTCACGACCGAAGTGTTCCAGGCGAGCCGCGAGCAGGTCATCGTGCGCCAGCAGCAGGAACTGCTCGAACTGTCGACGCCCGTCGTGCAGTTGTGGGACGGCATTCTCGCGCTGCCGCTCATCGGCACGCTCGATTCGGCGCGCACGCAAGTCGTGATGGAAAACCTGCTGCAGAAGATCGTCGAGACGGGCGCGGCCATTTCGATCATCGACATCACCGGCGTGCCGACCGTCGATACGCTCGTCGCGCAGCACTTGCTGAAGACGGTCGCGGCGGCGCGTCTGATGGGCGCGGACTGCATCATCAGCGGTATTCGTCCGCAGATCGCGCAGACCATCGTTCATCTCGGCGTGAATCTCACGAACGTCACGACCAAGGCGACGCTCGCGTCGGCGTTCGTCGTCGCGCTGCAGCGCACGGGCAAGTCGGTGACGGCCGGATCCGCGCAGGACGCCTCGCGCGGCAGCCGCGCAAGCGACGGCTTCGATTCGCTGCAAGCGGAATGACGCAGCCTTTCGCCATTCGAAGCACGCATCGAACGCAACGCGACTGAACGGGGTTTCAAGCGATGGAACGCATTCCGATTCTCACGATGGGCAGGCTCCTGCTCGTCACCATTCAGGTCGACATGCACGACCGGCTCGCGCTCGCGCTGCAGGACGATCTGACGAGCCGCATCGTGAAAGACGGCGCGCGCGGCGTCCTGATCGACATTTCCTCGCTCGACGTGGTCGATTCGTTCATCGGACGCATGATCGGCAACACGGCCGCCATGGCGCGCGTGCTCGATGCCGAGACGGTCGTCGTCGGCATGCAGCCTTCGGTCGCGATCACGCTCGTCGAACTCGGCCTCACGCTTTCGGGCGTACGCACGGCGCTGAACGTGGAGAAGGGCATGGCGCTCCTTTCGAAGGGCGGCACGGCCTGACGGCCGCATGCACACGACTCCATGACGATCTTCAATTCCACAGCCGCGCCGACGTCCTCGTCGCCGCCCGACACGCTGCCGATCCGCAACGACGAGCAGATCGTGCGGCTGCGCCAGTTCGTGCGCGAGAAGGCGGTCTCGCAGGGCCTGTCTCTCATCGACCAGACGAAGTTCGTGACGGCGGCGAGCGAGCTGGCACGCAACACGCTCATCTACGGCGGCGGCGGCGACGTGCATTGCTATCTCGTCGAGCGTAACGGCCGCCGTGGCCTCAAGCTCGAATTCGTCGACAATGGTCCGGGCATTCCGGATATCCCGCGCGCGCTCTCCGACGGATTCACGTCGGGCAGCGGCCTCGGGCTCGGGCTTGGCGGCGCCAAACGTCTGTGCGACGAATTCGACATCCGCTCCGCGCCGGGCGAAGGCACGCACGTCTCGATCACGAAATGGAAACCGTTCTGAAGGAATCGATGGCCGCGCAGCAGCGCTACGAGATCGCCGAGGCGAGCCAGATCGCCTATGCGCGGCGTTCTATCGGCGAACTCGCGCGGGGGCTCGGTTTCAACGAGACGGCCGCGGGCGAGCTCGCGATCGTCGTCACCGAATGCGGCACGAATCTGCTGAAGCATGCACAGCGCGGCGAACTGCTCGTGCGTCCGCTCGTCGACAGGGGCGCCGGCGCGACTTTGCGCTACGGCATCGAAGTGCTGTGCATCGACAACGGGCCGGGCATTTACGATCTGCATCGCTGTTTCGAGGACGGCTACACGACGGCGGGCAGTCCCGGCAACGGCATGGGCGCGATCGAGCGTCTTTCCGACGAACTCGACATCTGGAGCGCGCCGCAACGCGGCACGGTGTTGCGCGCCGTGTTCTGGAACGCGCCGGGCGCGGCGAACACGCGTGCGCCGCAACTGACATACGGCGTCGTGAACCTGCCGCTGCAAACCGAAACCGTATCCGGCGATGCATGGTCCGTCTACGCGCATGACGGCGAATTCACCGTGCTCGTCGCCGATGGCCTCGGTCACGGACCGCTCGCCAATGTCGCGGCGATCGAGGCGGCCAAAGCGCTCGCCGCGAACGGCGACCAGGCGCTCGATCGCATCATGGAGGCCGCCAACGAGGCGCTGCGCCCGACGCGCGGCGCGGCGGTCGGCATCGCGCGCATGCCGGCGTTCGCCTCGATGCCGGGCATGGCGGTGAGCTTCGCGGGCATCGGCAATATTTCGGCGAGCGTGTGGACCGAAGGCACGCACAAGCATCTCGTCTCGCACAGCGGCATCGTCGGGCATGCGGCGCGGCGCGCGCAGATCTTCGACGTGCCGTATCCGCCGAACGCGCTCGTCGTGCTGCATTCGGACGGGCTCACGTCGCGCTGGGATCTCGCGCGCTATCCGGGCCTCGCGATGCGGCACCCGGCGCTCGTCGCGGCGGTGCTGTATCGCGACTTCGCGCGCGGCCGCGACGACATCACCGTGTTCGTGGCCCGCGCGGCCGGGAGCGCAGGATGACGCAACCGCTCTACTCGATGCGGATCGATCACGAGCGCGATATCGTCGCGGTCCGCGTGAAGGCGCGCGATGCGAGCGCGGCGCTCGGCTTCTCGCCGCAGGATCAGACGCGCATTTCCACGTCGGTGCTCGAAGCCGCGCGCACCGTGCTGATCGCGGGGCAGGCGGCGCGCGCGGAATTTCTCGTCGATAACGCCGCGCGCCCGCCGCGCTTCGTCGTGCGTTTTCTGGCGGGCGGCGGTGCGGGCGAGCGTCTGCGCGCCATGCGCCACGACGACTCGCAAGCCGCGCTGGGCCTGCTCGCGGCGCAACGTCTGATGGATCAATGCGCGATCGCCGACGAAGCCGATGGCGACACCTCGATCTCGCTCGCGAAGGCTTTACCCGATGGCGTGCCGTGCGATGCGCAGGCGGTGAAGAACGCACTCGAGCGTCAGCCGAGCGAAGACACGGCGGCGGAATTGCAGCGCCAGAATCGCGAGCTGATCGCCGCGCTCGCGGATCTGCGCGAGCGTCAGGAGGAGCTCACGCGTCTTACGCGCGAACTCGAGGACACCAATCGCGGCGTCGTCGCGCTTTATGCGGAGCTGGATGCGCGCGCCGATCATCTGCGCCGCGCGGACGAATCGAAATCGCGCTTTCTGTCGAACATGAGCCACGAGTTCCGCACGCCGCTGTCGTCGATCCGCGCGCTCTCGAAACTCTTGCTCGAACGTATCGACGGCGATCTGACGGAAGAGCAGGAAAAGCAGGTGCGCTTCATCCGCAAGGCGGCGGAGGATTTGTCGGAAACGGTCGACGATCTGCTCGATCTCGCGAAGATCGAAGCGGGCAAGATCGAAGTGCGTCCCGCCGAATTCGAAGTCGATACCCTGTTTTCGGCGCTGCGCGGCATGTTGCGGCCGCTGTCGCCGGGCGGCGCGGTGGAACTCGTGTTCGAATCGTGCGAAGGCCTGCCGCCCATTCATACCGATGAAGCCAAGGTCGCGCAGGTGCTGCGCAACTTCGTATCGAATGCGCTCAAGTTCACCGAGCGCGGCGAAGTGCGCGTCGCGGCGAGCTATGACGACGCGCGCCGGCTCATCACGTTTTCCGTCAGCGATACGGGCATCGGCATCGCGCCGGAGCATCAGCAGGTCGTCTTCGAAGAGTTCGGGCAAGTCGAAAACCGCCTTCAGCAATACGTGAAGGGTACGGGCCTCGGCCTGCCGCTGTGCCGCAAGCTGTGCAAGCTGCTCGGCGGCGATGTGTCGCTCGCGAGCGAACCCGGGCGCGGCTCGACTTTCAGCGCGACGATTCCCGCGCATTACGGCGCGGACGTCGACGCCGCGCATCACGCCGCGAGCGATACGCGGCCCGCCGTGCTGATCGTCGCGAGCAATCCGATCGAGCGGCTCGACTGCGAGGCCGCGCTGCGCGCTTCGCCGTATCGCCCGATGAGCGCCGCGACGCTCGACGAAGCGAGCCGCCTGCTCGCGCGCACGCAGCCCGCCGCGTTGCTGCTCGCCGTGCGGCCCGCGCCGTCGGAAGCGTGGATCTGGCTCGCCGCGTTGCGCGCGCAGGCCGCGACGCGCAGCATTCCGATCGTGGTGCTCGGCGAGGACGAGGATCGCAATGAAGCGCGGGCGCTGGGGGCGACCGCGTTCGTTGAAAAGCCGGCGGGCGGTGGCGAGCTGCCGGGCGTGCTGGATGCGGTGACGGGCGAGGGACGAGCATCATGAGAAGCGACTGGAACGAGGTGCTGATCCTCAACGTCGACGACAACGACGGCGCGCGCTATGCGAAAACGCGCATCCTGTCGCGCGCGGGCTTCAACGTGATCGAAGCGCCGACGGGCACGGCCGCGCTCGAACGCGTGCGCGCCGAAGCGCCCGATCTCGTGCTGCTCGACGTGAAGCTGCCCGACATCAACGGGCTCGAAGTGTGCAGGCAGATCAAGGCATCGCCGGAGACGTCGGGCACGCTCGTGCTGCAGACATCGGCGGCGGCCGTGCATAGCCTCGATCGCATTCGCGGTCTCGAAGGCGGCGCGGATAGCTATTTGACCGAGCCTGTCGAACCCGCGGAACTGATCGCGCATGTGCGCGCGTTGCTGCGCGTGCGGCTCGCGGAAAATGCGCTGCGCGAGAGCGAGGAGCGCTTTCGCCAGCTTGCCGGGAATATCGACGACGTGTTCTGGATGCTCGATCCGGCATCCAACGAACTGCTCTATGTGAGCCCCGCTTACGCGCATCTCTTCGATACCGGCGGCGGCGCGCCCGCGCCCCTGCCTGGCCCCGATCACTGGTCCGGCGACATTCTTCCCCTCGATCGCGATCATGTCGCCGAGGCGTATCGGCAACTGCTCGCGAACGGCACGCCGTATCAGGTCGAATATCGCATCGTGCGCGCGAGCGGCGGGCCGCGCTGGGTCGCGGAGCGCGCGTTTCCGGTTAACGGCGCGGCGGGTCATCCGGCGCGGCCGTATCGCATCGCGGGCATCGTCAACGATATCTCCGAGCGCAAGGCCGCCGAGCTGCTGTTGCGCGAAGCGGACCGCCGCAAGGACGAGTTTCTCGCGATGCTCGCGCATGAATTGCGCAATCCGCTCGCGCCGATCCGCAATGCGGTCGATCTGCTCGATCCGGATCGCGAGCCGTCCGTGCAGCACTTCGCGACGGTGCGCGCGATCATCGACAGACAGGTGCGGCATTTGAGCCGGCTCGTCGACGATCTGCTCGACGTTGCGCGCATCACGCAGGGCAAGATCACGCTGCGCCAGGAAACGGTCGATCTCGCGGCGGCGCTCGCGGCGGCCATCGAGACCGTGCAGCCCGCGCTCGAACGAAAGCGGCACGCGTTGACGGTGAAGCTGCCGGATGCGCCGCTCTACATCGTCGGCGACAGCGTGCGGCTCGCGCAGGTGTTCGGCAATCTGCTGTCGAATGCGTCGAAGTACAGCGTCGAGGAAGGCGAGATCGCCATCGAAACGGAACAGTTCGGCGATGAGGTGCGTATCGTCGTGCGCGACAAGGGCATCGGCATCGCGTCCGACATGCTGCCGCACATCTTCGATCTGTTCGTGCAATCGGAGACATCGCTCGAACGATCGGAGGGCGGGCTCGGCATCGGCTTGCCGCTGGCGAAGACGCTCGTCGAGTTGCAGGGCGGACGCATCGAAGCATTCTCGGCGGGGGCGCAGGCGGGCAGCGAGTTCGTCGTGTGGCTGCCGCTCGCGAAGGATGCGCAAGTGGCCACGCAAGGCGCGCCGGCAACGCCCGCGACCGTCAACGCGGGCAAGCGCGTGCTGCTCGTCGATGACAGCGTCGACGCGGCCACCGCGATGGCGCTGCTGCTCGAGGCCGACGGCTTCGACGTTCGCACGGCGCACGATGCAACCGAAGCGCTCGCGGTCTCCGACACCTTCATGCCGCAGATCGTGCTGCTCGATATCGGCTTGCCGGGCATGGACGGATACCGGCTCGCGGCCGAGATGCGCGCGCGTCCCGCAACCGCCGATGCCTTGCTGATCGCCGTGACGGGATACGGGCAGGCGCATGATCGTCAGCGCTCGAAGGAAGCGGGCTTCGATCATCATCTCGTGAAGCCGGTGGCGTTCGCGGAGATTCAAAGGGCGGTGTCGGGAAAGTTCGCCTGAGGGCGGAGCCGAAAAATCTGAATTGCCAATGGAAATGGCGTAATCGCGCGCCGATTGCGGCACACTCCGCCGGGAACAAATCAGAACGGATTCCGTTCCCATGACATCCTCACCGCTCGTCACCGTCGTCATGCCCGCGTTCAACGCGCAGGCCTTCATCGGCGAAGCAATCGCTTCGATTCGCGCTCAAACGCTCGAAGACTGGGAGCTCATCGTCGTGGACGATGGCTCGATCGATCAGACGTTCGCCGTCGCGCAGCAGGCAGCGGGCGACGACAGCCGCGTGCGCCTCATACGCTTCGGCCGGAACGAGGGCATCAGCGCCGCTTCGAATGCGGGTTTCGACGCGGCGCGCGGCGAGTTCATCGCGCGCATCGACTCGGACGACCGGGCGCTGCCGACGAGGCTCGCCGCGCAAGTCGCCGCTTTCCGCGAGTGCGCGCGCCTTGCCGCTTGCGGCGGCCATGCGCGCTTGTTCGGCGATGGTATTGCCAACGACACTTATGGGCTTTGCACGCTCGGCGACGGCGCTCTGAAGGCCCGGCTTTTCGAAGGCTTCAACACCATCGGCGGCGCAATGCTCATGGTGCGCCGTTCGTTCGTCCGCGAGCATCGCATCCGGTTCGACGTGCAGATGGCGAGCGCCGAAGACCTGAACTATCTCGTCGCGATCATGGTGGCCGGCGGCGAGATCGGCAATGTCGATGAAGTCCTCGTCGAGGTCAGGTCGCACCGAACCAGTTTCACCAGAAGCCGGGAAGATCTGGCGGGCCCGGCGATGAAAGGCCTCCGCAAACGTCTTTTGGCGCTCTGGTACCCGAGCCTCGATCCGCGCGACATCGATCTCATCGTTGGCATGTGGTTCGGCCTGGAAGTCGGCACCGACGAATTGCTCGCCGTCGTGCGCGCGGTCGACAGACTCATTGCTGCCGACGCGAAGGACTTCGGGCAAGACGTGTCCGTGCTTCATGATCTCATCGTCAGGCGCTTGGTCGCGGTGGTCGACTTCTTTCGAGGCGCATTCGATGCGTCCCATTTTCAGGCAATCCGCGTGTTGGCCGCTCCGGCCATCGGCGTCGCGCTCGATGCGGCCCGTCTTTCGCACGAAGCGGTCTGAGGCGTCGCTCCGCGTTTTCACCTAGCAATTCAAGGTTGACTCGCGTGCTCGCGCGTCCGACACTTTAGCCATGCAAGTGTGATCACAGGTCACACCAATCGAATGCATCGCAGCAGCCGAACGAAAGAACGGAGGCAAAAGTTGGCGACACGCTCGACGACGGACTTACCCGCGCTCGAATTAGTTGCACGCGAAACCATGGCCGGTCGCGTTTATGCGCAATTGAGGCAGGCGATCATGACGGGCCGCTTCGCGCCTGGGCAGTTGCTCAGCTTGCGCAGCGTCGCGGAAGCGGTCGGCTCGTCGACCATGCCCGTGCGCGCCGCGCTCACGCGCTTGCAGGCGGAAGGCGCATTGATCGACGGTCCCGGCCGCGCGCTGATGGTTCCGCCGATGACGCTCGAACTCCTCGATGAGTTGCGGGACGTTCGCATCGCACTGGAAGGCGCGGTCGCCAAACGCGCGGCGTCGCGCATGACACGCGCGCATCTCGACGCGCTGCAGGCCATCTTCGACACGATGGACGCACACGTCGAAGCGGGCGACGTATCCGCGTATCTGCGCAGCAACTTCGAATTTCATATCGCCATTTACACGCACGGCGCGAGCGATCTCACGCTCGCGACCATCCAGAACCTCTGGATGCGCATCGGCCCGTTCCTGAATCTCGTCGCGCCCGACATTCCGCATATGCGCCGTTCGATGGCGGCGCATCGTCATATCGTCGAAGCGCTCTGGCGCGGCGATGGCGAAGGCGCGCGCGCCGGCATCGAGGAAGACATCGGCGATGCGGCCGCCGATCTGCAAGAGCGTTTGCAAAGCGGCGAACTGAGCAACAAGGCAAGCGCCTGACACGCATAACAACAACGGAGACATGGATGACGGTTCTTCAGATGCTGAAACCGCACGCGGGATTGCGCGTGCTCATCACGGGCGGCGCATCGGGCATCGGGCTCGTGATAGCGCGCGCGTTCATCGATGCAGGCGCGCGCGTGCACGTCTGCGATGCGAGTCCCGAAGCAATCGACGCATTGGCGAAAGCCGAAGCGAGCGCGGAGTGCAATGCGATCACGTCGACGCTCGCGGACGTAGCGGACAAGGAAGCAGTCGAGCGCGTATTCGTCGATGTGGAACGCGAGCTCGGCGGACTCGATGTGCTCGTGAACAACGCGGGCATCGCGGGGCCGACGGGCGGCATCGACGCGCTCGATGCGAACGAATGGGAACAGACCGTCGATGTGAATCTGAACGCGCAGTTCTACTTCGCGCGCCGCGCGGTGCCGCTCTTGCGCAACGCGAATGGCGGCGGGGCGATCATCGCGCTGTCGTCGGTGGCGGGACGGCTCGGCTACGCGTTTCGCACGCCTTATGCCGCGACGAAGTGGGCCGTCGTCGGCATGACGAAGAGCCTGGCTATCGAGCTCGGGCCGTCGAACATTCGCGTCAATGCGATCCAGCCGGGCATCGTGAAAGGGCCGCGCATCGAGCGCGTGATCGCGGCGCGCGCGAAGCAACTGAACGTCTCCTATGAAGAGATGGAGAAGCAATATCTCGCGAAGATTTCGCTGCGCCGCATGACGACGCCCGAGGAAGTCGCGGCCACGGCGCTCTTCCTGTGCTCGCCCGCGGGCAGCGGCATCTCGGGACAGGCGATCTCCGTCTGCGGCAACGTCGAAGTCCTTTAATAGAACGAGGAGCACATGGCAACGAAACGCAAGGTCATCATCACCTGCGCGCCGACGGGCGCGATCCATACGCCTTCGATGTCGCCGTATCTTCCGCTCACGCCGCAGCAGATCGGCGATGCCGCGCTCGCGGCTGCAAAGGAAGGCGCCGCGATCCTGCATCTTCATGCACGCGACCCGAACGATGGTCATCCGACGCAGGATCCCGCCGTGTTTCAGGAGTTTCTGCCGCGCATCAAGGCGGAAACCGATGCGGTCATCAACATCACGACGGGCGGCAGCCCGCACATGACCGTCGCGGAGCGATTGAAGCCCGCGCATCACTTCAAGCCGGAAGTGGCGTCGCTCAACATGGGATCGATGAACTTCGGCCTGTATCCGATGCTCGATCGCTTCAAGGAATTCAAGTACGAGTGGGAGCGCAAGCATCTGGAAAACAGCCGCGATCTCGTGTTCAAGAACACGTTCGCGGATATCGAATACATCCTCACGTCGTGCAGCGATAACGGTACGCGCTTCGAGCATGAGTGCTACGACATCTCGCACCTGTACAACCTCGCGCACTTCGTCGATCGCGGGCTCGTCAAGCCGCCGTTCTTCGTGCAGAGCGTTTTTGGCTTGCTCGGTGGCATCGGGCCGCATCCCGAAGATCTGGCGCATATGAAGCGCACGGCGGATCGTCTCTTCGGCGACGACTATGTATGGTCGATTCTCGGCGCGGGACGTCATCAGATTCCGCTCGGCTCGATGGGCGTCGCGCAGGGATCGAACGTGCGTGTTGGCCTCGAAGACTCGTTGTGGATCGAGCCGGGCAAGCTCGCCGAATCGAGCGCGGCGCAGGTGAAGAAGATTCGCCAGGTGATCGAAGGACTGTCCCTCGATATCGCGACGCCCGCCGAAGCACGCGAGATGCTCAAGCTCAAAGGCGCGAGCGATACCAACTTCTGATAGCGGAGGGCATCGTGAGCACGAAGCTGAAGGTAGTCGCGATGCCGACGGGCTGGCTCACCGTCGATCGCTCATCGCAAGTGTATGGCCGCTACTTCGGCCAGCAGATGAAGGTGCCCGTATGGTCGACGGCGATTGTCGGCGCGCAGAAGAAGATCGTCGTCGATACGGGCATACACGATCCAGGCTGGGTGTCCAACTTCGTGTGCCCATGCGATCAGGCGCCGGAGGAAAAGCTCGAACGCGCGTTGAAGGAGTATGTCGGCTGGAGCGCGGACGAGGTCGATATCGTCATCAACACGCATCTGCATTACGACCATTCCGGCGGCAACACGCTTTTCAAGAATGCGCGCTTCATCGTGCAGGCGGCCGAGTGGGAATACGCGGGTCATCCGCTGCCGACGCAGGCCACGTATTACCAGGAGTTTCTGATCGGCCGCGAGCCGCTCGCGTATTTTCGCTGGCAGTTCGTGAACGGCGTGACCGATATCGTGCCCGGCGTGCGCGTCGTGCCGACGCCGGGTCATACGCCGGGGCATCAGTCCGTCGCGGTCGATACGGAAGAAGGTGTCGTGCTGATCGCCGGCGATTGCGCGAACTGCATGGAGAACATCGTCGATCTCGTTCCAGTGGGCATCGTGCATGAAACGCTGGCGGAGATCGGCTCGTTGTCGCGCATCCGTCAGATCGCCGATTTCGTCATACCCGGACACGACCCGAATGTCGTGCCCGGCAGCGCGGGCATCGCTCTGCCCGCGAGCGCTCGTCTGCCGCACATCCGAAGTTAGAAGCGCCCGCTTCATAACCATACGAATACCGGAGGAAGACATGAAAGCATTGACGCAGTCGATTCGTCATGCGGGACGGGCAGCGCTCGGCCTCGCGTTCGCGGCGGCGCTCGCCGTATCGGGCACGGCGCACGCGGCCGGCAAATACAAGATCTTTTTGTCGATGAGCTATGTCGGCAACGACTGGCAAACCGAAGCCGCGAACATGGTCAAGGCGATGGCCAATACGCCGGGGCTGAAAGACAAGGTCGATCTCGAAGTGCAGGTCGCGGGCACCGATGCGCAGAAGCAGATTCAGCAGATCAACTCGATGGTGCAGGCAGGCGCGAAGGCCATCGTCATCTATCCGATCTCGCCGACGGCGCTCAATCGCGCGATCAAGAACGCGTGCTCGAAGGGCGTCGTCGTCGCGGCGTATGACGGAGAAGTCACCGAGCCGTGCGCGCATAACGTGACGATCGATCAGCATCAGGCGGGCACCGTCACCGCGGAATGGCTCGCGAAGACCATCAACGGCAAGGGCAATGTCGTGATGATCACGGGCGTGCCGGGCACGTCGGTCGATCGCGCACGCACCGAGGCGGCGAAGGCCGTGTTCGCGAAGTATCCGGACATCAAGATCGTCGCGGAAGGAACGGGCATGTGGAGTCAGGCGACCGCGAAGACCGAGCTTTCGAAGATTCTCGCGACGAACAGCTGGGACAAGATCGACGGCCTGTGGATGCAGGTCGGCTGCTTCACGGCGGCGTCGATGCAGCTCGAAGCGGGCATTGCCGACGACAAGATCAAGCCGTGCGCGGGCGAATCGTCTAACGGCCATCGCGTGCAGATGCTGCCGCCGGGCGAAGTGAAGGGACAGGGCGGTTATCGCTCGATCGGCTATCGCTCGATCTCTTACGGCGCGCCTCCGTACTCGGGCGCGATGGCGCTCAAGATGGCCGTGAAGAAGCTCGACGGCGGCGACTTTCCGGCGCGCGTGACGCTCAAGCTGCCGCTCGTGCTGACCTCGGAATCGAAGCTGTGCAAGACGGGCAGCATCGACGAACTGAAGGCGGGCTGCACCGCGTTTCCGCCGGACAAGGTGCCGCCGGGCTGGTTCGCGGACATCTACTCCGAAGAGACGAAGGAAGTCGGCTTCAATGCGGCCTTGACGGGCAATCAGGACTGAGGCGGCGCGATGAACGACGCATCATTGGCGATCGATCTGTCGAACGTGACGAAGCGCTTCGGCGCGACCGTCGCGCTCGATGGCGCGTCGTTCTCGGTGAAGCGCGGCGCGGTGCATGCGCTGCTCGGCGAGAACGGCGCCGGAAAGTCCACCACGGTCAAGCTGTTGTCCGGATTGATGCAGCCGGATGCCGGCAGCATCCGCGTAATGGGCAGCGACGTGACGATGAAGAGCCCGAAGGACGCGCATCGCGCGGGCGTGCAGACGGCGTTTCAGGAGATGACGCTCGTGCGCGATCTCACGGTCGCGCAGAACCTATTGATGTCGTACGAGCCGACGGGTTTTCTCGGGCGCATCAGAAAGCGCGACGCGCAGCGGCAAGCAGCGGAATGGCTCGACAGGCTCGAACTGTCCGATGTGCGTCCCGGCGCTTATATTCGCGATCTTTCGTTGCCGGTGCGGCAGAAGATCGAGATTGCGAAGGCCATCGTGCGCAAGCCGAAAGTGCTGTTGCTCGACGAACCGACGTCCGCGCTGTCGGGACGCGATGTCGCGTGGCTCTCACGGCGCATCGACGAACTGAAGGCGAGCGGCGTGACTTTCGTGTTCATCTCGCATCGCATGCAGGAAGTGCGCGAGTTCTGCGACAGCCTCACGGTGTATCGCAATGGCCGAGATGTGGGCGCGTTCGACGCTGCGGATATATCGGATGACGAAGTAATTCGACTCGTCATCGGGCGTTCGATGGAGGCGAAGTATCCGCCCAAGATCACGACGGTACGAAGCGACGCGACGCCGGCGATCGAGACGCGCAACGTTCGCGTCGATGGCGTCGTCGCCGATTTCGATCTCGCCGTGAAGCCGGGCGAAGTGCACGGCATCGCAGCGCTGCAGGGCATGGGGCAACGCGAGCTGTTCGAGGCGCTGTTCGGTGCCACTTACATCGACGATGGCGAGATTCGCATCGACGGCAAACCGGTGACGCTGACATCGACGGCGGATTCGCTGAAGGCCGGCGTATCGACGAGCTTTCTGCCCGAAGACCGCAAGACCGAAGGCTTGTTCCTGCGCTTGCCCGGCGGCGAGAATGTGTCGCTTCCCGTGATCGGCCGCTATGCGCGCTTCGGCCTCATCGATCGCAAGCGCGAGCAGGCCGCGATTCGTCGCTCGCTTGCGCAGATGGAGGTGAATCCGCGCGCGCTGTACAAGCCGTGTCTGTCGTTCTCCGGCGGCAATCAGCAGAAGATCGCGATGGCCAAGTGGCTGCTCACGCAAAGCCGCGTGTGGCTCATGTTCGATCCGACGCGCGGCATCGACGTCGGCACCAAGCATCAGATCTTCGTGCTGATGCGTGCATTCGCCGCGGCGGGTGGCTCCGTGCTTTTCTATTCGACGGACGTGCCCGAGCTCGTCAACGTGTGCGACCGCGTGTCGGTGATGTATCGCGGACGCAACGCCGGCGAGTTGAGCGGCGACGCGCTGACCGAAGAAAACGTGATGCGCAAGATGCTTTCCAGTTGAGAGGTTGCTCATGAAGATAGCCGTTGCGTCGCCCGAAAGCGAGGTCGTGCGGCCGGGCGCGCGCGTGGGATTTGGCGCGCGCATCGATCATCATCGCGGGCTCATCATCGCGATCAGTGCGTTGCTTGCGATGCTCGCCGGATGGGTTTCGCTGTCCGCGACACCTGTCGGGCTCTACGACATCGGATCGGTAATTTCGAGCGCAACTACACTCGCGCTCGCGGCGATCGGGCAGACCATCGTCGTGCTGTCGGGCGGATTCGATCTGTCGGCCTCGGCGGTCGTGTCGCTCGCGAACGTGCTTGCCGTGCGCTTCGTGCAAGGATCGCCCGTCGAACAATGGGGCGGCGCCGCGCTGATTCTGGCGATCGGCGGCGGCATCGGCCTCGTCAACGGCGCGCTGATCGCATGGTTTCGCTTGCAATCGATCGTCGTCACGCTCGCGACGATGTTCATGGTGCAAGGCTTGACGCTGCTGATTCAGAACAAGCCGGGCGGCAGCGTCGGCGATCAGTTCGGCGCGGTGCTCACCGCCGATCTCATCCCCGACAAGATGCCGATGTCGGCGGGCTTGCTGATTCTTGCGCTGTTGATCTGGTCGTTCATCAAGCGCACGCGTTACGGCGTGGGTCTGTACGCGTTAGGCAGCGATGCCGACGGCGCGTATGCGAACGGCATGCCGGTCACGCGCTACCGCATCGCGACGTATGCGCTCGCTGGCATGTTCTACGCGGCGGCGGGTCTGTATGTATCGGCACAGACGGGCTCGGCCGATCCGCTCGTCGGCCGTCCGCTGCTGCTCTCGATGTTCACGGCCGTCGTGCTCGGCGGCACGTTGCTCGGCGGCGGACGTGGCGGCTGCGTCGGCACCGTGTTCGCAGCAATGACGCTGATGATCACCGTGAACATTCTGCTCGTGCTGAACGTATCGGCGTTCTTCACGACGATAGCCGAAGCGGTGATCCTGATTCTCGCGGTGCTCGGTTCGTCGATCGGCAAGCAATCGGCGGCGCATGAATGCGCGCGTCACGCGGCGCAGTGGCTCAAGGCGGTGCGAACGGGCACGCGCGCACGCGACGACAAGCATGCGCGGCGCGTTGCGTTCGAAGTCGACGATTATCGTCCGGTTGAAAACACGGAGCTGAAGGGACGACCGATCGCCGACTGGATCGAGCGCAATCGCGAATGGGTCAAGTATGTGGTGCCGGCTTATCTGCTGTTCTTCGCGGTGGTCGTCATCACGGGCTTTGTCTATGGGCCGGGCGTGCTCGTCAGCGCGAACTTCTATAGCAGCCTGCTCACGCTGACCTTGTTTCTCGCGATACTCGGCCTCGGCCAGGGCGCGGTGATCCTGACGGGCGGACTCGACTTGTCGATGCCCTGGCTCATCACGCTGTCGGGCGTGTTGCTGACCGGACTCACGCACGGCGTGAACGGCGCGGCCGCGTGGGCGGTGCCGATGGTGCTGCTGGTCGGCCTGCTCGTCGGCGTGTTCAATGGCGTGGGCGTCGTGATGCTCGGCTTGCCGCCGATCGTCGTCACGCTTGCGGCGAACGGTTTGCTGCAAGGCCTCACGCTGATCTATTGCAATGGCTCGCCACAAGGATGGTCGCCGTCGACGATCAGCGAATTCACCAACGGACGCTTCGGTCCGCTGTCGATCGCGGCGTGGAGCGTGCCGGTGTTTCTCGTCATCGCGTTGCTGCTCCTGCATCGCACGCCGTTTGGGCGGCGCGTGTATGCGGTCGGCAATTCGCCGGTCGCGGCGAAGCTGTCGGGCGTGCGCGTGGGCACGACGCTCATCGCCGTGTATTGCCTTTCGGGTTTGTGCTCCGCGATCGTCGGCCTGTTGCTCGCGGGGTTCAGCTCGCAAGCTTTTCTCGGCATGGGCGATCCGTATCTGTTGCCGTCGATTGCAGTGGTTGTCGTCGGCGGCGCATTGATTACCGGTGGACGCGGGCACTATCTCGGCGTGTTCGGCGGCGCGCTGCTGCTTACGGCGCTCGGGACGTTGCTTGCGGGAACCACGGTGCCGCCCGCGGTGCGCGACATCATCAACGGACTCGTCGTGCTGGCGGCTGTCATCACGCTGCGGGACAAGAAGGGCTAAACCAACTCGAACGAGGACCAGATGCAGATGCAAGCGAACAACATTGCGGTGATCGGTTCGGGCCGTATCGGCCGCGCGTGGGCGATCGTCTTTGCGAAGAGCGGCTTCAACGTCACGATCCACGATGCATCGAAGGGCATGCTCGGCGGCGCGATTCCCGCGATCCGCGAAAGCGTCGAGGATCTGGCGTCGTTCGACCTGATCGATGAAGCCGTCGATGCGATCGTGGCCCGCATCACCGCATGCGAACATCTCGCCGATGCTGTCGCCGACGCCGATCTCGTGCAGGAGAACATCGCGGAAGTGGTGGAAGCGAAGCGCGCGTTGTTCATCGAACTGGACCGCCTCACGAAGCCTGACGCGATTCTGGCGAGTTCGACATCGGGATTGCCTGCATCGACCTTCACGGAAGGCATGGCAGGCCGCGCACGCTGTCTCGTCGCGCATCCGGTGAATCCGCCGTCGCTGGTGCCGCTCGTCGAGTTGTGCGGCGCGCCGTGGACCTCGCAGGACACGATGGAACGCGCACGCGCCATCTACGAAGGAGCGAAGCAGAAGCCCGTCACCGTGAATCGCGAGATCTCGGGCTTTCTGCTCAATCGTCTGCAAGGCGCGTTGCTCGACGAAGCGTTGAGTCTCTATGAACAAGGTTATGCGAGCGCCGCCGATCTCGACACCGTGATACGCGATGGACTCGCGATGCGCTGGTCGTTCATGGGCCCGTTCGAAACGATCGACCTCAACGCGCCCGGTGGCGTGGCCGATTACGCCGCGCGCTACGGCGGCACATACAAGAGCATCGCTGCGGGACGCAAGCCGTTCGACTGGTCCGCCGAGACGCTCGGCAAGCTCGATGCCGAACGGCGCGCGGTGCTGCCCCGCGAGAAGATCGAAGAACGCAGCCGCTGGCGCGATCGGCGTTTGATGGCGCTGCTCGCGCATCGGCGCGATATCGAGGACGGTGAAGCCTGAACAAAGGAGACGACGATGCCCGAAGTACGCTTGCTGGTCGATGCGAACAATCATCTCGGCGAAGGACCGCTATGGGATGTGAAGGAGGAACGGCTCTACTGGATCGACAGCACGGCCGCGGAAATCTATAGCTGCCGTGCTGACGGCGGCGACGTGAAGCGCTATTTCGTGCCGCGTCACATCGGTTCGATGGCGTTGCGCGAGCAGGGCGGCGCGGTGGTCGCGCTCGCGAACGGCCTGCATTTCTACGACTTCGATGCGCAGACCGTGCAGTTCATCGCCGATCCCGAAAGCGACGATCCCGAGACGCGGTTCAATGA
Source organism: Caballeronia sp. ATUFL_F2_KS9A (assembly GCF_023630765.1). NCBI lineage: Bacteria > Pseudomonadati > Pseudomonadota > Betaproteobacteria > Burkholderiales > Burkholderiaceae > Caballeronia > Caballeronia sp. ATUFL_F2_KS9A. Next base: position 10,678 of record NZ_JALQEK010000031.1, on the reverse strand, counting down.
CGGAAAGGTGGATCGCCGTGGACGCTTCATCGCGGGCACCATGTCCTACGACTTCGACCGCTACGATGCCGATCGCGGCCAGCGCTCGACGCGCAGCGGCGGGCTGTATCGGCTCGATACGAATGGCCAGGTCACGCGGCTCGACAGCGGCATCAGTTGTTCGAACGGCCCATGCTGGAGCCCCGACAACAAAACCTTCTACTTCACCGACACATACAGCAAGGAGATGTACGCCTACGACTACGACATCGAAACGGGCGCGGCGACGAACAAGCGCCTGTTCGCATCGGCGCACGACATGGCCGGCACGTTCGATGGCGCAACCGTCGATGAAGAAGGCTATGTCTGGTCGGCTCTCGTCTTCGGCGGACGCATTCTGCGCTTCGCTCCCGATGGCAAACTCGATCGCGTCGTGCCGTTTCCCGTGCGCAATCTGACGAGCGTGATGTTCGGCGGACCGAGTCTCGACATCCTCTACGTATCGACGATGGGCCGCCCGATGTGGGGCATTCCGCAGAAAGAGCGCGACAAGGGCGGCCTTTTCGCGGTGACGGGCCTCGGCGTGCGCGGCATTCCCGAGCCGCGTTTCGCGGGATAGAGCATGAGCGTTTATCATTCGGGCCTCAGGGTCTCGAACGATATCGCTCGACATGGATACGAACAAGCTCATTGCGTCGCTGCCCGCGCGCATCGACGCGATCATCTCGCGCGGTGCGAAGGCGCATCCCGATCACATCGCGTTGCATGAGGACGCGCGCACGTTGACTTATGCGCAACTCGACGATGCAATCGATGCGCTGGCCGCGCGTCTCGGTGCGGCGGGCGTGCGCGCCGGCGATCGCGTCATGCTGATCGGCGAGAACAGCGTCGTGCTCGTCGCATCGCTTTTTGCCGTGAGCCGTCTCGATGCGTGGGTGCTGATCGTGAATGCGCGATTGTCCGCAGTCGAGCTCGATGTGATCCGCGCGCATGCGAAGCCACGCATCGCGCTCTATACCGTCGATGTTTCCGACGACGCCGCGCATCACGCGCAACGTGACGGCGCTTCGGTCGAATCGCTCGATGCGACGCCGATCGGCGCGTTTGCGTTAAGCGATATCGATGCCGCGTCTGAGCAGGAGCCGCACGGACTGTCATCGGACAGGCAATGCGCGGCGCTCATCTACACGACGGGAACGACCGGCGCGCCGAAGGGCGTGATGCTGTCGCATCGTAATCTGCTGTTCGTCGCGGCAGTATCCAGCACGCTGCGTCGTGTCGGTACCAGCGATCGCGTCTATGCCGTACTGCCGGTATCGCATGTGTTCGGTCTTGCGTCCATGTGCCTCGGTTCGCTGTATGCGGGCGCGACGTTGCGTCTTGCGGCGCGTTTCGATCCCGCGCGCGCGGGACGCGTTCTCAGCGATGAACGCATGACGATCTTTCAAGGCGTTCCCGCGATGCATGCGAAGCTGATCGATCATTTCACGCCGCGCGGCGGCCTGAATGCGCCATCGTTGCGCTTCGTCTATTGCGGCGGCTCGCCTCTCGACATGACGCTCAAGGCCGCTGCCGAAGCGTTCTACGGTGTGCCCTTGCATAACGGCTATGGCATGACGGAGAGCAGTCCGACCGTATCGAACACGCTGCTCGATGCACCGGCGCCCGATTCGTCCGTCGGGCCGCTGATTCCAGGCGTCGAGGCGCGCATCGTGCCGCTCGCGCATCAAAGCGACGCCGACGATACCGGCGAACTATGGGTGCGCGGGCCGAACGTGATGCTCGGCTATTACCGCGATGCGGCGCAGACGGCGGCCACGGTGACGGAGGACGGCTGGCTCAAGACGGGCGATCTCGCGCGCTTCGAGAGGGGCAACCTGTATATCGTCGGGCGCAGCAAGGAGTTGATCATCCGCTCGGGTTTCAACGTGTATCCCGCGGAAGTGGAGCAGGCGTTCAACAGTCATCCCGCCGTGCTGCATTCCGCCGTGGTCGGACGGAGCGTGCAGGGCAATGAAGACGTGCTTGCGTTCGTCGAATTGAGGCCCGGCTGCACGGCGAGCGAAAGCGAACTCGCGGAGTGGGTCGGCGAGCGGCTCGCGCCCTACAAGCGGCCTTCTTCTATCCGCATACTCGATGCATTGCCCGTGTCCGCGAGCGGCAAGGTGCTCAAGCATCGGCTCGGAAAGCTCGCTAATTAGTTGCGGATGCAACCGGTTTGCTCGCTGCATTCGTGTCTTCGCCTGCGCCGCCCAGCGACTGGAAAAGTGCCGCGGTGTCCGAGAGACGATTGGCGTGCGCGAGCGCGTAATCGAGTTGCGTCTGAAGCGCCTGACGTTGTGTGTCGAGCAGATCGAAGCGGCTCACGCCGCCCGCCGTAAAGCGCGCGCTGGCTGTGTCGAGATTGGCTTGCGCTTCGTTCGCCGCGATCTCGCGCGCGTGCAGGGCATCGGCATCGTTTTGAAGCGCGGTCAGGCTATCGGCGACCTGTTGCAGCGCGTCCAGCACGGTCTGTCGATAGGCTTGCATGGCTGCTTCGTAGGCCGCTTCGGACGATCGCTTCCTCGCGCGCAGCTCGCCGCCATGAAATAGCGGCTGCGTGAGATTCAGGCCGACGTTCCACACGTTGAGGCTATTGAGCATGTCGTGGATGTTCGTGCGCTGGCTTCCCACGCCCGCAGAGAGCGAGAACTTCGGATAGAGGTCGGCAGTCGCCACGCCGACGTTCGCGCTCGCCCGATGCAGCAACGCTTCCGATGCGCGGATGTCGGGTCGTTCGCGTGCGAGCGTCGAGGGCAAGGTCAGCGGAACGTTGCCCGGAACATGAAGCGAGTCGAGCGTGATGGCATCGAAGTCGGCCTTGGATGGCTCGACGCCCAGCAACACTGCAAGCCGGTGATCGGCCTGATCGCGTTGCGTGACGAGCGACGGAAGGTTTGCGCGCGTCTGCTCGACGAGCGTGCGCTGGCTGCGCACGTCGAACGGCGCGACGCCGCCCGCCTTCAGGCGGCCTTCCATGATGGACAGTTGACGCATCTGTGCATCGACGAGACCTTCGGTGAGCGTGATCTGATGCTGCAACGAAGCGCGCCGGATCGCGGTGGCAACGACATTGCCCGCGATCGAAAGCCGCGCCGCATCGAGCTCGAACGACTGATAGTCCACTTGCGCACGCAATGCTTCGAGTGCGCGCCGCTCGCCGCCGAAGAAGTCGAGCGTGTAAGACACGCTCACCGAGGCATCATAAAGCGTGAACGGACCCGGACTCGGAATCGGCACGCCGAAGGCAGCAGGATCGACCTTTTGACGCGAGCCGGAGAGCGAGGCATCGACGACGGGAAAGTATGTCGCGCCCGCCTGCGCGCGATAGTCCTCGCGCGCCTGCACGAGCTTCGCCCGCGCCTCGTCGAGCGTGGGACTGTCGCTCAATGCGCGATCGACGAGACGGTTCAGCGTATCGGAGCCGAACTGCGTCCACCAGCGCGGCAGCGCATGATCGGCCGCGGGAAAGTCCTTTACCGCGACCGGCGTTTTGACATAGGTCTGCGTGTCCGGCGGCGCAGGCGCATGAAAATCGGGGCCGACAGTGCAGCCGCACAACGTGAGCGCGCAGAGGGGAAGAATCATTTTCATCGATGTTTCCCTAGTCGAGCGTGCGCCGATAGAAGCGCAACGCAATGCCCATCACGATGACGGTGAAGAGCGCCATCGGCCACACCGAGGGCCACAGGTCCGCCCAGCCGTTGCCCTTGAGAAGAATGCCGCGAATCAGGCGATTGAAGTACGTGAGCGGCAGCAAATTGCCGATGAACTGCGCCCACGCCGGCATGCCCGCGAACGGAAACATGAAGCCGGAGAGAAGGATGTTCGGCAGGAAATAGAACATGGTGAGCTGCATTGCCTGAAGTTGGTTCTGCGCGAGCGACGACAGCGTGATGCCCACTGTCAGATTCGCGGCGATGAAAAGCAGCGCGGCGAGATAGATCGCGAGCGGATTGCCGACGAGCGGCACATGGAAGACGAAACGCGTGGCCGCGAGAATGATCGACGCCTGAATGAGACCGATGAACACGTAAGGCACGATCTTGCCCGTCATCACTTCGACGGGACGCACGGGCGTGGCAAGGAGGTTTTCCATCGTGCCGCGCTCGCGTTCGCGCGTCATCGCGAGGCCGGTCATCATGACGAGCGTCATCGTGAGAATCACGCCCATCAAGCCGGGCACGACGTTGTATTGCGTGATGCCTTCGGGGTTGTAGAGGTTGTGGACCTGCACGTCGAATGGGGCGGGCGTTGCGTTCAAACGAGCAAGCGGGCCGGTGATGTCCTTGTCGGCAACGGATCGTACGAGCATGGTCAGCGCGTTGCTCGCCTTGCTCACCGCATTCGGATCGGTCGCGTCGGCCTCGACGAGCAGCGCGGGCCGCTCGCCGCGCAACAGCTTGCGCGAGAAGTCGACGGGAATGTTCAGCACGAAAAGCACGCGGCCTTGCGCAAGTGCGCGACGGCCAGCTTCGTCGTCGGGCAGCGTCTCGACGATGTCGAAATAGCCGGAGTGCTCCATTGCCGCGATGAAGCTGCGCGAAAACGGACTCTGATCGCCGACGATCACGGCCGTCGGCAGATGCTTCGGGTCGGTGTTGATTGCGTAGCCGAAGAGGGCGAGCTGCACGATAGGCAAGCCGACGATCATGCCGAACGTGATGCGGTCGCGCCGCAATTGCAGGAACTCCTTGATGACGATGCTCCACCAGCGCGTCACGGAGAAGCGCGCGAATATCGCGAGCGGGCCGCGTGCCTTCATGACGTCACCTTGAAGTTGTCGGTCGACCGGCTCATCAGATAGATGAAGACATCTTCGAGTCCGGTTTCGATCGGCTCGGCGCGCGTTGCGCCGTCTTTTGTCGCATCGCGCACGGCCGCCTCGAGCGCAGCGTGATCGCTGCCGCTCACATGCAGCGCAGAGCCGAATACGACGGTCTGATCGATGCCGGGCGTCTTGCGCAAGCGTTCGGAAAGTTCGCTCAAATGCTCGCCGTGAATGCTCCATGTCGCGAGGTTTTGCGATGCGATCACTTCGTTCGCGGTGCCTTGCGCAAGCAGCTTGCCATACGCGATATACGCGAGCTTGTGGCATCGCTCGGCTTCATCCATGTAGTGCGTGCTCACCAGCACCGAAATGCCTTTCGCGGCGAGACGATGCAACTCCTCCCAGAAGTCGCGGCGCGCGGTGGGATCCACGCCTGCGGTCGGCTCATCGAGCAGGAGCAGCTTCGGCTCGTGCAGCATGCATGCGGCGAGCGCGAGGCGTTGCTTCCATCCGCCCGAGAGCGAGCCCGTCAGCTGACTCGCGCGGCTCTCCAGACCGAGCGCTCCGAGCGCGCGATCCACGGTTTCGCGGCGATTGCTCATCTGATAGATGCGCGCGACGAAGTCGAGATTCTCGCGAATCGTCAGGTCTTCCCAGTACGAGAAGCGCTGCGTCATATAGCCGACGTTGCGCTTGATCTCTTCGCTTTCGCGCACGATGTCGTAGCCGAGGCACGTACCGCTGCCCGAATCGGGTGTGAGCAGGCCGCACATCAGGCGGATGGATGTTGTCTTCCCGCTACCGTTCGGGCCGAGAAAGCCGAAGATCTCGCCGCGCGCGACTTGCAGCGATACATCGTTGACGACGTGTTTGTCGCCGAAGTGCTTGTTGAGATTCTGGACGTCGATGACGTATTGCGTGTCCTGCATGCTCGTTACACTCATTGCAACCTCACGCCGACGGGTTGGCCCGGATGCAGCTTCGATGCATCGGCCGGTTGAGGATGCGCTTCGACCATGAACACGAGCTTCGAGCGGTTCTCGTTGCTATAAATGACCGGCGGCGTGTATTCGGCCTGATTCGAGATGTAGGTGATTTTCGCGGGCACGTCTTCCGTGCAGCCGTCGCAATGAATCGATATCGCGCGCCCCGTTGCGAGGCTGCCCACCATGTTTTCCGCAACGAAGAAGCGCACTTTCACGTTCTGCGGCGGCAACATCTGCACGACCGGACTGCCCGCCTGTACCCATTCGCCGACACGATAAAGCGTGTCGTACACGAGCCCGTCCGCAGGCGCCGCAACGCGCTTTTGGTCGACCTTCCATTGCGCCTGCGCGACAAAGGCTTGCGCGGCTGCGACTTGCGCGCGTTGCGCCGCGATCTGTTGAGGACGGCCCGGCAGGCGTGCGATATCGACCTGTTCGGCGAGGTCGCGTACTTGCGCGGCGGCGGCATCCGCATTCGCGCGCGAATCGTCGAGCTGCCCTTTGGCGATGCCGCCCGCGCTGAACTGCGCTTCATCGCGGCTCAGTTGCAGCGCGGTCTTGCGAGCGTTCGCGCGTGCCTGCGCGAGTTGCGCGCGCACCGATGCGACCTCCGGTGCGCGCTTTCCCGTGAGGATGTCCTCGAGTTGCGACTGCGCGGCCATGAGTTGACGCTGTGCCTGATCGAGGGCGGCGGTTTCATCGGCCGATTCGAGCATGAAGGCGCTCGTTCCCGCCTTCAACGTTTGCCCCCGCGCGACGGACAGCGCTGTGAGCTTGCCCGATTGCGACGAGCCGAGGTAGACGAATTCACCTTCCACGTAGCCCTGATAGATATCGCGGTCCTGATGCGAGCACGCCGCGAGCGCCGTGGCGAAAAGCAAGCAGGTCGGGATGGCGGTGATGCGGCTCATGGCGCGCTCCGTGGAAGTATTCGTTACTTGGTTGGTCTACCAAACAATACGTGAGGCGGCTCGTCGGTGTCAAGCAGAGCGGCGGTGGGTCGCACGCGGGTGTGCCAAATCAAGGATAGACGGCGCGAGTAAAAATTACAGGCGGGGCGGATGCGCCGGCGTAAAACGACGCCACGAGCGAAAGTAAGACGAAAGCGCGAGCAGGCATTACGTGTGCTTCGCTGATAGCGACACGAGGCGACTACGACATGGACAATCTTTTGAAGATCGCGCAGGACTGCGGCTTTTCAGTGGTGCTGGAAGGCCGGATCGGCACGCAGGAATACAACAGCGTGAGTGGTCCGCTGCAGGCGTTGGAGAAGTTCGCGGAAGTCATCCGCGATACGGCTTTGCAGGAGCAGCCGCGGCAGGACGAGTGAGCTCGAGTCGCTGTTCGAGAATGGCGTCATTCGGGTGAAAGCGTTTCGCGAATAGATTCGGCGTCCGAATTAAATAACCGCCGACAACCTTTGCGTGTCTCCTGCATTCGAATTACAGTGCGATATTCGTGTGACTGGAATCGACACTGATAAGAACGGAGACGCCAAGATGAATCGAAGAAAGGGACAACGCCTGATTGCGCTGACGATCGGCGCATCTCTAATCGCACCGCTCGACGCGCGAATCGCATTCGCCGATACACCGGGCGATGAAACGATTGCCGTTGCCGGTCTTTCGCAACCGTCGGACATCCTGATCGACCGTTGGGGCGTACCGCACATCTTCGCCGTAAACGATAGCGACGCCTTCTTCGTGCAAGGCTTCAACGCCGCGCGTGACCGCATGTTTCAGATCGATCTGTGGCGCAGACGCGGCCTCGGCGAGCTTTCGGAGGTCTTCGGTCCCGCTTATGTGGAACAGGACAAGGCCACGCGGCTCTTTCTTTATCGCGGCGACATGGCGACCGAATGGCAGCGCTATGGTCCCGATGCGAAGCCTGCCGCGACACGCTACGCAGCCGGCGTGAATGCGTATATCGACTGGCTTGCCGCGCATCCGGACCGCATGCCTTATGAGTTTCGCAAGATCGGCTATTGGCCGGCGAAATGGAGCGCCGACGATATCGTGCGTATTCGCAGCCACGGTCTCACGCGAAATCTCACAAGCGAAGTCGCGCGTGCACGCGTGACGTGCAAGAGCTCGCTCGACGCGGACACCGTGCGTTTCGGACTGCAGCCGCAGTGGAAAGCGCAGATGCCCGCGGGCCTCGATCCCTGCCTTCCCGATGATGTCCTCAAAGTCTTTACGCTCGCAACACAAGGCGTGCGCGTGACGAAGGAGTCGATGAAGAGCACGGATGCATCGACGACGATGATCGCCGCAGCCGAGAATCCCGAGGAAGTGACCGAAGGCAGCAACAACTGGGTGATCGCGCCATCGAAGTCGGCGACGGGCCGCGCGATCATGGCGAACGATCCGCATCGTGCTTATGCCGCGCCGAGCCTTCGCTACATTCAGCAGATCAGCACGCCGACGCTCGATATCATCGGCGCGGGCGAACCTTCGGCGCCAGGCATTTCGATCGGGCATAACGGCTCGATCGCTTATGGACTCACGATCTTCAACATCGATCAGGAAGATCTCTATGTATACGAGTTGAATCCGGCGAATTCGCGGCAGTATCGTTATAAGAGCAAGTGGGAGCCGATGCGCGTCGTGCGTGAACAGATCGCCGTGCGTAATGGCGCTCCCGTCACCGCCGATCTGCTTTACACGCGACACGGTCCTGTGATCTATACGGAAGAACGCAAGCATCGCGCCTTCGCCGTGCGCACGGCGTGGCTGTCGCCCGGCATGTCGCCGTATTTCGATTCGATGCGCTATATGCGCGCGAAGAATTACGCGCAGTTCAAGGCATCGCTTGCGACATGGGGCGCGCCGACTGTGAATCAGCTCTATGCGGACAAGGATGGAAACATCGGCTGGGTGCCGAGCGGCCTCGCGCCGAAACGCCCGAACTGGGACGGCCTCATGCCCGTGCCCGGCGATGGCCGCTATGAATGGGCGGGCTTCTGGCCGCGCGATGCAATGCCTTCGGTCTATAACCCGGCGCAAGCTTATTTCACCACGTCGAATGAAATGAATCTGCCCGCGGGTTATCCGTATGCGGAGCGCAAGCTCGGCTTCGAATGGACCAACGGGTCGCGGCATCAGCGTATCGACGAAGTGTTGAAATCGCTGCCGAGGGTGTCGATCGAAGACTCCGAGCGCTTGCAGAACGATGACGTTTCGATTCCGGCGCGCAGGCTCGTCGCATTACTCGCGCCGCTTTCGAGCGATGATGAAGACACACGCGCCGCGCTCGCGATGCTCAAGGACTGGGACGCGCACATGAGCGCGAGTTCGCCGCAAGCCGCGCTCGAAGAAGTATGGTTCTCGCGTCATCTCGGACGCACGTTCAAGGAAGCGGTGTTGCCGAAGGACGCGGCGGCGTCGTTCGGCGCACCCGATACCTCGGTGATGCTCGATTCGCTCGAACATCCCGAGACGCGCTTCGGCGACGAGGCGCCGGCCAAACGCGATGCCGTTCTGCTTTCGAGTCTGCGCGATGCCTATGCGGAGATGCGTCATCTGCAAGGCGCCGATGCAACCCAGTGGCGTTGGGGCAAGCTGCAAACGAACCTCAACGCGCATCCTCTGGCCGATGTCGTCGATGCGGACATGCGTGCGAAGCTGAACGTCGGGCCGATCGGAAAGGGAGGCAGCGCTTACACGCCGAATCAGTCGACCTATCGCGCGAGCGACTTCCGCGAGACGAACGGACCGTCGTTTCGTGTGGTCGTCGATGTCGGCAACTGGGACAACTCGCGTGCGGTGAATCTGCCTGGCGAATCGGGCGATCCGGATAGCCCGCATTATCGCGATCTCGCGCAGATGTGGCTCGACGGGCAGTACTTCCCGTTGCTGTATTCGCGCTCGGCCGTCGAAGCCGCAACGGAGAAACGCGTGCATCTCGTGCCGGACGCGCATTGAGCACGGGCTGCGTGAGCGCCGATGATCTTCACGGCGCTTTGCATCACAATTACGATCGCGGTGGACGGGTGCTGGCTGGCGCCTTGCCGGACTCCTCATCCGGTTCATCCTCCGCGCTTCCTTCTTTATTCTTCTTATAGAGTCTGCTTCGACGCGGGAATAGATCGCTGCGTACCCGGGTTAACCAATCGAAGCCTCTACGCTTGAAACCTAGGTCAAGTGAGTCGAAGCCGCGCAAGGGCCCTGTGCGTTCGATGAGGTCGTGGATCGCGTGCGATCCGGTCAACCTTTTCTGTCGGAGTGAACATCATGAACGCCATCGCCAAAATCGTCGTGTCCGTCGCCGTGGTCGCTGCACCCACGTTCGTTTTCGCGCAGAGCCAGAACGCCCCTCTGACGCGCGAACAAGTCAAGGCCGAGCTTGTTCAGCTCGAACAGGCGGGGTATTCGCCGGCCACGGGCGAGCAAGCCAACTATCCCTCGGATATTCAGGCGGCGGAAGCGAAGGTCGCCGCGCGGCGGAACGCGAACGAAGCGAATGAAGCGTACGGCGGCACCCATGCCGGCGGCGCGGCGTCGGGTTCAGGCGCGATGCGCAAGCCGATGTCGATGAAGCATGGTTCGATGTGGATGTCTACGTCGGATTGCGTCGGGCCCGCGAGTTATTGCACGCTGTTTTTCGGAAGCTGAGTCGTCGGGCTGTTGGTGAGCGCGGGGGAGTCGGTCGGGACTTCCCGCGTTTGCATGTCTGGCTATTTGTACGTCCAGCGGCGTTTGGCGGGCGCAGAAAAATAATTTGCGAAAGGGGCTTGCGGAGATGTCATCGGCTCTTCATAATCTCGTTTCTCTGCTGCTGATGCAGCGACGCAAGACGGAAGTTGAAGTAAGGCTTGTCTTGCGATGTGCTCTTTAAAAACTAACAGCCGATAAGTGTGGGCGCTTGATGGCGAGTGCGGCTGGTTCTTCGGAATCGGCGATAG